>CANRHV010000018.1 GCA_947630505.1 uncultured Monoglobus sp. | reverse complement strand
ACCGTGCCCGTCTCCACCTTGCCGGACATGTGGCTGGCGTTAGGAGCTTTGGTCTCTGCCACGGTTATCTTTCCGCTTGCGATCTTGCTGTTTTCGGCTCCGCTCTTCACGGCTATCGCCTTTATTGTCTTTGTCTCGCTCAATTTTATCGGTTCGGTGTAGAGCGTGGAGGTTTCGCTCGGCGCGCTGCCGTCAAGCGTGTAGTATATCGCCGCGTCCTCGGTCGCGCAAGTCAGCGTCACCGTCTTGCCTCCGATAAAGCTCGATATGCTTATCTTCGGCGTCTCGGCCGTGCCGCTCGTCTGTTCTTTCGCCGACACCGTCACGCTGAATGCCGCCGAAAATCCGCCGTACGAAACGCTTATCGTCTGACTGCCCGCATAGTTCGGGTCATAGCCCGAAACAGTGTAATCTTTGATCTCCTCGCTCGTGTCGTTGTTGTACATCGCGCTCACGATCATGCCGCTTGTGTCAAGCGCCTCGCCCTGTATGTACGAGCGCTTGTCGGGCTTCTTGGTTATCTCGATTCCCGTCAGCTTCTTGGCCTCGACGTACACCGAAAAACTTGTGGTAAATCCGTTATACTCGACCGTCACGCTCTGCATACCGAGCTTTGACGGGTCAAAGCCGCTCAGCGTGTAGTCGGTGATCTCTTTAAACGTGCCGTCGCTGTATATTCCCTCAACGACCAAGCCGTCGATGTTAAGAGCGGTTCCTTCGGTAACCGTCAAATTTTTCGGCATTGACTTGATCCTTATGCCGCTTAAAACAACGGGAACTTTGGTCGGCTCGGGCGTGTCCGTCGGAACCGCGGTAGGTATCGCCGTCGGCGTAGCTGTGGGCGCCGCCGTTGGTGTGACTGTGGGAGTCGCTTCCGGTGGAGCTGTGGGTCTGCGCGTAGGTGTTGGATTCGCGGTCACGGGTACATCCGTCGCGGGCGCATCCGTCGCGGGCGCATCCGTCGCGGGCACGTCTGTCGCGGGCGGTTCCGTCGCGGGAGTCTGAATGGGATTCTCGGGAGTAAACGTAACAGTGCCGAAGCTGGCCTTTGAATTGTCCACATATACATAGTAGTCGAAGCCGGGCTCTGCGCTAAAGTTGATATTCTCATCATCGGTATATTTCTCGCCCCTTATATTCTCGAAGTCGAGCACATACTCGCCGCCGGTGGTCTGACCCTCGGGGAACCTTAGAACGTAAGCGTGCTTGTTGCCCGCGGAACCGGGAGCGCCGATTTCCATAACAACGTTAACCATGCCTGCCTCTGTTACGTTGATTTTGATAGCGGAACCCTGGATAGGAGCTTGCTCGGCGGAAACTCTGGCAAAATCGGAACCCGATGGGTTGGTGTTGGCTGAAATGAGGCCGTTCTTGGTTGCCCAAGCGCCAACAGTGCCGTTTTTATCTGAGCCGCCCATAATAGGATCAACGGTGAGCTTACCGTCTTCTGAGGTAACGGCGTCGGGATCAAATTCTCTTTCTGTCTGAACAACGGGAGTAACCTTAGAGGTAAAATCCGGAGTCGCAGTAACATGAGGCGCCGGAGTTTCATCCGCGCCGGCGGGTGTTATAATAATCTGCGAAAGCAGAATACGGTTATTGGAAGCGCCTTGGCCGTAGAAGAATACGCGCGTGTCTTTGGCTATAACGGTATCAAGGGGATATACGTTGAACGAATAGGGTTCAACGGCATTACCCTCAGGATCGGTCATAGCGTTAATATCGCCGAGAAGAATTTCATCTCCGTCATAACCCGCGCGGGCATAGAGATTGGTCTTGCCTGTTGTGGCGCCGCCTTTGCCGGCAACGAGAGAAACTCTGCCGTCAAAGGGCATAACAACGCCGAGAGCGCCGTGTACATCGGGCTCGAAAAAACCGACCGAAGAGCCGCGCGGATAGATAGCGCCCTCAACCTTAACGCCTTCCGGCTTATAACCGTCGAAATTATTTCTGGGCCCTGTGAATTTATCGTCATTACCCGCGTTTTCGAAATATGCGAAGTGACCGCCGTCAACGAAGATATCATTGTCAGTTTCGATCGCGGGCTCGTCAATAATACCTGTAGTATCATAACCGTCTTCATAAACAACTTTGTAAACTACGCTGCCGTCTTCTTTGTCTTCTCTCTGCAGATAGTTGGCGTTGGGGTCATAGTCGGGGTCGGTGTCCATACCGAAGTTAAATGGACCCTTTGCGCTATCGAAAACACTCGGCCGCTCGGGCGTTGCCGTCGGAATGATAGGCGCTTGTGTCACCACGGGCTTTGGAGTCTCAGCTGGAGCCTGAGTAGGTTTCGCTATTGCGGAAGTAAATGTAACGGTGCCAAAGCCCGCCTTTGAACCGTCTACATATACATAGTAGTCGAAGCCGGGATCAACGCTAAAGTTAATATTCTCATCATCAATGTATTTAACGCCCGTTGTATTTTCAAAGTCGAGCAGCTGCTCGCCGCCGTAGGTCTGACCCGCGGGGAACTTGAGAACGTAAGCGTGCTTGTTGCCGCCGGAACCGGGAGCGCCGATTTCCATAACAACGTTAACCGAGCCTGGCTCTGTTACGTTGATCTTGATGGCTGAGCCCTGGATAGGAGCCTGATCGGCTGAAGGCTTGACATAATCGGGACCGTATGGATTGTTGAGCGCTGAAATGAGACCATTTCTGAAAGACCAAGAGCTTTCGGTGCCGTTTCTATCGAAGCCGCCCATAATAGGATCAACCGTAAGCTTACCGTCTTCTGATGTAACAGCGTCGGGATCAAATTCTCTTCCCGTTTGAACAACGGGAACGACCTTTGAAGTAAGGCCGGGAACATCTGTAGCGTGAGGATCCGGAGTCTCTGCCGCGTTCTCGGGTGTGATTATGACTTGCGAAAGCAGAATGCGGTTATTGGAAGCGCCGCTGCCGTATAAGAATACGGGTGTGCCCTCTTCTATAACGGTATCGAGAGGATAAATGTTGAATGAAAATGGGGCGGTAACCGGCTCGCCTTGATCGTCAGTCATGGCGTTAATGTCACCGAGTAGCGTTTCCGCGCCGTCATAACCAATGCGGGCGTAGAGGTTGGTTTCAGCGGTGGTTGTGCCGCCTTTGCCCGCGACGAGAGAAATTTTGCCGTCAAAGGGCATAACAACGCCGAAAGCGCCGTGAACATCTGCTTCAGAAGCGCCAACGGAGGAACCGCGTGAATAGATGGCGCCCTCGACCTTAACGCCATCCGGCTTATAACCGTCGGTGGTGTTTCTGGGGCCCGTGAATTTGTCGTCATTACCCGAGTTTTCGAAATAAGCGAAGTGACCGCCGTCAATGATGATATCGGCGTCGGTATCAATAGCGGGCTCATTAAGGGCCTCGCCTGTATCTGTACCGTCTTCATAAACCACTTTGTAAACTACGCTGCCGTCTTTCTTGTCTTCTCTCTGCAGATAGTTGGCGTTGGGGTCAACAGCGGGATCGGTGTCGAAACCGAAGTTAAAGACGTGATGAATCGTCGGAACTTTGGTTGGACGAGCCGGAGCCTGAGTAGGTTCGGTTATGTCGGGAATTCGTGTGGGCTGCTCGGGAACGGCAGTGTCGGGAGTAAATGCAACAGTGCCGAAGCCTGCCTTTGAACCGTCTACATATACATAGTAGTCGAAGCCGGGCTCAGCGCTAAAGTTAATATTCTCATCATCGGTGTATTTAGCGCCTGTGGTGTTCTCAAAGTCGAGCAGCTGCTCGCCGCCGTAGGTCTGACCCGCGGGGAACTTGAGAACGTAAGCGTGTCTGTTGTCGCCGCTTGAGCTGGGAGCGCCTATCTCCGTAACAACCTTAACCATACCCGGCTCGGTAACATTGATTTTAATAGCGGAACCCTGAGTGGGAGCCTGATCGACGGAAGCCTTAACGAAATCGGGGCCTGTAGCATTGTTGCCGGCGGAAATCAAACCGTTCTTAGCTGCCCAAGTTTGAGCTGTGCCGTTCTTGTCGGTGCCGGCGGGAAGCGGATCAACAATAAGTTTACCATCCGAAGAAGTAACGGAGTCCGGATCTTCTTCCTTACCGACCTGAACTGCGGGAACAACCTTAGAGGTAAAATCGGGAGCAACAGTAACATGCGGAGCGGGAGTTTCGCCAGCGCCCGCGGGTGTTATTATAACCTGCGAGAGCAGAATGCGGTTATTGGAAGCGCCGCTGCCGTAGAAGAATACGCGAGTACCCTCGGCTATAACGGTATCGAGGGGATATACGTTGAACGAAAATGAGCTGTTAACATATTCTCCATTATCGTCGGTCATAGCATTAATGTCGCCGAGAAGCATTTCCGCGCCGTCGTAACCGACGCGGGCGTAGAGATTGGTTTCACCGGTAGTGGAGCCGCCTTTGCCGGCAACGAGAGAAACTCTGCCGGTAAAGGGCATAACAACGCCGAAAGCACCGTGCATATCAGGCTCGGTGGAACCAACGGAAGAACCGCGCGGATAGATGGCGCCTTCTACCTTAACGCCCTCGGGCTTATAACCGCCCCATGTATATTTGGGACCTGTAAACTTATCATCATTGCCGTTATTCTCAAAGTAAGCGAAGTGACCGCCGTCAATAAAAATATCGTTGCCGGTATCGATCGCGGGCTCATTAATAGCCGCGCCTATGTCTGCGCCGTCTTCCCAAACTACCTTATAAACCACGCTGCCGTCTTCTTTGCATTCTTTCTGCAGATAGTTGGCGTTTGGATCTTCTTCGGGATTGGTATCAATACCGAAGTTAAACGCGCCCGTGTTGGGGTCGGCTTGCAAAGTGATTTCCGCGTATGTATTGATCGCCGTCATCGGCATTATCATCACAATACACAGAAACAGCGATAAGAATTTTGAAGCTTTCATAACATTACCTCCATTGTTAAAAACTTATAATTTCTAATATTATATTATAAGTTGTTTATTAAGAATTGTCAATATATAAACCATATTTTATAATGAATTATGCCGATAAGCGGAGGGCAACGTAGGGACTAGGCCACCTCATCAGTCGGCTTCGCCGACAGCTTCCCCTCAAGGGGAAGCCTATATCTGCCTCGCCCCTTGGGGAGAGGTGCCCGTTTGCGGGCGGAGAGGGGTCAACATAGGTACTAGTGATTAGTAACTAGGGACTAGGACGGAAACTATTGAATATCATCGAAAGATATTTCTAGTCGCTAGATCCTATTTCCTAGTTCCTACGTTAACCCCTCTCAGTCGCCTTCGGCGACAGCTCTCCCCAAGGGGCGAGCCTAATATAACCATGAAATATTCCTAGTTTCTAGTCCCTATTTCCTAGTCGCTACGTTGCCAGCTCTCCCCAAGGGGCGAGCCAATCTTGAGACGCGGGAACATGCGAACAATTTTTTGCCAAGCTATCTCCGCGTAGACACTATTCGCTAATTACTAATCACTACGTTGCCACCTCATCAGTCGGCTTCGCCGACAGCTTCCCCTCAAGGGGCGGGCCTGATTTCGCCCGCTATGGGCGGCGCTCTATATCGGCGCCGAGGGCGCGGAGCTTTTCGGTGAAGTTTTCGTAGCCCCGCTCGATGTGCTCTATGTTGTGGATAACGCTTTTGCCGCTCGCCTTGAGCGCCGCGGTCACCAGCGCGGCACCGGCTCTCAGGTCGGTGGCGCTCACCTCGGCGCCGCTCAGATGCCGCACGCCGTTTATAAACGCGGCGTTGCCCTCGGTCTTGATCCCCGCGCCCATGCGCCTCAGTTCGGGTATGTGCGCGAAGCGGTTCTCGAATATGGTCTCGACTACCATGCTGCTGCCCTCGCAGGTGGCCAGCAGCGCCGTGGCCTGCGCCTGCAGGTCGGTTGGAAAGCCGGGATACGGCATGGTTTTTATGTCCGCGGTCTTGGGTCTGCCCGACGGGCGCAGCTCGATAAAGTCGGCTCCCGCCTCGCAGTCCGTTCCCATCTCGCTCAGCTTTGCCAGCAGCGATTTCAGGTGCGGGGGCCGCGCGTCCTCAAGCCTGACGCCCGCGCCGAGCCCCGCCGCGCACACAAGAAACGTCCCCGCCTCGATACGGTCGGGGATAATTTTATGCTCGCAGCCGCGGAGCTCGCTCACGCCCTCGATCGTCACGGTGTCGCTGCCCGCGCCCGAGACTTTGGCTCCCATTTTATTCAAAAATTCGGCCAGGTCGACTATCTCGGGCTCGTTGGCTGCGTTGGTTATCACCGTGGCGCCTTTTGCAAAGCACGCGGCCGTCATCAGGTTCTCGGTGGCGCCGACGCTTGGGAAGTCCAGATAGATCCGGCAGCCCGAAAGTCCGTCAGGGGCCGACGCGTCGATCATGCCGTGACCCTGTCTGATCTTTGCGCCCATCGCCGAAAAGCCTTTAAGGTGCAGGTCGATGGGCCGCGCTCCTATCTTGCAGCCGCCCGGCATGGGTATCTTCGCCCTGCCGAACCGCGCCAGCAGCGGCGCCATGATGAGCACCGACGCGCGCAGACGGGAAAACAGCTCATAGCCGCATTTGCGCCGCGGTTTTTTTATGTCCGCGGTGATCTCAAGAACGCCGTCATTTCGCTCGACCGAGCAGCCGAGGGAGGTCATGATCTCCGCCATGGCGTCGGTGTCCGACAGGCGCGGCAGATTTTTGAGAACGCATTTTTCGCCGCTCAGCATGGCGGCCGCCATTATCGGCAGCGCCGCGTTTTTCGAGCCGCTTATTTTCACGCTGCCCCCGAAGTTTTTCGCCGGGCCGTTTATGATGTAGCTTGCCATTTTTCCTGCCTTTCCGTCCGCCCGCGCCCGAGCCATGGGCCGCGGGCGGACAAAAGGCCGATGGGATCTAAAGCGTCTTATTTGAGGTGATATAAGCGCGCCCATCCTCTCCGCTGACAAAAGAAAGAATGGGAACGTAGGTTTTCGCGGTTAAAACAGACGCTATAATCAATGCTGATATTACGGCGTTTTTCATTTTTACCTCCGGTTCCGAAGCGATTTCGGAACGCTTTTATTTTGACCCGTTTTTCTGTTTTTATTAAAATTAATTTTTAGCAATTTTTAATAAAAAATTTTGTTTTCTTGATTGACAAATATCGATATTGTATTATATAATTTGCGCAGGGCTGATTTCAAAAGAGGCGGGAATGGCTGCCAAAAGAAAAAGCAACCGCAAGCACACACTCACGCCAAGTGAAAAACTGTTGCTTGCAGTTGCAGTTATCAACGTCATGCAATCATTGATTTAACCAAAGTGATTATCGCATGAGACGGGCTGGAATTTACCCCGCTATTATTGATTCAATCAAAGCGATTATCGCATGACTGCCTGTTACTATGGTAACACATTTCCCGTAAAAAGTCAATGATTTTTTTTACACATAACACAAAGTAATCTCTGTTTGAGGTGAGACGATGAGACACACCATATATTCGCTTATATTCAATAAGGACAGCCGAAACCGGGTGGGCAGGGCCTACGAGTTGATGGTCAGCATGGCGGCGGTCATCAGTATCATACCGCTGATGTTCAAGACCTGGTACCCGATATTCAACACTATCGAAACCTTCACCCTGTACATACTGTTCCTTGACTACATCATGCGCTGGATGGTCCACGACTTCCGAAGCAAGTACGGCAAGCCGTGGGCGTTTATCGTGTATCCGTTCACGCCGATGGCGATCGTGGGACTTTTGTGCATACTGCCGTCTCTCGGCATTTTGGTTCAGACCTTCAGGATCCTGCGTATGTTCAGGATATTCAAGGTGCTGCAGTATTCGAGATCGTTCGGAATGGTCGCGCGCGTGTTCGAGAGGGAGAAAAAGGCGCTGCTCTCGGTGCTGTTCATAGCTATCGGCTATATATTCCTGTCGGCGCTTGCTATGTTCATCAACGAACCCGATACGTTCGACACGTTCTACGACGCGATATACTGGGCGACGACCGCCCTCACCACCGTGGGCTACGGCGATATTTACCCGGTGACGAACATAGGAAAGATGATAAGCATGGTGTCCTCGATCTTCGGTATCGCGGTCATCGCCCTGCCCTCCGGTATCGTGACCGCGGGATTTATGGAGGAGATCAACGGCGCTGTCAAGGAAAGCGACAAAAAAGAAGAGGAAAAGGCGGACGGCCCCAATAAGGCCGAAGAAACGGAGGGAGATAAAAAATGAAAAAAATAAAAGGATTTCTCTCCGGCATGACATTTAAGCAAAAACGCTACGCGGTTATCATGATGATCTGCGTGGCGGTCAATATGATACCGGAGGAGATAATGACACGGGTCTCGGCGCCTCTGTGGATGGACGTCACGGGAACGATAGCAGCCACGATAATACTTGAGCCCGCGGCGGGCTTGATCGTGGGACTTATCAACAACTTTTTCCGCGCAATATTCATCAACGGCCCCACAACGCTGGTGTACTACAGCGTGTCGGCCGCGGCGGCGCTGCTTGCGGCGATCATGCTCGACCGCGAGAACCGCCTGAGGTTCGGCAGGGTCGTGATCTCGACTGTGCTGATAATCGTTGCGTCCACGCTGCTTTCGGGGCTTTTGAAATACTGGCGGATCGGCGGCGTGTCTAATCTTTATTGGGAGAATTATTTTTCCGAGATCGCGGCGTCGCGCGGATTCGGAACGTTTCTGTCCGGAATGTTCGGCACGTTTGTGATAAAGGTGCCAGACACGATCGCCTCGGTGATCCTGGCGGTCATTATGTATAAACTCACCCCGAAAAAATACAGAGGAAGATAAAAAACGATGTGACACCTCATCAGTCTGCTTCGCAGACAGCTTCCCCTCAAGGGGAAGCCTTTTTTGCCTTCCCCTTGAGGGGAAGGTGGGCGCCGAAGGCGCTCGGATGAGGTGTCTTTTTTATTTCTTTAAAAGTATAACAAGTAAATCATCAAACAATTTTATATGACGGGTCTTTATCCTCATATATATTTCGTCCGCGTCCTTTTCGTCATACACGTGCGAGGTCGCGTTTCTGTCCCTGATCAGCGTCAGCCATCCTTCCCCGTCGCTTATCAGGCCGTTGCTCAGCGCCTCTCTGAGCACATTGCGGGGATTGTTGATATCGCTCACCTCAAGCGCGAGCAGATATTCGCGCATGGTTTTCCACGAGAGCTCGGCGGTGAATTCGAATCTTTGAATAACGCCGTCGCGCATTGTGAGACTGCTGCTTTCGGCGGCCTCGGCGATAGACTCGCGCAGTCTTCCCAGCGCGTTTTTATAATTTTCAAGTTTTGCGGCAAATTTATTCATAATATCAACTCCGTCGCGGATTATATTTTGGTACAGCTCAGTGTCGGTATCACCGGGCTTGATAAACACAACGTCGATTTTGCTCAGGGTCTCCACAGCGTCGATCTCTTCCAAAAGCGCGGTCTTTTCGGCATCGGTTATTTTGGTCGAGAACACAGCAATGTCGTAGTCGGAGTTCTTTTCGTTATCGCCCCGGGCCCTTGAACCAAACAGAACAAGTCTGTTTACAAAGCCGCGGCGCGCCGCGATGTTTTTAAGCTCGCGCAGAACTTTGTCCATAATTATCACATCCATGTCATTATGGCTATATTTTATCATAATTTAATCGCTCCGTCAATATTTTTGTCTTTTTCGGCTGTTGACAAAAATTATATATTGTGTTATATACATATAGGAGTTTAGTAAGGAGAGATTTTATGACAAAAGACAACACCGCGCGGGAGAACAAGATGGGCGTTATGCCGGTCAATCGGCTGCTCATCACCATGTCGCTCCCTATCATTATTTCGATGCTCGTTCAGGCGCTCTATAACATAGTCGACAGCATATTTGTGGCGCAGATCAACGAGAACGCTCTGACCGCCGTTTCGCTGGCGTTCCCGGTCCAGAACCTCATGATCTCGATCGCGAGCGGCACCGGAGTGGGCGTCAACTCGTTTGTGTCCAAATCCTTGGGAGCCAAGGATTTCAAGACCGCGAACAAGGCCGCAAGCGTCAGCATTTTTCTGGCGCTCGTCAACTGGCTTGTAATGCTTGTTATCGGGCTTACGATGTCGCATAGGTTTTTCACCATACAGACGAGCGATCCTCAGATCGTGCAGTACGGCTATCAATACATGAGCGTCGTCGCGATATTCTCGTTCGGACTGTTCGGCCAGATAATGGGCGAGAGACTGCTTCAGGCGACGGGCAAGACGATATACACCATGATAACCCAGGGTATCGGCGCGGTCATAAACATAATATTCGACCCGATATTCATTTTCGGCAAGTTCGGTCTGCCCGCAATGGGCGTCACCGGAGCGGCCGCCGCCACCGTTATGGGCCAGATAGTCGCCATGCTGCTGACGATCGTTTTCAACATAAAGGTCAACAAGGAGCTGAGGTTCAGCCTGAAGAAAATGCTGCCGCGGCTCGACATTATCGCCAATATCTACAAGGTGGGCCTGCCCTCTATACTGATGATGGCGATATCCTCGCTCACGACGTTTATTATGAACAAGATACTCATCGCGTTCACCTCGACCGCCACCGCGGTGTACGGCGTGTACTTCAAGCTCAACAGCTTTATATTCATGCCGATATTCGGATTAAACAACGGCATGGTGCCGATCATAGCCTACAACTACGGCGCGAAAAAATATCCCAGGATAATAAAGACCATGCGCCTGAGCATTACATACGCCATGGCCGCGATGCTTGTCGGATTTCTGATATTCCAGATCTTCCCGAGGCAGCTTTTGTGGATGTTCAACGCCTCGCCCGAGATGACCGCTATGGGAATTCCCGCGCTGCGCATAATCAGCATCAGCTTTCTGGCGGCGGGCTTCAGCATTGTCTCCCTGTCGGTGCTGCAGGCTCTGGGTCAGGGTCTGTACTCGCTGATGGTCTCGGTCTCAAGACAGCTGGTTATCCTGGCGCCAGCGGCGTATCTGCTGTCGCTGCTCGGCAGGCTCGAGCTTATATGGTGGTCGCTCCCGATCGCCGAGATAGCCGCCGTAGTGCTGTGCCTGGTGTTCCTTGCCAGGACCTTCAAAAAGCTCGGTATTCCTTTTAAAGAATAAAAAACAGTCTTGTTAAGGAATAAGAAGCCGTCTTGTTAAAAATTATACAAAAATACTAATAGATAGCCGATTTTATGAAATATAATCGGTTATTTTTTTGCCTCGGTTCGTGTTGAATTTGAGGCGAAAATGAGTTATAATATATCGCAAATGTGTTTTTAAGGCGCTTTTGATCTTCGCGTCAAAAGCGCGGAACGGGGATTTTTATGGTCAGACTGCAAAAGTATCTCGCGGACTGCGGCGTGGCTTCGCGGCGCGGCAGCGAGGAAATCATAAAAAGCGGCAGAGTCGCGGTAAACGGCGAGACCGTCGCCGAGATGGGCGTCAAGGTCGAGGAGGACCGGGACGTCGTGACGGTGGACGGAGAGGAAGTCCGCCCTGCGCGTAAGCTCGTTTATATCATGCTCAACAAGCCGGCGGGATTCGTCACCACGGTCAGCGACGACAAGGAGCGCGACACCGTGATGGACCTTGTCAGCGACATTCCGGACAGGATATACCCTGTCGGCAGACTGGACTACGAGACCGAGGGACTGCTGCTTTTGACCAACGACGGCGATTTGACCTACAGGATCACACACCCGAAAAACAATGTGGAAAAGACGTACATCGCCGAGGTGACCGGCAAGATCGACATGCAGACCATAACGCGGCTCAGAAACGGAGTTGTGGTAGACGGCCGCCGCACCGCCCCCGCCGAGGTGTCGGTGCTCGGCGCGACGCAGCTTGGCACCAAGATCGAGATCACGATCCACGAGGGCAGGAACCGCCAGGTGAGAAAGATGTTCGAGGCGACGGGCTGCATAGTCAAGCGCCTAAAGCGCACCCGCGAGGCGGGGCTGGCGCTCGGTCACCTGCCGCTCGGCAAGTGGCGCAGACTTTCGGAGTCTGAGGTCAACATGCTCAAAAAGATAGGCACCGGCAAGGTGTCGTCCCGCGAGAAGAGCCATGACATGTACGGCGAAAAGGCGGCCAAGCGGCGCAGACCCGCGCAGGCCCGCC
The DNA here is from genome assembly GCA_947630505.1 of uncultured Monoglobus sp. GTDB lineage: Bacteria > Bacillota > Clostridia > Monoglobales > Monoglobaceae > Monoglobus. The sequence goes on along the minus strand of CANRHV010000018.1, from coordinate 30,268 downwards.
CGAAAAAGAAACCGCGCTACAGCGGCAACGGAATAAAGAAAACCCACCGTTGAAAAACGATTTTCCGAAGGAGGCATATTTTATGAGTAAGACAGAGGATTTGCAGAGCCTGCGCGCGGCGATCGAGCAGGGCGGCGGCTACGGCAAGATCAAAAAGCAGCACGACAGCGGCAAAATGACAGCCCGCGAAAGGCTTGACATGCTTTTTGACGAGGGCAGCTTTGTGGAGATCGACGCGTTTGTTAAGCACAGATGCAGCGAGTTCAACATGGCGAATACAGACGCCCCCGGAGAGGGCGTCGTGACGGGCTACGGCACGGTGGACGGCAGATTGATCTACGCCTACGCCCAGGACTTCACGGTCATCGGCGGCTCGCTCGGCGAGATGCACGCGGCCAAGATCTGCAAGGTCATGGAAATGGCGGCAAAGATGGGCGCTCCGATCGTCGGCATCAACGATTCGGGCGGCGCCAGGATCCAGGAGGGCATAGACGCGCTCAAGGGATTCGGAGACATCTTTTTGAGAAACACGCTGACCTCGGGCGTCGTGCCCCAGATCTCGCTGATTCTGGGCCCCTGTGCGGGCGGCGCGGTGTATTCTCCCGCTATCTGTGATTTTATATTTATGGTTGAAAACACGGCCCAGATGTTCATCACGGGCCCTGCGGTCGTAAAGTCGGTCACGGGCGAGGACGTAAGCTTTGAGGAGCTGGGCGGAGCCGCGACCCACGCGACCAAGAGCGGTGTGGCGGCCAAGGCTTTTAAGACCGAGGCCGAGTGCTTCGCGGAGCTCAAGCGTCTGCTCTCGTTCCTGCCGGGCAACAATCTTGAGACCGCTCCGGTATACGCCTGCGCCGACGACCTCAACAGGCTTTCGGACAAACTTGAGGAGATAGTCCCCGAGGACGAGAACAAGGGCTACGACGTGCGCGACGTGATACGCGAGGTGGTCGACAGCGGCGACTTTTTTGAGGTTTTCGAAAAGTTCGCGCAGAATATAGTGATCGGCTTTGCCAGAATGAACGGAAAGACAATAGGCATAATCGCCAATCAGCCCAAGTTCATGGCGGGCTCGCTGGACTGCGACTCGTCCGACAAGGCGGCCAGGTTTGTCCGCTTCTGCGACAGTTTTAATATCCCGCTCGTCACCTTTACCGACGTTCCCGGCTATCTGCCCGGCGTCAATCAGGAGCACAACGGCGTTATCCGCCACGGAGCCAAGCTGCTCTACGCCTTCTCGGAGGCGACCGTGCCAAAGATCAACGTTATACTCAGAAAGGCCTACGGCGGCGCGTATATCGCTATGAACAGCAAGCACCTGGGCGCGGACATGGTGTTCGCGTGGCCCACTGCGGAGATCGCGGTCATGGGCCCATCGGGAGCGGCGAACATTATATTCAAAAGAGACATAGCCAATTCCGACGACCCGATAACGACCCGCGCCGAGAAGATACGGGAATATACCGACAAGTTTGCGAATCCCTATGTGGCGGCCGCCCGCGGATATGTGGACGACGTGATCGAGCCAGACTCGACCCGCCCGCGCATAATAAGCGCTCTTGAAATGCTCGCCGGCAAGCGCGAGACAAGACCCGCCAAAAAGCACGGAAATATTCCGCTGTAAACAGAGATTTACAATAAACAGAGATCAAACCGAAAGGAGACTTGAGTTATGACTATCGGTGAAGCGCTGGCCGAGGGCCTTCAGGTCACAGTAGTGGGCCTTGCCATAGTGTTCGGCGTTCTGGTTATACTTATGCTGGTGCTCATGGCGTTCAAGGCGATATTTTACAAAGAGCCGGCCAAGGCTGCCAAGGCGTTGCCCGCGGCTGAGAGCAAGGCATTGCCCGCCGCGCGTAAGACGGATAAAAATAAGGCGGAGCCCGCGCCGATCGACGAGGGCGAGCTTGTGGCCGTGCTGACCGCAGCGATCGCCGCAGCCTACAGCACATCGACATATCATTTGAACATAAAATCCTACCGCAGGGTAGGAAACGCGTCCCCCGAATGGAACAAAGCCGGCCTTGAGGACGTAATAAACTCGACGTATTAACTAATAACTATGTTAGGAGGAAAATATTATGAGAAAATTTAATGTGACCGTTAACGGAACAACATACGAAGTAGAGGTGGAGGAGGTCGCCGAGGCGGCGGCTCAGACTCCCGCTCCCAGATCCGCGGCTCCGGCTCCCAAGCCCGCCGCGCCCGCTCCGACGCCCGCCCCCGCCGCTCAGGCAGCCGCGGCTCCCGTCGCGGGCGCGACCACGGTCGAGGCGCCCATGCCCGGCACTATCGTCGCGGTAAAGGTAAACACGGGCGACACCGTAAACGAGGGCGACGTGGTCTGCATCTTAGAGGCAATGAAGATGGAAAACGAGATCGTGGCGCCCAAGGCGGGCAAGATCGCCGCGGTATGTACCTCTCAGGGTGCTGCCGTCAACACCGGCGATCCGCTGATCTCGATCGGCTAAACAAAATTCCTGCGAGAAACATACTTAAATCAAATCGAAACAACGAAAGGGTGATTTTGTGTTAGACGCTTTTTCAAGCTTTTTAGGAAGTACCGGCATCGCGGCGCTGATAAACAACATGACGACAGCGGTCGCCTCGGGAAAGAATTTTCTTGAGGTAATAGGAACGCCGCTGATGATAGCCATCGCGTGCCTGCTTCTTTATCTGGCGATAGTCAAGAAGTTCGAGCCGCTGCTGCTGCTCCCCATCGCCTTTGGCGTGCTTCTGACAAATCTGCCGATGTTCTGGAACTCAAGCGCAATACTTATGCACACCGAGTTCTTCACCGACCCGCAGTATATGATCGACGGGCACCTTGACATACAGCGTATTTTCGCCGAGGGCGGACTGCTGGATCTGTTGTACTTAGGCGTGAAGCTCGGAATTTATCCGCCGCTGATATTCCTCGGCATCGGAATCATGACCGACTTCGGCCCGCTTATCGCCAACCCCAAGAGCATACTTCTGGGCGCGGCGGCGCAGTTCGGCGTGTTTATCACGTTCCTGGGCGCGTTGGCAATGGGCGCGCTGATACCCTCGATAGGGTTCGGCGTCAACGAGGCCGCGTCGACAGGCATAATCGGCGGAGCCGACGGCCCCACCGCGATATACGTGACAAAGACTCTGGCGCCCGCTTTGCTCCCCGCGATAGCCATCGCGGCGTACTCCTACATGGCGCTTATCCCGGTTATCCAGCCCCCGATAATGAAGCTCATGACGACCAAAGAGGAACGCTCGATCGTTATGGAGCAGTTGAGGCCGGTCACCAAGACCGAGCGCATCCTGTTCCCGATAATCGTTACAATCGTTGTGGCGCTTATCGTGCCCGACGCGGTCGCTCTGGTGGGAATGCTCATGTTGGGCAATTTGATAAAAGAGAGCGGCGTTGCCGACAGACTGGCAAAGACCGCGCAAAACGGACTTATGAACACCATCACGATATTTCTGGGGCTCACGGTCGGAGCCACGGCCAAGGCTGAGACATTCCTGACCCCCGCCACTCTGGGAATTGTGCTTCTGGGCCTTATCGCCTTCTGTTTCAGCACGGCGGGCGGACTGCTGCTCGGCAAGCTGATGTGCAAGCTCACGGGCGGCAAGGTCAATCCGCTCATCGGCTCGGCGGGCGTTTCCGCGGTGCCGATGGCCGCGAGAGTTTCGCAGCAGGTCGGCCAAAAGGAGAACCCCTCGAACTTCCTGCTCATGCACGCTATGGGCCCCAACGTTGCCGGCGTTATAGGCAGCGCGGTGGCGGCGGGAGTTTTCCTCGCGATGTTCGCTTAAATTCAGAATACCAACCGATTAGGAGGATAATATTATGGCAAAAGTTGGAATTACCGAAACTATATGCCGCGACGCGCACCAGTCGCTCATCGCGACCCGAATGACTACCGACGAGATGCTTCCGGCTCTGCCTCTGATGGACAAGGCGGGCTACCACTCGCTCGAGGTCTGGGGCGGCGCCACGTTCGACGCGTGCCTGCGCTTTCTCAACGAGGACCCGTGGGAGCGCCTGAGAAAAATCAGAAAAGCCGCGCCCAACAGCAAGCTGCAAATGCTTTTCCGCGGCCAGAACGTGCTGGGCTACCGCCACTACGCCGACGACGTGGTGGAATACTTCGTTCAAAAGTCGATCGCAAACGGCATAGATATAATCAGAATATTCGACGCCTTAAACGACGTGCGTAATCTCCAGACGGCGATCAACGCCACCAAAAAGGAGAAGGGCCACGTTCAGGCGGCTATCTCATACACGATCAGCCCGGTGCACAACACAGACTATTTCGTAAAGCTTGCGAAGGAGTACGCGAACTGCGGAGCCGACTCGATCTGCATAAAGGACATGGCCGGACTGCTGACGCCCTACACCGCGTACGAACTTGTCAAAAAGCTCAAAAAGGCGGTCAAGGTGCCGATACAGCTCCACACCCACTACACCAGCGGCGTGGCCTCGATGACTTATCTAAAGGCGATCGAGGCGGGAGTCGACGTGGTCGACACCGCGCTGTCTCCGCTGGCTCTGGGCACGTCGCAGCCGCCCACCGAGCCTCTGGTAGCCACGCTGCAGGGCACTCAGTACGACACGGGCATAGACCTAAGCCTGCTGACCGAGATCGCCGAGTATTTCAAGCCCCTGCGCGAAAAATATCTCGCAAGCGGTCTGCTCGACACCAAGGTGCTGGGCGTTGACATCAACACGCTCAAGTATCAGGTTCCCGGCGGAATGCTGTCGAATCTGGTTTCCCAGCTCAAGCAGCAGGGCAAAGAGGATAAGCTCGACGAGGTATTAAAAGAGGTGCCCGAAGTGCGCAAGGACCTGGGCTATCCCCCGCTGGTAACCCCAACGAGCCAGATCGTCGGCACTCAGGCGGTGCTCAACGTGCTGATGGGCGAGAGATACAAAATGGTCACCAAAGAGACCAAAGGCATATGCAAGGGCGAGTACGGCAGAACGCCGGTGCCCATCGACGAGACATTCAGAAAAAAGATCATCGGAAACGAGAAGGCCATCAAATGCCGCCCGGCCGACCTTATAAAGCCCGAGCTCAAAAAGCTCAAAAAGGAGTGCGCCGAGTGGACCGAGCAGCCCGAGGACGTGCTGTCCTACGCGCTGTTTGAGCAGGTGGCGGTAAAGTTCTTTGAGCAGAGAAAAGCCGATAAATATAAAATCGACAAAGACATGGTGGACTACAGCGACATGACCCATCCGATATAAAATTTCTCATAATAAAATATTAAAAACGGACAGGAAGTTTTTCTGTCCGTTTTTGTGTTGACGATTTTTTTGTAACGCAAATGTTACTTGAGTATTTTGTAAAAATATGGTATTATATATTTGGCAGCAAAAACTGCAAGTGCGGAGTATTCCGCGCGGAGAAACACCTTTGCGCGAATAAAACGCGTGATCGTAAAGGGCAGAGATAGAAACGTAAGGACGGTTGGTCGCTTCACTCCTTCTAAACACATATCACCGTGTTAAAGACAAAAGAAAGGAGTGATGTCGATGATGAGAAATTTATTTTTTAAGGTATTCGTTGCATTGCTCGCAATAATTGTGTTATTTGCAATTTTTGCAACAGTGGTGCAATAAAAAACAACCGCCCCCAGTTTAGCCGACAGGTGCGGTTGTTATAAATCTAACCGAAGCGGCTGACCGTTTTTACGCTCTGCCGTTTCTCTTTCTATGATTATTATATATTACTTTTATATTTTTGTCAAGACTTTTATTAAATCAATGTTTATCTAATAAGCGGATCTTTCAGCTTGTGATCCTGGGGATATCGGCTTTGGGGTTGGCGCGTATCGTTATGCCGCCGCCCAAATCAATGCCCATGCCGCCGGTCCGCGACACCGCCGCGTCGATGATATCCTGCGTCTTTTCGGCGTATTCCGACTTAAGCGCCCGGGTGTACTCCCAAAACTCGTCGTCGCTTTCGCACAGCTTTCCGGCGGGTTCCGCGCCGCATTTAATGTCGCTCAGGGTCGCGTCGGTGTAGTAATAAACTCCCTCGGTCAGGTTTTCGATATACACTTCAACGGTCGCGGTGTGAGCGTCGAGCGCGCGGCTCAGCACGCAGGCCAGCTCGATCCTTGTTATCGGGTCGGCCGAGTCATAGCTTTTAAGGTCGTTCGTCAGATCCAGTTTCACGGCCGCCAGCACGTTGGCCTCGGGATAGGTGCCGCCGCAGCTTACGAGCATTTGTCCGGTGTAGCCCAGAAGCTGCTCTATCATCTTGAACACCTGCTCATAGGTCACGCTTTGCTCCGGCCCGAACGCGCCGTTTCCGAGCCCGCTTATCACGCCCTTTTGCGCGAGGGCGCCGATACAGCCCGCCGCCCAGTGATCCTGCGGCACGTCCGAAAACGCGGCTGTTCCCTCGGACTCGCTTTTGATATCAAACAGCCTGCACAGCATGGCCGCGGTCTCGGCTCTTGTCACATTGTCGTTCGGATAAAACTTTCCGTCAAAGCCGCTTATGACGCCCAGTTCGGTCAGCTGGTTCGTCACCGCCGCCTGACCCGCGGTTATGTCGGAATATTTCGGCGCGGTGCCGATGTATTTCGAAAAGCTGTCGGTGTCGTTTGTGCCGACTGTTTTTGCCGTCACCTCGATCTCCTCGCGCGCGCGGACCCCGGACAGCCGCTCAAGGCGCTCGCTTTCAGCGTTTTCGAGTATTTTCTCGGCGCTCGCGCGGTGGGTGTTAAAATACGCGTTATAGTCAATCATGTCATAGAGCCGATAGGCTTCAAGGCCCGAGTCGCCCTGCTTGTCCTCAATGTCTTGGCCGACGGGGATAATGTATTCCTCGCCGCTGACCGAGATGCCGAATGACGCCGATTTGAGCGGGCCTCCGAATGACGCGCTCCCCGAAAACAGATATACCGCATCAGGCTTTTCCAAGCCGTATTCGTTCATGACGTCGGCGACTTTCTGATATTCGGCCGCGAAGTTGTAGAGCGGCTGCGCCGCCAGCTCGACGGGCTCTCCGTCTCTTATTCGCAGCCTGTAGGCCGCCTCGCCGCTGAGCTGCGGATAGTCGGCGCAGTTCGGGTAGCCGGGCATAGGCTGATAGTAGCACCTGTCGCCCGAGCTGTCATAGCGGATGCCGCTGTTCGCGCCGTTTTCACAGAGCTCGATCGCCTCCGCAAGCGTGTCGGCTCCGTTTCCTATCAGCCGCGTGTAGGCCTCCGCGCTTGAGTAAACCAAAAACGCGGAATTCGGATCGATAACATCGCCGTAAATCGCGGTGTTTGTGATGTCCCCGTCCTCGGGGATATAGGCCGTGCCGAGTATGGCTTTATAATCAGGCTCCTCGCGCAGAGTGACCTCGGCGAGCTCCTTTATATCCTTCGCGGTCACCCGCTCCGCCGCCGAGACCGTGACCCCCGAAACCACGGTAAACGTAATCGCAACCGATAATAATAACGATAATAGTTTTTTTAGTTTTTTCATATATATAATTCCTCCAACATAGTGATTAGAAATTAGCGAATAGTGATTAGAACACCTCATCAGTCAAGCTCCGCTTGACAGCTTCCCCTTAAGGGGAAGCCTCTATTGCCTTCCCCTTGAGGGGAAGGTGGGCGCCGAAGGCGCTCGGATGAGGTGGCAACGTAGGGACTAGGAAATAGGATCTAGGGACTAGGCTCGCCCCTTGGGGATAATCAGCAAGCTTGCTTGCGGGTTCAAAGCTATCTTTCAAAATTGCTTGCAATTTTGACCAAGAGCTTCCTTAATGCTGTCGCCGAAGGCGACTGAGAGGGGAACCTAGTTCCTAGTCTCTATTCCCTAGTCCCTACGTTGTTATCCTCGGTATCGGGTTGCTCTTAATCAGGGGCGCGACGTAGATCCCGTTTATCTCTTTGACAAGCGTGGTGTTTGACTGTGTGATCTCTTTATACTCGTCGATGATATCGCCGCATTTTTCGGCGTACTCGGCTGATTTTTGCTCTTTAAACGCTTCTTTTTCGACTTTGCCGCGCAGCAGAGAGCCGCACAGCTCGGCGCCGTTTAAATATCCGTACAGCGTGGCGTCCGCTATCTCGTAGATCTGGGCGCCCATGCCGCCGATCCCGACAGTCGTTGTTGAAAGCCTTGTGTCCAGCGCGCGGCTTATCATGCAGGCGAAGCGTATCCTGGATACGGGCGTTCCCGAGTCAAAGCTGCCGCAGTCGTCTATCAGGCCCAGATCGAGGCCGAGCTTTATAAATCCGGTCGGGAACCCGCCATAATAGTCGGTTTGGTTTCCCGCGTAGCCCAGCATGGTTATAATGATTTTCAGCGCCTGCTCGTATGTCACGCTTTCCTCGGGTGAGAACTGCGAGTTACTCGTGCCGTCGATCAGACCTTGTTCGGAAAGCGCGCCGATATATCCCGCCGCCCAATAGTCATCGGGAACGTCGGCGAATCTGTCTGTTATGCTCGGCTCGATTTTCAGCAGTCTGCATATCATCGCCGCGTTCTCCGCTCGTGTCACGTTGCTGTCGGGATAAAACATTCCGTCCGCGCCGTTGACGATCCCCATATCGGTCAGCTGATTGGTGACCGCCGCCTGTCCGTCGGTTATGTCGGAATACTTTGGCTCGGTGCCGATATATTGCGAGAAGCAGTCGGTCGCCTCGCCGAACGTCGCATTTAGTTTATAACTTTCGGTGTCAAGCGAGCCGGGCATTTTTGCGCGCAGCTTCTCGCCGAGCAGCGCGGACGCTTTCGCGGCCGCCTCGTCGCGCAGCTCCATGAATTTTACATAGTCGTCTATTTTATACGCCTCAAAAGCGTTGAGGCTTCCGATGTTTTCGCCTAAATACTCGGCCTCTTTTCCGCTCACATCCCGAACGGGCACATACAGACAGCCGATGTCGGCAGAAACGCTTATTCCCATAGAGGGCTCGATACAAGCCCCGTCGATCGACTTGCAGCCCGCGTCGTTCAAGGCGTCGGCTATTCTGTCATACGCGTTCCTGAAGTCAAAAAGGCCGGCGTCGTGGCAGTTTACCCGAAGGCTGCTTTCGGAACTATCGGCTTCGCGGAGTTCTCCGTTTTTGTCGGGTGCGTAATAATTGACGTCTATCACTTTGGTGAGCGCGCCGGTATACGGGCCTTCGGGCGGATCAAACAGCTCGTAACATTTTTCGTCGGTGACGATATAGTACAGATTATCATGTTCGCTCATGATCTCGTCAAAGCTCTTGCCGGACGCGAGCCCCTCGGCAATGACCTCCGCCGACGGGCCGCAGCCGAACGCCGTCTCGATGCCCGGCACATCGCCCAACCTCAAGGGCGCGAGAGGCTCCTCGGTGATGTCATAGACATATTCGCGCGTAATCGGGTCCATCTTGTCTAAGTCCTCAAGCGTGAATGAGTGTTGCATTTCGTTATACTCGCAGTCAAGTACCTGCTTCGCGTCGGGCCTGTCGATGAGCATGCGGCTCTCCGCCAGCTCCCTGAGCTGCGCGCCGGTGATGTTTCCCTCGGCCGAGGCAGTAAGCCCCGAAACCGCGGTCAATGCCACCGCTGCGGATAAAATTGCCGATAATAATTTTTTTAGTTTTTTCATATATATCATTCCTCCAACATAGTGATTAGCGATTAGCGAATAGCGAATAGGACGGGCGGCAAACATTAGGCTCGCCCCTTGGGGAGAGCTGGCTGCGGCTTGTCCGCAGACTGAGAGGGGTTTGTATTCCGAGCCGCATGGTAAACCCCTCTCCGTCTTTCCGCCGTTGGCGGAAATCCACCTCTCCCCAAGGGGCGAGGCAGGCGGGCGGCCGGGGTCGTTCGCCCCTACGGCATTTTGCGCACTATGGTCGTAGGGGACGCCGGGGAGGAGATGGCTGCGGCTTGCCGCAGACGGAGGTGGGAACCTAGGTCCTAGTCTCTATCTCCTAGTCCCTACGTTGTTATTCTGGGGATGGGATTGGACTTGCTCGGGGCGGAAATGTTTCTGATGCCGAATCCCGGCTTGCCCGACGCGGGGCCGTTGCCCGTGATATCGCGGTACTCGCGGAATATATCGCCGCATTTTTCATCAAGCTCCTCGGCCGCAGCCTCGTCGTAGGCCTCCCGCTCCGCTTCGCCGGTGTGGTAAACGCCCTTGAGCTCCGCGCCGTCTCTGTATTGGGCGAGGGTCCCGTCCGCCATGGCCGCCGAGCCGAAACCTAAAGAGGGGCTTGCGAAATAATAGCTTTCGGTGAGTATGTGGGTGTCAAGCGCGCGGCTCAACATGCACGCGGCGCCGATACGGGAAAGCGGATCTCCCGAATCAAAATTGCCCAGATCGTCGGTCAGACCCAGCATTGCGGCGATCACGACATTGCCCTGCGGATAGCCGCCGTATGTAAGCGCGGCATGGTCGGTGTAGCCAAGCAGGTTTTCGATCATTTTTGCCGCCTGCTCGCAGGTCACAGCCTCGTCGGGCCCGAAAACGCCGTTCCCGAGTCCGCTTATCACGCCCTTTTGGGCCAGAGCGCCTATATATCCCGCCGCCCAATGACCGCTCGGAACATCCGAAAATCCGCTTGCCTCGGCCAGCCCTATATCAAACAGCCTGCACAGCATAGCCGCGATCTCCGCCCGCGTCACGGTTTTGTCGGGATAGAACATGCCGCCCTCTCCGGTAATAACGCCGAGGTCGCTTAGCTGATTTGTCACCGCCGCCTGCGCCTTTGTTATGTCGGCGTAGCGCGGCTCGGTGCCGATATATTCCGAAAAGCTGTCGCTGTCCTCGGGCGGCCTTTGCGCCGTCGTTTCCATTTCCGCCTGCGATATCATTGTGCCGCCTATCGCCTCTCTCACGCGATTTTCGAAAAGCTCCGAGGCGACCGCCGCATATTGCGACATAAGACTGTAAAAGCTGTCGTACTCCAAAGCGGTATACAGCGCTCCGCCCTCAAGCGACCTTTCGCCGTATCCGGCATACTCCGCGCAGCCGTCCTTCACGGTCTCGCAGGGCATAACAAAGCTGCCCTTGTCGGTGTCCGGAGCGATCTCGCTTCCGAAGGTGTATACCGCGTCGATTCGGCTTATGCCGCTCTTGTTTACGGCCTCAGCCGCCAAGTCGTAGTACTTGTCCTCGAACCAAAAGTCGGCCGCGGTCCCGAGCGTAACATTATTGAGCCTGCCCAGATCGTACTGCGCCTGAACGCAACGCGCGTTCATAAGCTCCCCGTTCGCGTCATAAAACGGTTCGACCGGCTGCCAGTATTCCGTATCGCAGTATTCGGAATTTTTGAACAGCTCAAACGCCTCGGCGAACGATTCGGCGCTCCCCGCGCCTTCTCTGAAATACCGCGTGAGACCCTGCGCGGGCCTTAAATACATACAAAAGGCCTTGTCGGGATCAATATAATCGCCGATTTTTTTGGGCTCGGCGTTTGACGCATTGAGGCTCAGGTCCGGATTTTGCTCGATGTGATCGGTGTTCAGTATCCGATCAGCGTCGGGGTTTGCGCTCAGTTTTCGGCTTTCCGCCATTTGCTTGAGCATGTCTCCCGTGACCGGCGTCTCCGCCGCCGATACCGCCAAACAGCAAAGTGAAATGCTGAATGTGATTAACAATAAAAATAATAATCTAAATATAGTGTAATTTTTCATATAAAACATCCTCCTAATGTAGTGATTAGATATTAGCGAATAGTGATTAGAACACCTCATCAGTCAAGCTCTGCTTGACAGCTTTCCCTCAAGGGGAAGCCTTTTTTTGCCTTCCCCTTGAGGGGAAGGTGCGAAGGCGCTCGGATGAGGTGGCAACGTAGTGATTAGTAATTAGAGAATAGCGAATACGCGGAGATAGTTTGGCAAAAATCGTTCGCGTATTTCCCGCGCTTTAAGGTTGGCTCGCCCCTTGGGGAGAGCTGTCACCGTAGGTGACTGAGAGGGGTTCCTAGTTACTAGTTACTAATTACTAGTCTCTATGTTAACCCCTCTCCGTCTTTCCGCCTTTGGCGGAAATCCACCTCTCCCCAAGGGGCGAGGCAGACTGGCGGATAATATCCGTCCGTTTGCGGGCTCTGCCGACGCCGCGCGGATCAATTGATGATCAACGTGTTTGTTTGGGCGGGGGCGCGGTCGTGGCCGGTGAACACCGCGAAGCAGCACTCGCCCTCGGTCACGGGCAGCGTGAATGACGTTATGGAGCCGTTCGCGCTTTCGTAAACCTTCCGCGCGTTTTCGCCGTTTTTTCCGCACGCGTAGATCTCAACTCCGCTTATCATGTTTGTCATATTAAAGCTCAGCTTGGTCGTGCTTACCGCCTCAAGTATCGGCGTCGCGGCTTTGCCCGAATCGTCATACTCAAGGTTTATCACGTAAGACGACACGCCCGGCACTTTGACGGTCTCGGCAGTTTTGGGAGCCTCGGTGGGCGCGGGAGGCGGTGTGACGGCCGCGGGCGTGACAACAACGGTCTGCACTTCGGGCTCGTGCACCGGAACCGGCTCGGTATACTCGGGTCCTGTCTCCGTCTCGCCATATTGCGGTTCTGTAATTTCTTCGGATATAGTCTCCGCGCTCTCGTCTGTCAAATCATAAACAGGCTCGTCGTCTGCCGCGTATTCGGGCTCGCTCGGGGTCCGCGTCTCGTCCGCCGTTTCGTCCGTGGTGAGTTCGGGCGCCGCCGTTTCTGTCGGAGTCGGAGCGGGCGTTTCGCGCGCGGTCGCCGAAAATCTGCTGACGACCGCGCCGCCGCTTGGCCTGAACACCGACGAGATCTCCTCGGGCACGACTTCCGCAGCCCGCGTGAAGCCGAACGCCGTCATGCTGCACACCGCCAGAGCCGCGGCGGTCAGAACGCTTATCATCTTTAGCGCGCCCGTTATCTCCTTAAAGCGCGCAATGCGCGACAGCCGCTTTTTCATACTGTTCTTGGCCGACGCCATAGAGGTGGAGTAGGCCGCGTAGCCCGCGCCGCCGTCCTCGACCACCGAGATTATCAGCCTGCCGTAGTCCTTGTTGTCGGCAAGTCTGAGTTTTTTGAGCACCGACTCGTCGCAGCACAGCTCGCACACCGTGTTCAGCGATCTTCGCAGCGGATAAATAAGCGGATTGAACCAATGCACGCAGCCCGCCGCTATTCCCAGCAGCTTTACCAAAAGGTCGCGGTGTCTGAGGTGCGTCAGCTCGTGGGCGAATATCAGCCTTAAGCTCTCGGCGTCAAAGTCGCGGTCGGGGATTATTATTCGGGGTCTGATTATCCCGAAAAGCAGAGGAGAGGCCGTCTCGGCGCTCACCATGACCCGAACGCGTCCGCGTATCCCGAGTTCTTTTCGCAGCTTTTCGCATATTCGCAGCGCCTCCGCATTCTCGCATGGCCGCGATATGCGCCCGATGGTTCGGCTCGCCCTTATATAGAGCACGATATTCCGAACCGCCAGAGCAGAGGCCGCGATCGTCCAGACCGTAAATATTATTTGAATGAGCGAAGGGCCCGATCTTGCCGCGCCTCCGGCGGCTCCGCTTATCGGAGCGGGCGTCGCGGTCTCCGCCGGCAAACTGACGTTAATGAGCTTCGGTAGCGAGCCGCCGAACTCAAGCGGCACAAGCAGCATGATGAGAGATAAAATAATTATCCCGTAATACCATCGCGACATGCTGCGCTTGCTGAACCTTAAATTAAACAGAGTGCCCAGACCGAACATGATGCTTCCGCTGACAGTGCATATCAGAATATTGTGAAGCAAAGCAGCCATAAGCTACACCCCCTCGAACCATTCTTTTATCTCGTCAAGCTCGTCTTTTGTGGGTCGTTTTTCTCCGTACAGCGCGGTCAGGAAATTCTTGACCGAGCCCGAATGAAGCTCGCTCATAAACTCCCGCGTCTGCGCGTTTTTGTACTCGCTCTCGGTGATCAGCGGCGAATAAAAGTTGGTCTTGCCGCGCCTCTCGCATTTCAGCACGCCCTTGTCGGTCAGCCGCTTCAAAAACGTCAGCACCGTGGTGTGTTTCCATTCCGTTTTAAGACTGTCGAGGATGTAGGCGGTCGTCACCGTCTCACCCTTGTCCCAAATAATTTTCATGATCTCCATTTCAGATTCCGAAATCTTCATAATTTTCTGCGCCTCCTATTTCTACACTGTGTAGATAAATATATTCTACAGCAAGTAGAGACGTTTGTCAAGGCTTTTTTGAAAAATTTTTAAAATAAAATATTTTACTCTGTTCGCCGAATAAAGCATTTAAATTATGAATTTGGTATTTCTTCGATATTATTCAACATTATTCAACACAAATCGCTGCGCGGAGGTTGGAATTAGACTACCCCTCTCAGTCTGCTTCGCAGACAGCTCTCCCCAAGGGGCGAGCCTAGTTCCTATTTCCCGGTCTCTATGTTGACAGCTCCCCATCCTAAAGGAAGGGGAGCTTAAGGCGAGTTATTTGGCTTTGGGATTGAAGATCAGGGCGATCAGGAAGGCGAAGAACACGGCGGCGGAGATGCCTCCGGCGGCGGCCGAGGCTCCGCCGGTGATCACGCCGAGCAGGCCTTCCGAGTCGACAGCCTCTTTTACGCCGTTTGCAAGCACGTTGCCGAATCCGATAAGCGGCACGGTCGCGCCCGCTCCCGCGTAGTCAACTATCTTGTCGTATATCCCTATGCCGCCCAGCGCTGCGCCGATCACCACGTACAGCACGAGTATGCGCGCGGGGGTCAATTTGGTTTTGTCGATCAGTATCTGGGCGATGGCGCATATAAGTCCGCCCACCCAGAATGCGTTCAGATATTGCATTATCCCTCACCTCCCGGCTTGTTTGATAGGGCGATCGCGTGGGCGATACCGGGCACCGACTCGCCCTGGAGCGACGAGGTGGGGCTCAGCAGCGCGCCCGTGCCAAGAATAAGCACGTTGTTCAGCTTTCCTTCTTTAAGCTGCCTGAAAATATATCCGCAGGTTGTCACCGCGATGCAGCCGCAGCCGCTGCCTCCCGCGTGGACGTCCTGTTTTTCGATGTCGTATATCATGCAGCCCGAGTCGCCGTAGTTGTCATTCATGTTATATCCGTTGCTGTTCATCATGTTTATCATGATCTCGCGCCCGATCCTTCCCAGGTCCCCGGTCAGGATCAGGTCGTAGCTTTCGGGCGAGCGGCCCGTGTCCGAAAAGTGGGCGCACAGCGTGTCGATCGCGGCGGGTGCCATTGCTCCGCCCATGTTGTTCTGGTCGATTACGCCGAAGTCTACCACCTTGCCGCTTGTCACATGGGTGACGTAGGGCCCGCTGCCGCCGTTTTCCAAAACTGCCGCAGCCGCGCCCGTGACCGTCCATTGCGCGGTTGGAGGCCGCTGACCGCCGTATTCCAGAGGATTGCGGTACTGCCGCTCGGCGGTGCAGAAGTGGCTTGACGCCACGGCCAGAGCGGTGTTCATTCCGCCGCCGTCGATAGAGAGCGCGCCCAGGCTCAGACCCTCGATCATGGTCGAGCACGCGCCGTACAGACCGTAGTACGGGATGCCCAGCTCGCGTGCGCTGAAGCCCGAGCTTATGCACTGGTTCAGCAGATCTCCCGCGAAGGCGCAGTCAATCTCGTCCGCGGTTTTCCCCGACTTTTGTATCGCCAGTTTGGCGGCTTCTTTTTGCATTTTGCTTTCGGTCTTTTCCCAGGTCTCCTCACCCCACTCGGCGTCCTTCATTTTCACGTCGAAAAAGGGCGAAAGCGGACCCTCGCTCTCTTTGGTGCCGACCACCGTGGCGGTGTTTATTATCGAAACGCTTTTACTGAGCGCTATTGTTTGTTTTCCGAGACGCGTCGCCATAGCTTAACCTCCTATCAGGACTTTGTATAAAAAGTAGATTATCCCCACGACCACCGACGAGGAAATGCCGTAAACCAGCACCGGCGCCGCCACCACGAACATCTTGGCCGACATGCCGAGCACGAGCCCCTCGCGCTTGAACTCCATGGCGGGCGAGGTTATCGAGTTGGCGAATCCCGTTATCGGCACGATGGTTCCCGCGCCCGCGTGCTTGGCGATTTTTGGGTATAGGTCAAGACCCGTCAGCAGCGCGCCGAGAAACACCATGGTAACGCTGACCGCGGTGCGCATGCTGTCGGTGTCAAGACCGCATATTTTTTGATAAAAGTCGCCGATAAGCTGGCCGACGACGCAGATAAGGCCGCCGATCAGAAACGCCAGCAGCACATTTTTGAGCATCGGGCTTTTGGGGGCTGTTTTGTCGATATAGTTTAAATAATCTGTATTTTTGTTTTCCGGCATAATGTCCTCCTTGCGTAATTCTGCTTGATTTTATGACTATTATTTGCCGGATAAGTGATTATTATTCAGCCCGTCAGCTCTTTGCGCATTTTAAGCAGCACCTTTTTTTCAAGGCGCGACACCTGCACCTGGGATATGCCAAGCATCTCGGCGATCTCGGTCTGGGTCCTGCGCTTGAAATAGCGCATGAAAATTATCATGCGCTCGCGCTCGTCCATGTTTTTGAGCGCCTGATCGAGCATGATCCTGTTCTCGATTTTTTGCTCGTAGTCCTCGCTGTCGCTGATTTTTTCAAGCGCCGGGCGGCTCTCGGACTTTCCGTCGTCAAACGCCGCGTACAGCGATTCGGGGCGGCGCGACGCCTCAAGCGCGGTGGACAGCTCCTGCGGCGTTATGTCAAGCTCCGCGGCGATCTCGCTCAGAGTGGGCTCGCACTTTGTCTCGGCGGCCAGACGTTCCTTGACGGTCGCCGCCTTGTAGGCGATGTTTTTGTAGGCGCGGCTCACTTTTATTATGCCGTCGTCTCTTATAAAGCGCTTGATCTCGCCGATTATCATCGGCACCGCGTAGGTCGAGAATGCCGTGCCAACGCTCATGTCAAACCTGTCGGCGGCTTTGATGAGCCCTATGCAGCCGATTTGAAAAAGATCGTCGGCCTCGTGGCCTCTGCCCAGAAAGCGTTTCGCCACCGAGCGCACAAGCCCCATATTGCTCTCTATCAGCTCGGCGCGTGCCTTTTCGTCGCCCCGCTTTATCCTGAGCAGCAGCGCGTCATTATTTTCGCGATAAGAATCAATACCCATCGTCGCTGATCCCTGCGTTGATTTTTTTGCTCATTTTTACGGTGGTGCCTTTGCCCTTTTCGGATATAACATCAAGGGTGTCCATAAAGCTCTGCATCACGGTGAAGCCCATGCCGCTGCGCTCCTCGTCGGGCGCGGTGGTGAAAAGCGGCTCCATGGCGCGCTCCACGTCGGGTATCCCAACGCCCTCGTCGCGCACGATTATCTCGATCACGCAGGTTTTTCCGACTCGCGCCTCGCACTCGATGTATATGACGCCGACCGTGTCTCTGTAGCCGTGGATTATCGAGTTTGTTACCGCCTCGGAGACCGAGGTCTTTATGTCCGCCAGCTCCTCGACCGTCGGGTCGGCCTGGGCGGCAAAAGCGCCCACCGCCGCCCGCGCGAAGGCTTCGTTGAGGCTCTTTGACGGTATTTCAAGTTTCATATAGTTTCGCATAGTTTTTTCTCCTTTTTTATTTTGTCCGCTCTCTGCCTACGAGCTTGTTGATGCCCGACAGCTCCAGCAGCTTGTCCACGGCGGGCGTCGGCCGCGCCAGAAGTATTTTGCCGCCTCTCGCTTTCATTTTTCTGTATCTGCCCATGATAAGGCCAAGACCCGAGCTGTCCATAAAATCCACGCCGCCCAGGTCGATGATCAGCGACGCGGAATGTTTTATGTCAAGCTGTCTGTCTATGTCGCTGCGCAGCTCCTCGGCGCAGTGCTGGTCTATCTCGCCGCTTAGCTTCACCACCAGCGCGCCGCCCACCTGCTCAATTTCACAGTTCATATGTTTTCCTCCTTTGCGTTAGTCGGTTCGGTTAGTTTTCCCACTGTCTTTTTATACATAAATTTATTTCCGCCTTTATTTCCCAAAAACTTTTTGTCGACAAATTTCGGCAAAATAAAAAGCGGAGCTTTTCGCTCCGCTTTGTTATTGAGTTTTTCATATTACCCATTGACCTAAGTCAAGTCTTTCATATATTATAATTCTTTTTTGGAATTTTGTCAAGAATATTTTATAATAAAATTTTATTGTAATAAATAATGGGAGTTAAATTATGAAAACCAGAAAATTGGAAATCGGAAACAAAAATATGGTCGGCCGCAATATCGAGCGCATGCGCAAGGAACGGGGGATAAAGCAAAAGGACTTTATCGCGCGTATCCAAACCGCGGGCATCGACATGAACCCCACAAGCTATTCAAAGCTTGAGGGGCAGTTCCGCCGCGCTACCGATAGGGAGATATTTGTTATCGCAAGACTTTTGAATGTCGATATAAATGATTTGTTTGAATAATTTGAATGAAACACATTGTCGTTTATATTCGGCGGCGGGGCCTCGGCTCCGCTTTTTGTTATAAAAAACTTGACAAAAGAAAAATAATAATATATAATGATTATAGAAAGAGAAACGGCAGAGCGTAAAAACGGTTTGGCCGCTTCAAACGGTATTTATGGCAACCGCCTCAGCCGACTAAACTTGGGCGGTTGTTATTTTTTATTGCACCGGCTGTGCAAAAATCGCAAACAATACGATTATCACAAGCAATGCAACAAATATTCTGAAAAAATAATTTTTCATCATGGCATCACTCCTTTCTTTATGTCTTAAACACGAAGTTAAGTGTTTAGAAAGGAATGAAGCGGCCAACCGTCCTTACGTTTTTGCTCTGCCTTTTAGATAGGCATATTTTATTTATACTTAAATGTTTCTCCGCGCGAAATGTTCCGCACTTGCAGTTTTGCTGCCAAATATATAATACCACAATACAACAATTTTTTCAAGTTAAAAATCGGTTACACAAAATCATACTATATAAAGACGGACTGAATTTATATTTTTGTCCTGTTTGGCAGATTTGTAATTCTATGATATTATCTTACGGCCGCTGTTTGGCGGCTTTTTTATTGGCACAAATAGCCAAAAACGAGCAACAATATTTATATATAATAAACAAAATTGATTGTTATTGCTCAAAAACGCTAATTTTTGAAAAATAATGGTTGACAATGACTGAAAATGATGATATTATTGATTTAAACACAGGATATATTTAACAAAATTTTTCGGTAAAGCAAATGAATTTTCGGGAGGCAATATGTTAACTCAGGAAAGACACGATATGATAATCAATTATTTATCCGAGCGGAACACTGCGGCGGTCAGCGACCTCGCCGACATGCTCGACACTTCGGAATCCACGGTGCGCCGCGATTTGACGGCTCTCGACCGCATGGGGCGGCTTCGGAAGGTCCATGGCGGAGCCACGGCGATAAAGCGGCGGCATACGGTGTTTGAGAACGATGTGCTGACAAAATCGACCATGAACACCGCGGAAAAACAAAGGATAGGCAGGGCGGCGGCCGCGCTGATCGGCAACGACGATTTTGTGTTTATCGACGCGGGAACAACCACCTCGGCGATGATAGACCATTTAAACGAGGGCCTCAGAGCCACATTTGTCACAAACGGGATCGTCCATGCCAAAAAGCTGATACAGAAGGGCTTTCAGGCCTACATCATGGGCGGCCAGATAAAGCTCACCACCGAGGCCGTGGTGGGGACCGAGACCGTCGCCAATCTTCGGAAATACAATTTTACCAAGACTTTTATCGGAACCAACGGCATATCGGTCGAGAGCGGCTACACGACGCCCGACGCGGAGGAGGCGGCCGTCAAGGCCGAGGCCATGAAACGGGGACGCAGAAACTATGTTCTCGCCGACCACAGCAAATTTGATCTGACCTGCTCGGTGACCTTCGGCGATCTGAGCGAGGGAATAATTATTACCGACGAGCCCGCAAATAATAAATTCAGAAAGCATACAATTATAAGGGAGGCGGAAGCATGATCTACACAGTTACATTCAATCCCGCGATCGACTACGTGATGCACCTTAACGCGCTGAATTTCGGCGAGGTCAACCGCGCCGACAGCGAGGAGGTGTTCTACGGCGGCAAAGGAATAAACGTTTCGACCGTGCTAAAAAATTTGGGCGAGAACAGCGTCGCCCTCGGATTCATCGCGGGATTCACCGGAAAGGCGCTTGAGGCGAACCTCAAAAATTCGGGTATCATAACGGATTTTATATCCCTCCCGCAGGGATTCACCCGCGTCAACGTCAAGATCAAGGCGAGAGTCGAGACCGACATCAACGGCCGCGGGCCCGACATTCCACCCGATGCGATCGACGAGCTGTTTAAAAAGCTCGACAGGCTCAAGGAGGGCGATTTCCTGATCCTGGCCGGCAGCATTCCGGCGTCGATCCCCGACGACATATACGAGAGGATAATGGAGCGGTTAAACGGCCGCGGCATCAACATAGTGGTCGACGCCACGCGCGACCTTTTGCTCAACGTGCTGAGCTACAAGCCGTTTTTGATAAAGCCCAACAACTACGAGCTGGGCGAGATGTTCGGCAAAAAGCTCACGACCCGAAACGAGATAGTGGAGCACGCCCAGAAGCTGCGCGAGATGGGCGCGAGAAACGTGCTCGTGTCGATGGCGGGCGACGGCGCTGTGCTGATCGCCGAGAACGGCGAGATCGTGCGTATGGGAGTTCCGAGCGGCAAGGTGGTCAACTCTGTGGGCGCGGGCGACTCGATGGTGGCGGGATTCGTTCTGGGCTACACCGAGACGGGCAGTTACCGGGAGGCGGTGAAGCTGGGAACGGCCTGCGGCAGCGCGACGGCTTTCTCGGCGGGTCTGGCAGAAAAAGAGCTGGTCGAGCGGCTGTATAACACATTATAAGACTACAAATAAAATTTTAAAATAAAAAAGGAGTGGTAATTGTGAAAGTTATCGATTTGTTAAAAGAGAACGCGATAGCGCTGAACATGAGCCCGTCGTCCAAGCAGGAGCTTTATGACAAACTGATCGACTTGCACTGCGGAGCGGGCAACGTTTCCGACAAGGAACAGTTCAAAAAGGACATCGCGAAGCGCGAAGAGGAAGGTCCGACCGCGATCGGCGACGGAGTGGCTATCCCCCACGCCAAGAGCGAGGCGGTCGCGAAACCGGGTCTGGCGGCGGCGACCGTGCCTTCGGGCATCGACCTTGACGCGATGGACGGCGCGCCCTCGAACCTTATCTTTATGATCGCGGCGCCCAAGCAGGGCGGCGACATGCATCTTGAGGTGCTGTCCAGACTGACGGTCATGCTGATGGACGAGGCGTTCCGCAAAAAGCTGCTGGCGGCAAAGAGCGTCAAAGAGTTTTTGAAGCACATCGACGAGAAGGAGATCGAAAAGTACGGAGCCGAGGATGCCGCGGCGGAGCCCGCGCCCGAACCTCAGCCCGCGAAAAAGGTAAAGCTGGTAGCGGTGACCGCCTGCCCCACGGGCATAGCCCACACGTTTATGGCGGCGGAGGCTCTGGAGCAGAAAGCGGCCGAGCTTGGCTATGAGATCAAGGTCGAGACCAACGGCAGCGGCGGAGCCAAAAACGTGCTCACGGCCAAAGAGATCGCCGAGGCCGACGGAGTTATAATCGCGGCCGACAAAAACGTTGAGATGGCGAGATTCGACGGCAAGAGAATGGTCCAGACCAAGGTTTCGGACGGTATCCACAAGCCCGGCGAGCTTATTGAAAAGATCGTCAGCGGCGCGGCGGGCGTATACTCCCACAAGGGCGGCGGCAAGGCTGCCGATACCGAGTCCGAGGGCGGAGACGGCATAGGCCACTCGATCTATAAGCACCTGATGAACGGCGTTTCACACATGCTCCCGTTCGTTGTTGGCGGCGGTATACTCATCGCTCTGGCGTTTTTGTTTGACGACTATGAGATCAACCCCGCGGGCTTCGGCACCAACACGCCATTCGCGGCGTTCTTCAAGACGATAGGCGACACGGCGTTCGGATTCATGCTCCCCATTCTGGCGGGCTTTATCGCGATGAGCATAGCCGACAGACCCGGCCTGGCGGTCGGCTTTGTGGGCGGCGCCATGGCGGTGGCCGGAACCACTTTCGCGTCGCTTGTAAATCCTGATGCGAATGTTGTGTCGGCCGGATTCCTGGGCGCTCTGTTCGCCGGTTTTGTCGGCGGATATATCACGCTGGGTCTTGAAAAGGCATGCTCAAAGCTGCCCGACGCCCTTGAGGGAATCAAGCCCGTGCTCATTTATCCTCTGGTCGGCATACTGCTCATGGGACTGGTCATGTTTTTGTTCAACCCGATCATCGGCGCGCTCAACACGGCGCTCAACAACGGCCTTAAGGCCATGAGCGGCGCCAGCAAGATACTCCTGGGCATAGTTCTGGGCGGCATGATGTCGATCGACATGGGCGGCCCATTCAACAAGGCGGCTTACGTGTTCGGCACCGCGGCCATCGCCGAAGGCAACTACGACATAATGGCGGCTGTTATGGTGGGAGGAATGGTTCCTCCGCTGGCTATCGCTCTGTGCACCACGTTCTTTAAGAACAGATTCACGCCCAGCGAGAGAAAGTCGGGCGTTGTCAACTACATAATGGGTCTGTGCTTTATCAGCGAGGGCGCTATACCCTATGCGGCGTCCGATCCTCTGCGCGTTATCCCCTCGTGCATCGTGGGCAGCGCGGTGTCCGGAGCGCTTTCGATGGCGTTCGGCTGCACGCTGATGGCGCCTCACGGCGGAATATTCGTGTTCCCGGTTGTGGGTAACGTTCTCGGGTACCTTATCGCTTTGGTTGTCGGCTCGGTAGTGGGCGCGCTGATGCTGGCGCTGCTTAAAAAGCCGCTGGGCGAAAAAGCGGGACTTAAGAAATAAGATTAAGAAATAACAGAAAAACAGCATATAAAATATTTAAATATTTAAAAAGGAGAGAAAAAATTATGGTATCAAAAAAAGTTACGGTAACAAATCCCGAGGGTCTGCACATGCGTCCCGCGGGCGAGTTCACAAAGGCTATGGCGCCCTTCGCGTCGAGCGTGAACATCAAGTTCGGCGGCAAGGACTTTAACGGCAAGAGCATAATGAACGTGCTGGCCGCGGGAATCAAGTGCGGCAGCGAGATCGAGATCGAGTGCGACGGCGCCGACGAGCAGGCCGCGCTCGACAAGGCGATAGAGATAGTAAGCACAGCGGAGTAGGACACATGGAATGCGAAAAAAGTTATAAGGGTATCGCGGGCTCCGACGGCATAGGCATAGGCCGCGCGGCGCTGATAACCGAGCCGAAGATAAGCTACGAGCAAAGCTCCGCGCTGACCGCGGAGGACGAGACAAAGAGGTTCGACGCGGCGGTCGAGGCGCTTATAGAAAAGACCAACGCGATGGCCGAGGACATGCGAAAGAGCGTGGGCGAAAAAGAGGCCGAGATACTCATGGGCCACTCGCTTATGCTCAGCGACCCCGCCATGACCGACGAGGTCCGCGGTATCATCGCGCAGGGACTCACCTCCGAGGCGGCGGCCGAGCAGGTGTTTGAGACGTTCGCGGCCATGTTCGAGGCCACGGGCGACGAGCTTACCATGCAGCGCGCGGCTGACCTGAGAGACGTCAAGACCGGAATAATCAAGACGCTGCAGGGAATCGAGGACGTCGATATCGCGTCGCTCCCAAAGGGCAGCGTGATAGTTGTCAGCGATCTCACGCCGTCGATGACCGCGGGCATCAACAAGGACAACATCGAGGGCATCGTGACCGAAATGGGAGGCAGGACCTCCCACTCGGCGATACTGGCGAGAGCTCTGGAGATACCCGCCGTGCTTAGCGTCGAGGGAGTGACCGCAAAGATAAAAAGCGGCGTGCGGCTTATCGTAGACGGCATACGCGGCGAGGTCATCGAGGACCCGACGGCCGAGCAGCAGGCCGAATACGCCGAGCAAAAGGCGGACTACGCAAAACGCAAAAAGGAGCTTGAAAAGCTGATAGGCGAGCCCACTGTGACCGCCGACGGAGATCGGGTAGAGCTGGTATGCAACATAGGCAAGCCCGACGACTGCGCCGCGGTCATCGAAAAGGACGGCGAGGGCGTCGGCCTGTTCAGAACCGAGTTTCTGTACATGGACTCGAAGCAAAAGCCCGACGAGGCCGAGCAGTTTGAGGCCTACAAAAAGGCGGCCATGACGCTCAAAAACAAGCCCGTTATAATCCGTACTCTCGACGTGGGCGGCGACAAGGACATACCTTATCTGGGCCTTGAAAAAGAGGAAAATCCGTTCATGGGCTTCCGCGCGGTGAGATACTGCCTCAAAAACGAGGAGCTGTACCGCGATCAGCTGCGGGCTCTGCTGCGCGCGTCGGCTTTCGGAAACATCAAGATAATGATCCCGCTCGTGACCTGCGTCGAGGAAGTGCGCGGAGTTAAGGCGGTCATAAAAGACCTGATGAGCGAGCTCGACCGCGAGGGCACAGCCTACGACAAGGATATCGAGGTCGGCGTTATGGTCGAGACCCCGGCGGCCGCGGCGATAGCCGATCTGCTGGCCGAGGAGGCCGATTTCTTCAGCATCGGAACCAACGACCTGACGGGCTATACCATGTGCGCCGACCGCGGCAACGCCAACGTCGCGTATCTCTACTCGGCGTTTCAGCCCGCGGTGCTGCGCTCGATAAAGCGGATAATCGAATGCGGAAACAAAAAGGGCATCCCGGTCGGAATGTGCGGCGAGGCCGCGGCCGATCCGCGCCTGATACCGCTGTTGATATCTTTCGGGCTCAGCGAGTACAGCGTCAGTCCAACGGCGGTCCTTGCCACAAGGGCCGAGATACGCAAGTGGACAAAGGCCGAGGCCGACAAGGTGGCCGAAAAAGTCATGAAATGCGCCGCCGAAAGCGATGTTCTGGCCGTACTTGACGAGAATAAAAAGTAAAACAACAGCCTGCCGTTTTTCGCGGCAGGCTGTTAAATATTCCCTCCCGCGGCGGGCGCCGACGGGAGGGAATGTTTATCTTGAATATGTTTTTGTGATCTTCAGGAGCTTGGCGGCAAGGTCGTCGGTCAGGACGTTTATGTCGGACAGCCGCCATGCCCAGTTTCCGCCGAGGGTCGACGGGGTGTTCATTCTCGCCTCGCTGTCCAGGTCCAGAATGTCCTGCATTGTGATTATCGCGGTGTCCGCGGTGCTCATCAGCAGGCTTTTTATAAAGCCCCAGTTATAGCCCTCGTCCTTTGTGAGGCGCAGGTAGTCGACCGCGAAGTCTCTCATGTAGTCGGGCAGAGTTTTCGGGGAAGTTGTGGGGCAGATAGTCGCTGTCCTCTCCCGGTGTGAAACCGAACTGCATGACCTTCATGCCGGGCATGCCGCTGAATTTCAGCAGCGCGCGCACATCGTCGGTTATGGTGCCCAGGTCCTCGGCGATCAGAGGCGGCGTCTCGCCGAATTCCTCTTTCACCTTGTTGAAGAAATCGCTGCCGGGGCCTTTTAGCCACTCGCCCTCAACCGCGTCGGGCTTTCCGTATTCTATGGCGTAGAACGCGTCAAAGCCGCGGAAATGGTCGATCCTCACGATGTCGTACATATTGAGCGCCGCGGACAGCCGTTTCATCCACCACTCGTATCCGGTCTGCGCCAGATAGTCCCAGTTATAGAGCGGATTGCCCCAGAGCTGGCCCTTTGGCGCGTAGCCGTCGGGCGGGCAGCCCGCGACCTTGATCGGCGTCCTGTCGGGGTTCAGCATAAGCACCTCGTTGTGGGCCCACGCGTCGGCGCTGTCCTCGGCCACGTATATCGGTATGTCGCCGATTATTTTTATGCCCTGCTTATTGGCGTATGACTTGAGCTCGTTCCACTGCTCGTAGAACCGATACTGAACATAGACCCAGAAATTGATCTCATCGTCCAGGCGGTTGTAAACCTTGATGATCGCCTCGGGCTCGCGGCGCACTATGTCGCTGTCCCAGTCGCGGTACATCTTGTGGCCGCTGTCGAACTTGAGCGCCATAAACATGGCGTAGTTCTCGATCCAGTATGAGTTCTCAACGCGGAACTTTTCTATTTCCTCTTTTTTGCGCGCCTTGTCGCGCTCAAAAGCGATCCTCAGCACGCGGAACTTGCCGCGGAATATTTTTTCATAGTCTACCTTTCCCGAATCCGCGCCCCAGTCGATATAGGCGTAGTCCTCAAAATTCAGCGCTCCGTCCTCGCGCAGCAGGTCGAAGTCAATAAAATACGGATTGCCCGCGAAGGTCGAAAACGACTGATAGGGCGAGTCGCCGTAGCCCGTTGGGCCGATCGGCAGTATCTGCCAGTATTTCTGATTGCTCTTTTGCAGAAAGTCAACGAACCGATGAGCCTCGCTGCCCATGGTCCCGATCCCGTATTTCCCCGGAAATGATGATATGTGCATTAAAATTCCGCTTCCGCGTTCCATAGAATAACCCCCTCGATTTGCGTAAAAAGTCAAATTTACAAAGCGAGACACCCCATCCGTTTTTTTGGGACTGATGAGGTGTCATATTTTTTATTTAGTCAACCGTTACGACCCAGCCCATTTCGTCCTCGGCTTTGCCGGTCTGAATATTGGTTATCGCGTCAAAGATCCGCTGAGTTACCTCGCCGATCTCGTTGTTGTTGATGTGCATAACCTTGTCTTCCCAGCGCAGCTCGCCTACGGGCGAGATGATAGCCGCCGTGCCGGTGCCGAAGCATTCCTCGAGAGTTCCGTTGTCATATGCGTCGGCAACCTCTTGGATCGAAATTCTCTTTTCGGAAACCGGAACGCCCCACTTCTTGAGCAGCTGTATTGCGGACATTCTGGTGATACCGCTCAGTATGCTGCCGTTCAGCGCAGGGGTCACAACCTCGCCGTTGATCTTAAAGAAGATATTCATCGAGCCGACTTCCTCAATATACTTCTGCTCAACGCCGTCCAGCCAAAGCACCTGCGAGTAGCCCTTCTCGTGAGCCACAACCTGCGCTCTGATGCTTCCCGCATAGTTGCCGCCGGTCTTGGTGAAGCCCGTGCCGCCGCGCACCGCGCGCACATACGAATCCTCGACATATATCTTGACCGGAGCCAGTCCCTCGGGATAGTAAAGTCCGCTGGGGGAGCAGATGATCATGAACTTGTACGAATGCGACGGTCTCACGCCGAGGAAAGGATCGGTCGCGATAATAAACGGCCTGATGTAGAGCGATGTGCCCTCCTGCTCGGGGATCCAGTCGCGGTCCAGCTCAACCAGCTGCTTGAGGCCCTCCAGACAAAGTTTCTCGTCTATCTGCGGTATTGCCAAGCGCTCGTTTGAAACGTTAAGTCTCTCAAAATTCTTGTCGGGTCTGAAAAGGCGGACATGTCCGTCGGCGGATTTGTAAGCCTTGAGACCCTCGAAAACCTCCTGTGCGTAGTGGAAAACCATGGCGGACGGATCAAGGTCTATCGGGCCGTAGGGCACGATTCGCGGGTCATGCCAGCCCTTGCCCTCGTCGTAGTCCATAACGAACATGTGGTCCGAGAAATAAACGCCGAAAGGCAGGTCCTTCATGTCCGGCTTAGCCTTGGGATTTTGTGTTTTGATTACTTTAATTTCCACTTTTATCAATCCTTCCTGATATAGAAATATATTATTTTTAATTTAAACTAATTTAGTATAACATACATATCCGATTATTTCAAGGGGGTTTATCCAAAAAAATCCTAAATAAAATAAAAATCCGCCGCTGTTTTGACAGATTTTTTATAAGCGCGGGTTTATAATTATGGCGGTGATAAAATTGACGGTGTATATCGACCTGCTGTTTTTGAGCAATCTGATAATAAACTCAATGCTCGTTCTGTGGTCCGGGATCATATTCCGCGAGCGAATGACGGCGGCGCGGGCGCTGCTGGGCGGCGCGATCCTCTCGTGCTACTCGGTGATCATGTTTTTTCCGCGGGCTGGGCCGCTGCTCACGGTCTCGGGCAAGATACTCTGCACCGCGCTGTTCGTGCTGCTGTTCTATCGTCCCAAGACCCCGATCGCTCTGATTCGGCGGACAGCGGTGTTTTTCGCTCTGTCGCTCATCGTGTGCGGAGCGGCGTTCGCGGCCGCGGCGTGTTTGCCCGGAAGCTTGGTGTCAAACGGCGTGCCCTGTTTTGATCTGAGCCTCAAAAAATTGCTGACCGCCTCGGCCGCTGCCTTTGTGATGATAAAGCTCACCGCGGACATATATACAAGAAACCTGAGCCGCGGCATTGTGAATATGACGATTTTTTCGGGCGGCCAAAAGGCAAGGGCGAGAGTTCTGATCGACACGGGCTGCGAGCTGTTTGAGCCGCTGGGCGGGCGGCCGGTGCTGCTTGTTCGCGGCAAGCCGTTTAAGAGCGGCGTCCCGATAGCGCTCGGAACCGTCGCGGGAGACGGCGTGGTGTTCGCCAAAAAGACCGACAGGATCATCTGTCGGGACAGGGAGTTCGGGATCGACGCGGGGCGCTGCCTTGCGGCGTTCACCGAGACGGAGTTCACGGGCGACGGGCTGTATAACGCAGTAGCGCCGCCGGAGGCGTTTTATTTTAAACACAAAAAATTATTATTGGGAGGAATGAGAATGAAAGCGCTCACAGACAAAATCCAAGCGGTGCTCGGGCGCGCGCTTGTCAAGCTGGCGCGGCTCAAAAAAGGCCGCGTCCATTATATAGGAGGAAGCGACACCCTGCCGCCGCCCCTTGAAAGAGAAGAGGAGCAAATATGGCTGGCCAGATTGGGCGATCCCGACTTCGCGGAGGAGGCGCGGCAGCTGCTGATCGAGCGGAACCTGCGGCTGGTGGTGTATATCGCCAAGCGATTCGACAGCACGGGCATAGGTATCGAGGACCTGATCTCGATCGGCACGATAGGGCTTATAAAGGCGATCAACACCTTCAGGCCCGAAAAAAAGATCAAGCTGGCGACCTACGCCTCGCGCTGCATCGAAAACGAGATACTTATGTATCTGCGCAAAAACAGTAATGTTAAGACCGAGGTGTCGATCGACGAGCCCCTCAACGTGGACTGGGACGGAAAGGAACTGCTGCTGTCAGACATACTGGGAACCGACGGCGACGTTACTCAAAAGAACATAGAGGATGAGACCGACCGCGAGCTGCTGAGCATCGCGCTGAGCAAGCTGGGCGGCAGGGAGCGCAGCATCGTTGAGATGCGTTTCGGCATCGGGCGGGACGGCGACGAGATGACCCAGAAGGAAGTGGCGGATCTTTTGGGTATCTCGCAGTCATACATATCGAGGCTTGAAAAGCGTATCATAAAGCGTCTGCGCAAGGACATGACAAAAATGCTGACGAGCTAACCTATATTGTAGGCGATGAGCAGATCGTGGACGCGCTCGAAGATAAGCCCCACGGCGAACCATACGGGAGCGTAGTCGAGACGGATAAGACCCATGACCGACAGTCCTCCCGTATAGCGCCACGCCTCGATCCCGAAAAGCCGCAGGAGTCCGCCGCTCATAAACTCAAGCGCGAATATCACCGACGCCCAGACGCAGCCGCGCAAAAACCAGTTTTCGTTTCCGATAAGCCTATGGACGGGCTCTAGCACGACTACCGCCAGTCCGTAGATAAAAAACATCCAGATCGAGGTGTGGCCGATGAAATTTAACGTCTTTTCGCCGCTCGGCGCCAGACCCGTCCAAAAAATTTCCATGTTCATTCCCAGAAGTCCGTAAATAATATAACGTATAAGCATATGTTTAGTATTGCGCCCCGGAGTAAAAATATACCGTGAAAATTATTTAAAAATTTTTTCAAAAAAAGTCTTGACATCTCAAAACTATTTTGCTATAATTGTCAATGTTGTTTATGAGTTGTCCGCCAAAGCTCGCGGATATTGAGACATGGCGGTATAGCTCAGTTGGCTAGAGCATACGGTTCATACCCGTAGTGTCACTGGTTCAAATCCAGTTACCGCTACCAACACTCGGCTCCTTGGTCAAGTGGTTAAGACTCCGGCCTCTCACGCCGGCTACAGGGGTTCGAATCCCCTAGGAGTCACCAGAAAAACCCCGCGTAATCCCGCGGGGTTTTTATTATGATTTTTCGGGATTTTCGATCATATTAAGGCGCCGCCTATTTTTCAAGCTCCGCCGCTACCTTATCCCGCCACAACGCGGGCACGTCATCAAGCGTTATTTTTCCCTGATGAATTTTCATTACGTACAATTTAACCATTGCTATTCACCTCCGATAATCGACGCCAACTCCAGCAGCGCATCCTCCAAAACCGAAACGCGGTATTCGGGGTCCGATTCCTCTTTCTGCCGCTTGTATTCTTTTTCACCGAGCTCTATTGCCTTCTCAAGCTCGCCCGCTCTCAGCTGCTCCTGCGTGAATTTCATGCCGTCCAGCCATTCAAAGCCGCTGTTGTC
>CANRHV010000017.1 GCA_947630505.1 uncultured Monoglobus sp. | reverse complement strand
CTGGGAGAGGCCCCGGTCATGCGGGTGCATCACCACAGCGCGGAGGACTTTATCAACAGAGGAGGAAGGATCCCCGCACCTATCCACAGCCTCAGAAATTAAAGCAAACAAACCGCCGTTTTCGGCGGTTTTGCTGTGTTTATTTGTTAATTTATTATAAATTTCCAAACCCAAAAAACCAAATTTTTAAAGAAAAAAGTTGTAGACAAAAGTCGATTAAAGTAGTATGATATATCCGGACTGAAAAACAGCATAATTTTAATCACAAGGGAGTCTTATATATGGAGTATGATTTTTTGCTCGACTTGGCGCTGATACTGCTCAGCACTAAGCTTTTGGGTCTGCTCACTCGAAAGGTTCAGATGCCCCAGGTCGTGGGCGCGCTGCTTGCCGGACTGATTTTGGGCCCCGCTGGTCTCGGCTGGCTGCAGGCGAACGACTTTATCACGACCGTGTCGGAGCTTGGCGTTATCGTGCTTATGTTCAGCGCGGGTCTTGAGACCGACATAAAAGAGCTCAAAAAATGCGGTGTCGCCTCGACGATCATCGCGGTTATGGGCGTTATCGTGCCGCTGCTGGGCGGCTGGGCGGTCGCGCACTTTTTCAACAAGGGCCCCGACGCGCTGCTTCAGAACATATTCACCGGCGTTATTCTGACGGCCACTTCGGTGAGCATCACGGTCGAGACGCTGAAAGAGATGGGAAAGCTTTCGACCCACTCGGGCAACGCGATACTGGGCGCGGCTCTTATCGACGACGTGCTCGGCATTATCGCGCTGACCGTGATAACCAGTTTCGCTGACCCGTCTGTCAGACTGCCGATCGTTATTTTCAAGATAGTTCTGTTCTTCGCGTTCTGCGGTCTGGTGGCGTTTGTTTTCCTGAAATTCGTGCGTCCCTGGATGAACAGCTATCGCAAGGAACTTCAGCGTTTCAGCGTGCTGGCGTTCGCGTTCTGCCTGCTGATGTCATATCTGGCGGAGCATGTTTTCGGAGTGTCCGACATAACCGGAGCGTTTGTAGCCGGACTTATCCTGTCCGGTACCCGCAGGACCCCGTTTATGATCACCAGATTTGAGACAGTTTCGTTTATGTTTTTATCCCCCGTGTTCTTCGCCAGCGTGGGCCTCAAGGTCACGATCGACTCAATGAGCCTTTCGATACTGCTGTTCACGCTGCTGCTCCTCATCGTGGCGATCGTATCAAAGATCATCGGCTGCGGAGCGGGCGCGAAAATGACAGGATACACCAATCTCCAGGCCGCCAAGATCGGTATCGGTATGGTGTCCCGCGGCGAGGTTGCCCTAATCGTCGCCAGCAAGGGCTCGGCTCTCGGGCTTATGGTGCCCGAGTTCTTCGCCCCGATAGTCATAGTCGTTGTGGTAACCACGATCATAACGCCGATAATGCTCAAGCTTATCTATAAATATCAGGCGGTGCACGACGAGTCCGTCAGCACATCGCTGCTCGCCAGAGTTACAGAAAAGCACGCGATCGAGGCTTCGGCACTCAAGACCGCGTTTGAACACGCCGACAACCGTCTGGAGCGCGAGAAGGAAGAGCGGCTCAGAGAGTACAACAAAAAGTACGGCCTCAATATCAGCATGGACGAGTTCTATTAATAAAACAAAAGGGCGGAGATTTGTTATCCCCGCCCTTTTCTTGCCGCAAAACCGCAAAAAATCAAAAATTGGTCTTGACACGCAAATCTAATTATGATATACTAACATAGTTGCAATTCGAGGTGTGGCTCAGTTTGGTAGAGTACTACGTTCGGGACGTAGGGGCCGCAGGTTCAAATCCTGTCACCTCGACCAAAAAACTCGAATTATGTCGAATGACTTAATTCGAGTTTTTCAATTATGATATTATCTCAAATCTTATATTAGGTTCTTCTTGATGAACTCTGCTGAAAATATTTAGTATTTTACCCATATACTCTCGAAGTTCATCAGGCACCTTGCTTGTTCCGATAATCGATATCATTATATTGTTGTCAAAATCGTAATTTCTAAGACAATCCCACAATGCTGACAAATTGTTTCCATAATAATCGGGAAAAACAAATCCGTCTTTTAAAACATTATGTATTTCACTTACATATTTACATTTAGTAAAATCTAATTCTATATCCATCATTTTTTCTCCTATTCTATTTCATAAAAAGTCATATAGTGATCATACGTCACGAAGATCAATCCGTCATTTGAAAAGATTATCCGTTGGGAATTCCTATAACCTCTGATATAATTTATGTCTGCTTCGTACCAAATTCTTCCATCAGAGTTTGGCAGCTTTTCATCATCATTGTTATAGAGACCTCCAAATATCATTTTACCAGGTGCAATTGTATTTAAATTGCCTAATACAGGCTTCCAACCGAGTTTTTTTGCTTCTTTTCTGCTAATGTAGTAATCAGGAAGAATATTGAAATATTTTAAATACCAATCAGCACCGTTTACTCCGTTTTGTGTCGCCTCACCGGCCTTAATTGCCTTTAGCAGCCTTAAAACGCATCTGCAATTTTCATGAACAGGCGGCGATTTGTGAACTTTTTCCTCAATGTGATATATTTTTCCATGCTTTAAGATGCATTCAGCGCATGTTCTAAAATCAATATGAGCTACCCACCTTTTCCAATGTTTACTATTTTCCAAAATTTCACCTCCATTATAACATCAGGATATATTTAATTCAATATACAATTGGTATAAATATATTTTATGTGTATTTTGCTGTCATGGAGTGCCAATTAAAAGTTAATACCGTTTGTTGACTGTCAAAACCAACGTATCCACGCCGTTTTCACGCAAGTCCTGTAAGACCACTCGCACCAGCGGAAAAATGACCGCTTTTTTATGAAAGTCATGTGAAGCATGACTTTCTTTTTTTGACTGTCTTTTTCCGCTTATCCCGAAAAGTCCTTCGAACTTTTCGGAAGCCCTGATTGACCGCATTTTTACGAAGATCTTGCAAAGTAAGGTCTTCTTTATTTGCCGTTCCGGTAGTGAATCGACGGTCTTGATTTGTAGTCAATTATTTTGACGGGAGAGTAGTTTATATAAATGTGATGAACCGTCTGTCGGTTGACAGTGACTGCGGCGGCAATCCCGCCGAGCTTATTGAATCGCGCAACGGCCCGCACATCATCGAGCGCGGACGAGATAGGATTGGGCAGCCATGAATATAACCGGGTAAGCATAGATCCATAATGTTGACAATAGGAATTAAAAGCGATATAATTTAAGTATTATAAAAACATATTTATAACAAAGTAAGCAATGATTAAATATAGTGCGCGGCAAGGCGGTATTTTTAGAGATTCGAAAGGAGTTTTTGATATGAACGAAAAATATAACGATCTGAAAGAATATATAAAATCATTGGGATCTGTCGCGGTTGCTTTTTCGGGCGGCGTGGACTCAACGTTTCTGCTAAAGACCGCGCATGATGTTTTGGGCGACAGCTGCGTCGCGATAACGGCGCGCTCCTGCTCATTCCCTCAGCGCGAGCTTAACGAGGCGAAGGCGTTCTGCGAAAAAGAAGGAATAAAACAAATAATTATCGAATCGGAGGAGCTGAGTATTGACGGATTTGCGCAGAATCCCAAAAACCGCTGCTACCTCTGCAAAACGGAATTGTTTACAAAAATGCGCAAAGCGGCGGCGGAGCTTGGCATAGAAAACATCGCGGAAGGCTCGAACATCGACGACAACGGCGACTATCGGCCGGGACTTATCGCGGTTAAGGAGCAAAACATCAAAAGTCCGCTTAGACACGCGGGACTTACCAAAATCGAAATACGAGAATTATCCAAAAACTTGGGTTTAGATACATGGGAGAAACCGTCATTTGCGTGTTTGGCGTCGCGGTTCGTGTACGGCGAGACCATAACCGAGAAAAAGCTCGGCATGGTTGACAAGGCGGAGCAATATCTGCTTGATTTGGGCTTCACTCAGGTGCGCGTGCGCGTGCACGGGGATATGGCAAGAATCGAGATCAACAAAAACGAATTTCCAAAAATACTTGAAAAATCGGACAGCGTGCACGATTATCTGAAATCACTCGGCTTTACATACGTATCGCTTGACTTGGGCGGTTATCGAACGGGCAGCATGAACGAAACGCTTGAAAAATAAGGGGCGGCGCATATAATCGCGAATATACTTGAACAATTTGCAATTTAAATTTTAAGGAGAGTTTTGTATTATTATACAAATACATGGTCAATATTGTGAGGAAATGGAAACTACAGGA
Source organism: uncultured Monoglobus sp. (assembly GCA_947630505.1). Lineage (GTDB taxonomy): Bacteria > Bacillota > Clostridia > Monoglobales > Monoglobaceae > Monoglobus. The sequence continues at coordinate 41,323 of CANRHV010000017.1, read as the reverse complement.
CTTGATTATACTGCTCGAGATGGTAGAAAGGTGCACCGTTCAAGTTGGAGAATAACTGAAAACGCATTACGCAAAAAACCGGATATGTTTAGGAGGACAAGATGTGAAAAAAGTTGTTAGAAAAGTATTATTGTGTATTGCGCTTATAACAGGTATTTTGTGTGTTGCAACATGTATAATTATATATTTTTATCCAACGATTGAGTTGTCGGGTTGTTATTCACAGCCCGGAGGAATTGTGCCCGGTCATCGGTTTTGTTTTCAGATAAATAAAAACGGTACGATTGACTATTATATTGATTGCAGCGAAGATATTGTTAATCATGACGTAGATGAGTTAAAATCGGCGTATTATACATCTAAGAAATTGAATCTTAGTGAAAGAATTTATCTTAATAATCTTTCAAAAAGTATAAAAGAATCCAAAGAATGTACATATGAACAATTTGGAGATTTATATTATCTTTGCAAAATAGATAATAAACTATATTATTCACGTCACTTTGAATATCCGATATTTGAAGATAGTGTTGAACTTTTTGTTGAGAGATATAATATTGACATTATTGAATTATGTTTATGGGCATGGTTTATAAAGCCCGAGGAATGCAATGAATACTGGGATTTTCAATCTAACGCTTTTCCGTTTGAACATATGGGAATAACTAAAGATAATTATGAAGAATGGATTGACGAAATGCATAATCAATTCATCGATAATAAAGCTGAGATCGAAAGATTGAGTAATATGTATAAGTAGTTATACGCTATTGTCTTGGCGCCGCAAAGAAGGTCACGGTGTATGAGTATGATCCGATACGTTTTATTAAATCTAACAGTTTAACACTACTTGGGAAATAGGCAAAAAAGAGCATAACTGCAAAATCAAATGCGGTTATGCTCTTAGTATGAGCGGAACAAATGCGAGAACCAACACATTCATCTTTATACAAAAGCGGCATACAGCCTTTCATATAAGAGCCGCTTATTATAAACATAAATAATTCAAATTGAAAGCAAAAAAATATTATGATAAAATTATTATACGCCGCAAAGGCAAAAAATATTTGAAGGCTTTGCGCTGATGTTATATAATAGACTTATAGCAAAGTTTAAAGATAAAGGAGAATCGTTATGGAATACAGAAAGCTCCCTCACGGGGAAGAACGGATAGGCATAATAGGAATGGGCTCATCAGCCGTAGGCATGCAAAACGAAAAGGAAATAATCGAAACGGTCAGAGCCGCGGTCGAAAACGGAATTAACTTTTTTGATTTGGCGGCCGGACACGCATCCTGCTTCCCCGCGTACGGCAAGGCGTTAAATGATTCGCGGGATAAAGTATATCTGCAAATACATTTCGGCGCGGACTACACCACGGGCGAATACGGGTGGACGACAAATCTTGACAAGATCAAACGATCAATAGATTGGCAGATGAATAATCTAAAAACGGATTACATTGACTTTGGATTTATTCATTGTCTTGACGAAAAATCCGATTTAAGAGATTACGAAAAAAGCGGCGCTCTCGGGTATATCCTGGATTTGAAAGCGCAGGGTGTTGTAAAGCATATCGGATTGTCGTCACATTCGCCGGAAACGGTAAACAGCGTTTTAGACTTGGGGATAATTGATATGCTGATGTTTTCGATAAATCCGGGATATGATTATCAAAAGGGAGAATACGCTATCGGCGGCGTGTCCGACAGAACGGGACTTTATCAAAGATGCGAAAAAGAGGGCGTCGGCATCTCCGTAATGAAACCCTTCAGCGGCGGACAGCTTTTGGACGAGAAAACGTCGCCCTTTAAAAAGGCTTTGACTAAATATCAATGTATGCAATACGCTCTTGACAGACCCGGCGTGTTAACGGTCCTGCCGGGGTGCCGCGGAAAAAAAGACCTTGAAGACATTCTCGGCTTTTTTAACGCCTCGGCGGAGGAAAAGGATTATTCCGTGATAGGCTCGTTCACGCCCAAGGACGCGAAAGGCATATGCGTTTATTGCAATCATTGCCGGCCTTGTCCACAAGGGCTGAACATAGGGCTGATAAACAAATATTATGACCTCGCCAAAGCTGGCGACAAGCTTGCCGAGGAGCATTACAAAAATTTAGAGGCGACGGCGGAAAGCTGCGCGCAGTGCGGGCATTGCGACAAACGCTGCCCGTTCCACGCGAACCAATCAGAAAGAATGAAAGAAATCGCCGCTTATTTCAACAATAGATAAACCGCCTTCCGCCGCATTTATCGCAGTGTTATACAATAATTATAAAAATAGGAGGAAATAAAAATGATCTTTGACAGAAACAATAACAGAGAGGTCGCGGTGCTGCTCGGAGCAGGCAGCATGGGAACAACAATACTTCGCCGCGTATGCGCGGGAATGACTGTTCTTTTCGGAGATATAAGCGAAAAGCGGCTTGACGAGGTAAAAAAGGAGTATGAAGGCTACGGCTATGCCGTGGAAACACAGATCGTGGACGCCGCAAACCGTGATTCGATCGAAGCGTTTGCGCAAAAAGCGGCATCGCTTGGCAGCGTGAAATATTATATTCACACGGCAGGTGCGTCGCCCAATCAAGCGACGCCCGAAAAGATCATCTCTCTTGATCTCGTCGGCTCGGCATACGCGCTGGACGCGTTCGGAAAGGTTATGGCAGCCGGCGGCGCGGGACTTTTGATATCCAGTCAGACCGGCTATATGTGGCCTCCGCTGTCCCGGGAGGAAGAAACGCAAATAATGACAACTCCTGCCGATAAACTCGCGGAACTGCCGTGTTTGTCGAGCGAGCGGATCACAAGTTCCGGCACGGCGTATATTGTCGCTAAAAAAGCGAACCATTTGCAGGTACAGTATGCCGCAACTCACGAATGGGGAAAGCGCGGCGCGAGAATAAACACGATCAGCCCCGGAATAATAGTAACGCCGCTGGCGTATGACGAGTTCAATGCGAACGGCGAGGGCTATCAGCGAATGATCGACGCCACGCCGATGAGACGCGTGGGCTCGCCCGACGAGATCGGCGCGGCGGGCGCGTTTTTGCTGAGCGACGCGGCAAGCTATATAACGGGAACCGATCTCCTCGTTGACGGCGGCACAATAGCGGCGCTGAAAAACGGTCAGTTTCAACTCGGGTAAGCGTTTATGAAAATTACTTAATTATATGCGTTATAGGAGGAAACAAACATGAGGAAATACTTAATAATTGTAAGCGTAATTTTAGCGGCGGCGCTTTGTACTTGCGTTTTTGCGGCAACGCTCACGCATAAAAGCATCGACATTGAATCGGGTGTCAGCGTTTATGTTGACGGTGAAAAGCTGAACCCGTCGGACGTAAACGGAAATGCGGTGGATGTGTTCACAAGCGGCGGAACAACTTATCTTCCTGCCCGCGCTATAAGCGAGGCTTTGGGATGCAAGATCGACTGGAACGACGCGGAAGCAAGGGTCGATATAACTACCGACAGCGGCAAAACCGCTGACGCTGTTTCCGGCGCGACTCAGACCCAACCGGCCGGCAAAAAGATACTCGTCGCCTATTTTTCACGGGAAGGCAGTTCTTATCCGCAGGAGGGAGTTGACACGATAACTTCGGCAAGCCTGCCTGTCGGCAACACCAAACTTCTGGCCGAGCATATAAATTCCATGGTCGGCGGCGATCTGTTTCAAATCGTAACCGAGGAGCCCTATCCGGGCAATTACATTGAGACAACCGAAAAAGCTCAAACGGAAAAAGAGCAAAACGCGCGGCCCGCGCTCTCAACACACGTTGACAATATGGATGAGTACGACGTTATCTTTATCGGTTATCCGACTTGGTGGTCGTCGGTTCCGATGCCGATATACAGCTTTCTTGAGGAATACGATCTGTCTGGCAAGACCGTTATTCCGTTCCGCACACATCATGAAGGATCAGTCGGAACCCCGGATAATTCGGAAATTAAAGCGCTGTGTCCCAACTCAAATGTGCTGACCGGAATATCCGTTCCGGGAAGCAAAGTCGACAGTTCCGACGATGCCGTCAGGGATTGGCTCGACGGACTTGATTATTAAAATAAATAAATTTGGAGGATAACTTATGGCAAACCTTATTATTTACTACTCCCGCAAAGGCGAGAATTATTGGAACGGCGGGATCAAAAACATCAAAAAGGGCAACACCGAGACCGTTGCCGAATTTATTCAAAAGGCGGTCGGAGGCGACATCTTTGAAATCGAAACTGTCAAGGAATATTCGCCCGATTATTATGTCTGCATTGACGAGGCAAAGGCCGAACTTAAAGAAAACGCAAGACCCGAGCTAAAAAAATATCTTGACAATATCGACGAATACGACAATATCTTCGTCTGCGGCCCGTGCTGGTGGGGAACTTATCCCATGGCGGTTCTCACGCAGCTTGAAAAACTTGACTGGAGCGGCAAAAAGGTGATGGCGGTCATGACCCACGAGGGCAGCGGCCTCGCCTCAAGTGAACGCGACCTTAAAAAGATATGCAAAGGCGCGGTTTTCGAAAAAGGCCTCGCTATTCACGGTGCGGAAGCTGCGCGGTCCGAAAAAGCAGTCGCAGCTTGGTCAAAATCGGTTGCGGAATAATAAAATTATAATTTGATAAGCATAGATTCATAATGTTGACAGCAGAAATTTAAAGCGGTATAATTTATTTGGTATAATAACCATAATCTATAACAAGGAGGAAAATAAAATGGCATGTTTTTTAGTACCTACAACCGAAGCTATCGTAACGACAATCGTAAAGAAAACCACCGATAAAAAAGAAACTCATAATCCCTTTATCAAAAGACTTAATTGGCTCAACAATATGCTCTGGGGCGGCAGCGCTCTCTTAGCATTCGAGCACGTTTGGCACGGCGAGATCGTGCCGTGGGCGCCGTTTTTGACAAACGGAGTGTCGGCTGTTCAGGAAATGGCGACCGCAGGAGTCGCAATGGCCGCGGCAGTCACCGCGGTATGGGCGGGAGTTGTAGCCGTGACAAACTCTATGGCGAAGCGCCCGACAGAAGTGCTAAAATCTGATTCCCAATAATTATCAAAAAACGGCCCTATGATTTTTCAATAGGGCCGTTTTGACTAAAAGTTTAATCGGGAATTAAACAGGGTTTTTGATAAATTGAACGAGTAATTTATCAATACAAAATTTGTATGGGTAACTATGAAAAACAAGCATTTTACATTATTATACAGCAGGTATATAATATATGCAGAGTTAAATTTTTACACATATTTTATTATAGGAGGAATTTTCAATGAGTGAAAAAATAGTTCAAACGGCGGGCAGAAAGTCGCTTGGGGAGTTCGCGCCCGAGTTCGCGCATTTTAACGACGACGTTCTCTTTGGAGAGAACTGGAACAACAAGGATATTGACTTAAAAACACGCTGTATTATCACGGTGGTCGCGCTGATGTCGTCGGGCATCACCGACTCATCTCTGACTTATCATCTGGAAAACGCGAAGGCGCACGGCGTTACCCGCGCTGAGATCGCGGCTATAGTCACCCACGCCGCGTTTTACGTGGGCTGGCCCAAGGCGTGGGCAGTGTTCAACATGGCGAAAGAAGTCTGGTCGGAAAGCGAAAACGCCGAGACCGAGAAAGACAAATATCAGAACACGATTTTATTCCCGATAGGCGCGCCGAACGACGGCTTTGCGCAGTATTTCACGGGACAGAGCTATCTCGCGCCCGTGTCATCTGAGCAGGTCGGAATATTCAACGTCACATTCGAGCCGGGCTGCCGCAACAACTGGCATATCCACAACGCCGACAAGGGCGGCGGTCAGATACTTATATGCGTCGGCGGACGCGGATATTATCAGGAATGGGGCAAAGACGCTGTTGAAATGAAGCCGGGCGATTGCGTTAACATCCCCGTCGGGGTGAAGCATTGGCACGGAGCGGCGGCCGATTCGTGGTTCTCGCATCTCGCCATTGAGGTCCCCGGGGAAAACGCGTCAAACGAATGGCTCGAAGCCGTCAATGACGAAACATATTCAAAAGTAAACAAAGGATAATAACAGGAAGCTGCCGCTAAGCGGCAGCCTCTGTTCGTAAAGGGTTATGGTTACAAACCGAAAGCAAAAAGCCTTCATTAGGTTTGTCAGGGAAGTTGGTATACATATATTATAGCGCATCGGCCACTTAAAATCAATTCCGATTTATTATAGTTTTTATAAGCGAGGCTTATAAGCGGCAAACTCAGATTTTTTCGCATAAGGAACGCTTATTATAAGCATAACCAAACCGAATTGAAAACAATAAAGCGTTATGATAAAATTTATATATAACCGAGGTGATTTAATGCTTAAACAAATCAGGTATTTTCAGGCGGTGGTAAGGCGAGGCAGCTTCAGCGCCGCGGCGGAGGAATGTTTTATCTCTCAGTCGGCGATCTCGCAGCAGGTGCAGGCGCTTGAGCGCGAACTGGGCGTTATGCTTTTAAACCGCGGCAATCGCAAATTTAATCTGACGCCCGCAGGAGAGCATTTTTACAAAAAAAGTCTGCTGATCACATCCGACCTTGACAAGCTGTGCCGCGAGACGGTGCGCATTTCCCGAGGCGGCAGCAACACGCTGAGAGTATGCTATCAAAAGAGCTATGGCGGTCAGGAATTCCAAAAGGCTCTGGCGCGGTTCTCGGAAAAATATCCGGACATAACCCTTGACATAAAAAGCGGGACCCACGAGGAAGTGTATAACATGCTGCGGCTCGGCTGCGTGGATATTGTGCTGAACGATCTGCGCAGAGCGTTCTCGGACGAGTATGTCAACCTGCCGCTCAGCGAGATGAACTGCTGCATAGAGATATCCAAACGCGATCCGCTGTCGGAAAAGCGGTTCGTGAACGCGGACGAGCTGAGAAACACGCCGTGCATACTGGTGTCGGCCAAAAATCAGTTTGAAAACGACCAAACCCACTATCACGAGATATACGGGATAGACGGCGAGTTTGTGTTCGCGGAAAATCTTGAGGAGGCGCGGCTCATGGTCGTGAGCGGCAAGGGCTATGTGCCCGTCGAGAGCGGAAGCCTGCCGCATCGCTTTTCAAAGGATATCGCGCGCGTGCCGCTGAGCCGCCGCGGAAAGCCGATAAAAACAAAATACTGCGCTTTTTGGAAAACGGACAACACCAAAAAATGTATCAAAGACTTCGCGGATATACTTAAAGAACAATTCGGATAATATTTGATTTGTGTTATTGACATAAAAGAATATCGGTAATATAATTAAACACAGTATCAAATCGTATTTTAAAATTAAGGAGGAACGAGACGAAATGACGCTTTTAATAACGGTTTTCGCGGCTGTGGCCGCAACGCTTGTGTGGTACAACACCACAAGCGATATGAAGCTCGGAGTTCTCGCGCTGATGTATTGGGGCGCGTCGCTGATGTGGCTCGTTGACGCGGTCGCGGAATACATAGAGATCGGCGCGGAATACTTCACTCCCGCGCCAAGTGATATGTTAAATGACGCTTATCTCGGACTTTCGGTCGCGGCGCTGGGTCTTGTGATATGGCTTGTCATTGTGCTTATAAAAGACCCGAAAGGCAAAATCAGAGCATTGCTGAAATCGAATTCCAAATAATGATCCGAATAATTATCTGACACGAACCCGCGCAGCGGGGCATGTTTAATAGGCGTGAGCATTATTCTATTCTTTTTTGTGGGAGCTGCACTATGATAATCGCGGCGAACATTAGTATGCAGCCGAGCGCTTCCCTGAGTGTAAGCGTTTCATTAAGCACCGCCCAACCGGCGAGCGCGGCGAAAACCGACTCAAGGCTCATTATGATCGAGGCCGTAGTCGGCTCGGCGTACTGCTGGCCCACGATCTGCAGCGTGTATGCCACTACGCAGCTCATAATGCCCGAATATAAGATCGGCACGGCGCACGCGCGCACAAGCGACCAATCGGGATGCTCAAACAGGAACATAAGTATTATATTGATCGTACCGCAGACAAAAAATTGCAGGCACGCGAGTTTCACGCAGTCGACCTCGCTTGAAAAGCGGTCGATCGTCATGATGTGAAACGCGAAAATAAACGCGCACGCAAGCGTTATAACGTCGCCCTTGTTGATCGCGATATCCGTTCCGCCGATCGAGAGCATATACATTCCCACAACGGCAAGGACAACGCCGACCGCTGTCGCGGCGCACACTTTTTTGCCCGCGAAAAGTCCGATGATCGGCACAAATATCATATACATCGCCGTTATAAATCCGCTTTTGCCGGACGTTGTGTACACCATTCCCCAAGTCTGGAGCGTGCCGGCCGCGCACAGCAGCGCGCCGGAAACAATGCCGCCGATAAGGAGGCTTTTCCCGTCGGACGGTCTGCTTTTGCAGGTTTTTTCACGCGCAAAAATAAACGGCACCAAAATAAACGCGCCGAGTATCGTGCGTATACCGTTAAAGGTGTTCGGCTTTATGTATTCCATTCCGACGCGCTGCGACACAAACGAGACGCCCCAGATCACAGCGGTCAGCATAAGTATAAGATTGCCCTTGAGTGTGGTTTTTTTCATACGACTGCTCCTTTTGCAAACAGTAAAAAATTCACGAAGCGCCGAAGCGCTCCGCTTTTTTATGAGTGTTATTATATCTCAACAGTATGGAGTTGTCAATAACCGGTTTCAAAGCCTGAATTTATTTTGAATAAGCGGCGGCGTTTTCTCGATTTAACCAGATGAAAGACTCGCCGTGGGTGTAGTCCTGTATTTCGCCGCTTTTGTAAGCGGCTTTAAGGTTTTCAAGCCCCGCCCGATAATCCGTTTCCGAGATCAGATCAAACATTGAAAAGCCCTTATTTTCGGCTAATTCGACAAATTCCTTGCTGATCTTATGTTTTCTGCGCCTATCCGAAACATCCGTTTTAATATGTTTCAGTCCGCAGCTTTCGGCGGCGGCAATTATATCGTCAACATCCGGATAACGCTCTTTTTCGGCTGTTATTGCCGTCGGGAAAAACCTCATCCAAAAACGGCTTTCTATTTGTTTATACGATTCGGTTATAATGCAAACCTTGCCTTTGGGTCTCAGCACGCGCGCAAATTCGTCAAACATCATAACAAGGTTTGGAACATGATGAATAACGTCGGTCATATATATCAAATCAACCGATGAATTTTTAAGCGGAATATTTTTATGATCGCCTTTTAAAAACTTAACGCCGCTTCCTTTTTGAACCGCGTTTTCCCTCATTCCGTCAGACGGTTCGACCCCGTAAACCGCCGCGCCGGTACGCTGCTTTAATTCAATCGCGTGATTGCCCGTTCCGCTTCCGAAATCAAGAACGATCGTGTTCGAGTTGATCCCAGCTTCGTTTACGAGGTAGTCTATATTGCTTTTATCGGCTGCGCGGAATTGATCGTATTTTTTTGATATATTGTCGTAGTCCTCCGACATAATTATATCCCGACGTTTATATATCAAGCACACGGCTTGGGCGGAGATGCCTTCCCTACGGCCTTCGAAGCCCATTTCTTCGGTGGTGGTGGCTTTGACGCTGACACGGTCTGTCTCGATATTAAGAGCCGCGGCGATGTTTTCGCGCATTTTTTCGATATGCGGCGCCATTTTGGGGGCCTGCGCCGCGATGATCGAGTCGATATTTGAGATAGAATAGCCCTCGTTTTTAATAAGCTCGCCCACGTGCCCGAGCAGCACCGCGCTGTCCGCGCCGCTGTATTTCGGGTCGGTGTCGGGAAAGTGTTTGCCTATGTCACCGAGCGCTGCGGCGCCCAGCAGGGAGTCCATAACAGCGTGGATAAGCACGTCCGCGTCGCTGTGGCCGAGCAGACCTTTTTCGTGCTCAATTTTAACGCCGCCGATTATCAGCGGCCTGTTCTCGACAAGCTTGTGAACATCGTAGCCGATGCCGATCCTTGTTTCCATAATTATTCGTCCTCCGTGTCGCTCAGTATCATATCCGCCATTATCAGGTCTTCGGGCGTGGTTATCTTTATGTTTGTGTAGTCTCCGATTATGACCTTGACCCGTTCGGCCGACAGATTTTCGATGACCGCGCAGTCGTCGGTGAACTCCATACCCTTGCTTTCGGCCCTTTTGTGAGCTTTCATGATAAGGTCGTATCTGAACGCCTGGGGCGTCTGTATCGAGACCAGACTGCTGCGCTCGGGCGTCGTGCCGATAAAGCCCGACTCGTCGAGCTGTTTTATCGTGTCCTTTACGGGCACGCCAACGGCCGCAGCCTCGCAGTGTTCGCTCTCGATCTCGTATATCAGCTCCATAACGCGCTCGCGTCTGATAAACGGCCTTGCGCCGTCGTGGATAAGGACTATGCCGCGCTTATCGGCATTGAGTTTTTCAAGCCCAAGTTTCACCGACTGCCGGCGGGTATCGCCGCCCTCGATAATGTCGTCTACCTTTAAGAATTTGTACTTTTTCACAAGCTCCCGCATGGACTCGATGTCGATCTTTCGGGTCACGATTATGATCTTCGAGACCCGGGAAATCTCCTCAAAAACCCGAAGCGTCCTCGCAATAACGGGGACGCCGCGGAGCTCTGTGAATTGTTTGCTTTTTTGTGGGTCCATGCCCATTCTTGTGCCGCTGCCCGCGGCCGCGATTATTACCGAAACAGAATCCATAAAAATCCTTTCCGCTTTCGCCTTATGAGATCTTGCTCATCAGCAGCTTTTCGATATCGGGATAGGTCGAGTTTTTGGACATAACCAGTTCCGATATGAGAATATTTTTGGCGTTGCTCAGCATTTTGCGCTCAAAGTTCGAAAGGCTCTTTTTCCTGTCGCGGATGATAAGCGATTTTGTGATCCTCGCCACGTCAAAGATGTCGCCGGCTTTGAGCTTTTCCAGATTGTCGCGGTAACGCTTGTTCCAGTTCCCGGTCTCGGCGCACTCGCATGTTCCGAACTCGTCTATTACCTCGTCGGCCTCGTTCTCCGACACGATATACCGAAGGCCGATCTTGTCTATTCTCGCCACCGGTATCTTGATCTCCAACTCGCCTACGCAGGGCTTGAGGATAAAATACTGAGTTTCCTCGCCGAGTATCTTTTGCTGCTCGATGCACTTTATAACTCCCGCTCCGTGCATGGGATAAGCCACTTTGTCGCCAATTTGAAACATAATAAACACTCCCTGATCTTTGCCGATAAATCGGCGATGGGCGCACTGCGCCTGTTTACACTTTAGGGCCATTACACGAAACACATTGAAACGTATTAAACTAAAAGACGCTTTTTAATATTTGCAGTATGTTTGAGTATTGACAAACCTCGATGTCTTTAAACCTGTTCGCCGTCTCAGCGTCTATGGGCGGCACGATGATTTTTTTAAATCCCATTTTTTCAGCTTCTTTGATTCGGCTTTCGATAAATCCGCAGGAGCGTATCTCTCCCGCGAGACCCACCTCGCCGACCGCGGCCAGATCCTCGGGCACGGGCCTGTTCTTGAAAACCGACGCCACGGCCAGAAGTATCGCCAGATCCGCCGCGGGCTCGGTCATCTTGAGCCCGCCCACCACGTTGATGTAGGTGTCGTGTGCCGAGAGCACAAGCCCCGCGCGCTTCTCAAGGATAGCCAGCAGCATAACCGCGCGGTTGAAGTCGACGCCGGTAGTCATTCGTCTGGGATTGCCGAAGATCGTGGGCGTCGCCAGCGCCTGTATCTCGGCCAGAACCGGGCGCGTGCCCTCCATGGTGCAGACGATGCAGCTCCCCGGAACGCCCGAAGGCCTGCCCGACAGCATGGCGGAGGAAGGGTTCAGAACCTCCGACAGCCCATGCTCGCCCATCTCAAAAACTCCGATCTCGTTGGTGGAGCCGAACCTGTTTTTTATCGCGCGTATAATGCGGTAGGAGCGGTTCTGGTCCCCCTCGAAGTACAGCACGCAGTCCACGATATGCTCAAGTATCTTCGGCCCCGCGATCGAGCCGTCCTTGGTAACGTGGCCCACCAGAAACGTGGCGATCGACCTGCTTTTCGCGAGCCTCATCAGAGCCGCCGCCGTGTCGCGTATCTGAGACACGCTGCCGGGCGCCGAGGTGAGGTTCGGGTTATACATGGTCTGAACCGAGTCGACCACCAGAATGTCGGGTTTTTCCGCGGTTACGCGCTGCAAAATGATTTCGGTATCGGTCTCGGAATACACCTTCAGATTGTCGGATCCCGCGCTCAGTCGCTCAGCACGGAGCTTGATTTGCCTAAGTGATTCCTCGCCCGACACATACAGTATTTTTTTGTCTCTGCCGAGATAGCTGCAAATTTGCAGCAGTATTGTGGATTTTCCGATCCCCGGGTCTCCGCCCAGGAGCACCAGTGAGCCCGGAACAAGTCCGCCTCCAAGCACTCGGTCAAACTCCGACAGACCCGTTGAGGAGCGGGGCTCGTCTCGCGTGGAGATGTCCTTTAAATATTCGGGCTTTGACTCGTCCGCGCCGTCGTTTGAAATCCAAGCGGAGGAGGCTTTCGAGCCGCGTCCCTTGCCAGTGATGACGGTTTCTTCGACCAGAGTGTTCCACGAGCCGCAGGCGGTGCACCTGCCCAGCCACTTGGGATACTCGTTTCCGCATTCCGAGCAGACAAATACTGTTTTCGCCATTGATCAACCTCCGAAATTTGCATTTTGCCGTTGCTGAAAAATGTCCGTTCTTACTAAAAGTTTGCAAACTTTTGGTAAGTTTATTATACCATAATTAGGTTTTTTTGTCCAATATATTTTAAAAATATTTTGCCGAGATTTTAATTTTGGTTAAAATTGCGCAAAATCCGTCATTCATCGGTACCGATGTGTGGGTATTGTATATAATCGCCGATATAATTGTGATAAAAATGTAATATATTTACCCTTGAAATAATACCTTTGTTGGTATATAATGTTTTTAATATTAGGCATTTTGTTGCTCAAAGGGTGGGATGCGCAGTTGTTCTATAGCGGGATCGTCGTGGATTGTCTGGAGCTTGCACTCTTTTTTATTGGATTGTATTACGTTGCCGCGGCGGCGTTTTCGCTGATTCCGCGCAGAGCCGAAAAAGACGGCGGGCCCATGAGCTTCGCGGTGATAATCCCGGCCCACAACGAGGAGAGCGTGATTTCCGGCGCGGTAAAAAGTGCCTATGACGCGGCGGACGGCAAAAGCGAGATCAGAGTATATGCCGTGTGCGACAACTGCGCGGACAGGACCGCCGAGGCAGCGGCGAGAGCCGGAGCTCGGGTCATCACAAGAACGGGCGGCAAGCCCAACAAGGCGCTTGCGCTCAAATACGCGGCGGAGCGCATATTTGAGGAATACGAGCCCGACTGCGTCGCGCTGATCGACGCTGACAATCTGGTCGAAAAAGGCTTTTACGGCGAAATGAGCCGCGCGCTCGGCAGAGGCTTCACGGCCGTTCAGGGCAGGATAGAGACAAAGAATCCGAACAAAAGCTGGCTCACCGCGGCGTACTCGCTGTGGGGCTCGCTTGAAAACAGAATGGGGCGGCTGGCGCCCTCGAATATAGGGCTTAACGTCAAGCTGTCCGGCACGGGCTGCTGCGTAAGGAGCGAGGTTTTTAAAAAGCTCGTATGCGGCGGAGAATGTCTCGCCGAGGATCTTGAATACACCGCCCGTCTGGCGCTCATGGGCGAAAAGACGGGATATTCAAACGGCGCTGTCGTGTATGACGAAAAGCCGAGCAAGCTCGGAAGCTCGCTGCTTCAGCGGGTGCGCTGGGCGCGCGGTATCGTCAGCGCCCAAGGAAAGTACGGCGGAAAGCTGCTGCGTAAGGGCAAAATTTTTGACTGGCTCAGTCTGTACGGCGATTTTCTCGGAATATTCGCGTACGCGGTATTTGCGGTGATCTCGGTTTTCGCGTCGAGAGGAATGTTCTCGGGCGAGAGCGTTCCGCTGTGCGGGCTGTGGACAAAGGCGCCGTGCTTCACAGCGCTTGAAATATATCTGGGCCTGGGGCTTTTGACCGCTCTTATAAACCTTGCGGTCGACAAAAAGCTTGACAGGTTCGCGCCGTTTAAGCTTGCGGGGCTGCTGCTTTACGCGGCGACATGGATACCCGCGGGAATAATCGGACTTGTAAGTCATCATAAGAAAGAATGGTATCACACCGAACACGAGAGTTAAGGAGGTAATTATATGTGCGGAATAGTTGGATATGTGGGCCCGAAGCAGGCGGCTCCCGTTTTGCTTGAAGGCCTCTCAAAGCTTGAATACAGAGGATACGACTCCGCCGGAGTGGCGGTCATGACAGACGAGGGTATCGTTGTCAAGAAAAAGAAAGGACGCCTGTCCTGTCTCAGCGAGATGATAGACGGCGGAGCGGCGATACACGGCACGATGGGCATCGGCCACACCAGGTGGGCGACCCACGGCGAGCCGTCGGACACGAACTCGCACCCGCATCTGAGCAATTCGGGCAGGTTCGCGGTGGTGCACAACGGCATTATAGAAAATTATCTGAAGCTCCGCGAATATTTGACCAAAAAGGGATTTGAGTTCATATCCGAGACCGACACCGAGGTCATAGCCCACCTGTTTGAGTATTACTACAAGGGCGACATAATCGAGACTATGATAAAGGTGCTGAGCAAGGTCGACGGCTCATACGCGCTTGGTGTGCTTTGCGCCGACAATCCCGACTCGTTCATCGCGGTGCGCAAGGAGAGCCCGCTCATCGTCGGACTGGGCGAGGGCGAGAACTTTATCGCGTCGGATATCCCGGCGATACTTAGCCACACCAGAGACGTGTATTTCCTGGACAATAACGAGATCGTCGTTATAAACAAAGATGAGGTCAAGATATACAACACCGACCGCGAGGAGATCACCAAAGAGGCCTACAAAGTCGATTGGGACATCTCGGCTGCCGAAAAGGGCGGCTACGAGCACTTTATGTTCAAGGAGATCATGGAGCAGCCGCGAGCCATAGCCGACACCGTGAGTCCCAGAATAAAAGACGGAAAAGTCGTGCTTGACGACATTTCATTAACTGCCGATTATATCAGGAACATAAACAAGATATACGTGGTCGCCTGCGGCAGCGCCTATCATGTGGGCGTTGTGGGCAAATATGTGATAGAGGACATGGTGCGCATACCCGTTGAGGTCATGGTCGCGTCCGAGTTCCGCTACTGCAACCCCATAGCGGACGAAAAGACGCTGGTGGTGCTAATCTCCCAGTCGGGCGAGACGGCCGACACGATAGCCGCCATGCGCGAGGCCAAGCGCCGCGGCGCCAGAACCTTCGCCATAGTCAATGCGGTTGGCAGCTGCATAGCCCGCGAGGCGGACGACGTGCTGTACACCTGGGCGGGCCCCGAGATCGCGGTCGCCACGACCAAGGCCTACAGCACTCAGCTGACGGCCATATACCTGATGTCGATATATTTCGGACAGGAGCTCGGCACTCTGCCGAAGGAAAAGATCGCGAAATACATAAAGGCGATCGAGACCTTGCCGCAGAGAATAGAAAAGCTGCTTGAAAACAAGGGCGACATTCAGTATATAGCGTCCAAGTATTTCAGCGCCAAGAGCGTGTTCTTTATCGGCAGAACTCTTGATTACGCGGTGGCGCTCGAGGGCTCGCTGAAGCTCAAGGAGATATCTTACATACACTCCGAGGCTTACGCTGCGGGCGAGCTGAAGCACGGCACTATAGCCCTTATGGAAGAGGGCACCGTGGTCGTGGCGCTCTGCACCGTGAAAGAGCTGTTTGATAAAATGCTCAGCAATATAAAAGAAGTAAAGGCCCGCGGCGCAGTAGTTATCGCGATCGCCGAGGAGGGACACAAAGAGATAGAGGAAGAGGCGGATCATGTTATATACGTGCCCAAGTGCGACGCGCTCACGATGCCCAGCGAGGTCGTCGTGCCGCTGCAGCTGTTCTCGTACTATGTTTCATCCCTCAAGGGCCTGGATATCGACAAGCCCAGAAATTTGGCGAAGTCGGTCACGGTTGAATAAAACAGTCACTGACAAACGAGGTGATATTATGACAAAAACTCACGTTATCCGCTTGATCTGCGCGGTTCTGGCATTTATGACAACGCTGGCGCTGATGTGCGTTGAGGTCCGCCCGGCAAACGCCGAGATCTCGGTGCAGCGGATACTGAAAGTGGGATTAAACTACGGCTCGTCCGCCAAGTCGGTCGCCACGGTCACATCGGAGCGCGGCTTCTATGTGGGAACCTTTGACGACCGCACATTTGTTGAGGAGCAAATTATCGAAAATCAAACGGTAATGATCCGCCGCAGCGGAGACAGCATAGTCGTGCAGGACACCGATGGCAACACTCTCTACACCGAAAACGGAAACAGCGGAGTCGGACTCTGCCCGTTCTACACCGATTTCTGGGAGGAGCGGTTCACGTTTGAGGGCATAGGCTACCGCGGCAGCCTTAATCTGATAAAGGACGGCGACAATTTCGCGGCGATAAACGTTGTGGATGTGGACCAGTATTTATACGGCGTGGTCTCCCGCGAGATGAGTGAGTCGTGGCCCCTTGAGGCGCTAAAGGCTCAGGCGATATGCTCGCGCAACTACGCGCTTCAAAATATAGGCAAGCATTCAAGCTACGGTTTTGACATATGTGCCAACACCCACTGCCAGATGTATACGGGAATGTCCAGAGAGGCCGAGTCTATTTACGACGCGGTCGACGCGACGCGGGGCATGGTGCTCGGATATAACGGCGAGCTGTGCAGCTGCTACTACTCATCGTCCATGGGTTCGACCACCGAGGATGTGAAATACGTCTGGGGCAACGAGGTTCCGTATCTGGTGAGCGTCGATAACAGCTTTGAGGACACCGAGAACATACCGAACGGCGTGTGGTCGGGCACGCTGACTGCCGACGAAGCATCCACTATCATGCGCAACAGAGGCTACGAGGTGGGCGACGTGCAGAAGATCGAGGCGCTCGAGTATTCGCTCGAGGGCAGGGTTATAAAGCTCAGAGTTACGGGCAACACCGCCATAAAGACGGTTGAGCGCGAGGAGTGCAGAACGCTGTTCGGCTCGGTGACAAAGAGCCAGATGTTCACGGTCGTGGGCGACGGCGAGGCTCAGAACCAAGCCAATATAGCCGTGACCGACGGCGAGAAGCTGATACGCCGCAGACCCAAGCAGATCGAGATACTCAGCGATATGGGCAGGAACCGGGTAAGCGGCGACACGCTGTACACCACAAACGGAGTTTATCAAAAGACCTATACCGACTCGGCGGAGGAGCAGACCGCGCCCAACACGAGCTTCACGTTCAAAGGCACGGGCTGGGGACACAGCGTCGGTATGAGCCAGTACGGGGCCAAAGGCATGGCCGAGAGCGGCTATAATTTCGCCGACATCCTGACCCACTACTTCACCGGCGCCGAGATAATAACAGCATACTAACATGACAACAAAGGATTTTTACTACGACCTGCCGCAGGAGCTTATCGCCCAGCGGCCCCTTGAGGACAGAAGCTCGTCCCGCCTGATGGTGCTTGACAAAACCAACGGCGGAATCGAGCATCGTCATTTCAGGGACATAATCGAATATTTAAACCCGGGCGATTGTCTCGTTATGAACAACACCCGGGTTATTCCCGCGCGCCTTCACGGCGTAAAGGAAGGCAGCGGAGGCAGGATCGAGTTCCTGCTGCTCAAGCGCCTTGACATAAACACTTGGAATGTTATATTAAAACCCGGAAAACGGGCGCGGACGGGCGCTCGGTTCGTGTTCGGAGACGGACTGCTGCGTGCCGAGATAATCGAGGTAAAGCCCGACGGAAACAGGATAGTCCGCTTTGAGTACGACGGCGTGTGGGAGGAGCTGCTTGACAGGCTCGGCGAGATGCCTCTGCCGCCCTACATAAAAGAAAAACTTGAGGACAAGGAGCGGTACCAGACGGTCTACTCAAAGATAGAGGGCTCGGCGGCGGCGCCCACCGCGGGGCTCCACTTCACAAACGAGCTGCTCGATAAGATAAAGAAAAAGGGCGTAAATACCGCCTACCTCACGCTGCACGTGGGGCTCGGCACATTTAGGCCCGTGTCGGTCGAGAACGTCGAGGACCACGTCATGCACACCGAGCACTACGAGGTCACGCCCGAGGCGGCGGATATTATCAACAAGACCCGCGAGGCGGGCGGCAGGATAATAGCCGTCGGCACCACCTCGGTGCGCACCCTTGAGACCGTGGCGGACGAAAACGGCTTTATGCGCCCAGAGATAGGCGACACGAGCATCTTCATATATCCGGGGTATAAGTTCAAGATAACCGACGGGATAATCACGAATTTCCACCTGCCCGAATCCACGCTGCTTATGCTTGTTTCGGCATTCGCGGGGAAAGAGAATATATTCAAGGCGTACGAGACCGCCGTCAAAGAAAAATACAGGTTTTTCAGCTTCGGCGACGCGATGATGATTTAGAGGGATGAACCCCTTTCCGTCTTTTCGCCTTTGGCGAAAATTCACCTCTCCCCAAGGGGCGAGGCAGACAGGCGGATATTATCCGCCCGCGGGACGCCGAGGTCGTCGTCCCCTACGACGATAGTGCGCAAAGTTCCGTAGGGGCGGACGACCCCGGCCGCCCGCGTAGGTGGGTCACAATCGGAGGTAAATTATGTTCAAACTAATAAAAACCGAAAACAAAGCCAGGCGCGGGCGGCTGGAGACCGTCCACGGCGCGATCGAGACGCCGGTGTTCATGAACGTGGGCACCGCGGCGGCCATCAAGGGCGCCCTTGACAGCGCGGACCTCAAAACCGTCGGCTGTCAGGTTGAGCTTTCCAACACCTATCATCTGCATCTGCGTCCCGGTGACGAGGTCATCCGCGATATGGGCGGCCTGCGCAGATTCATGAACTGGGACGGCCCTATCCTGACCGACAGCGGCGGCTTTCAGGTGTTCTCGCTGGCGAAGCTCAGAGACATAACCGAGGAGGGCGTGACCTTCGCGTCCCACATAGACGGCCGCAGGATATTTATGGGCCCCGAGGAGAGCATGGCTATCCAGTCAAACTTAGGCTCCACGATCGCGATGGCGTTCGACGAGTGCGTTGAAAATCCCTGCGAGCGCGATTACGCCAAGGCCTCCGCCGAGAGAACCGCGCGTTGGCTCACGCGGTGCAAAACCGAGCACGACCGCCTGAACGGACTTGACGGAACCATAAACAAAGACCAGCTGCTGTTCGGCATAAATCAGGGCTCGACCTACAGGGATATCCGCGTCGAGCATATGAAAACGATCGCCGACATGGGTCTTGACGGCTACGCGATCGGCGGTCTGGCGGTGGGCGAGCCCACCGAGGTCATGTATGATATAATCGAGGCCGTGGAGCCGTTCATGCCAAAAGACAAGCCCAGATACCTTATGGGCGTCGGCACTCCCGTGAATATTCTCGAGGCGGTCGAGCGCGGCGTTGACTTCTTCGACTGCGTTATGCCCAGCCGCAATGCGCGCCACGGGCATCTGTTCACCTCAAAGGGGATCATAAACATCAAAAATTTAAAATACGAAAAAGACGACACGCCCCTTGATCCCGAGTGCGGCTGCCACACCTGCCGCAACTTTTCAAAGGCGTATCTGAGGCATTTGTTCAAGGCCAACGAGATGCTCGGCATGCGTCTGGCGGTGATACACAACCTGCATTTTTACAACAACATGTTGGCCGAGATCCGCGAAGCGCTTGACGAGGGCAGGTTCTCGGAGTATAAAAAAAGCCGAGCAGATATACTCGGCGTGAGAATTTAATTTAATAGGCGAGAGTGTATTTTTCGCGGTACCCGTCGTAGATATCCCGAATGTAGTCAACGTTGTCGCCGCTGAGACGGTCTTTGTACTCATGCGCCGAGAACAGCACGTTGTCCCTCTCTTGCAGCAGATACACGGCGATGTTTGAGCAGTGGGCGGCGATCTTGCCCAGATAGTTCAAAAGATTTGAGAAAACAAAGCCGAACTCGGTGCTGCACTCGTTTTTCTGGAGCCGCGTTATGTGGTTCTTTTTCATTTCGTGGCTTATTTCGTCTATAACGCGGTTGAGCGGCTCTATTTTGAGGGCCGCGACGCTGTCGCTTTTTTTGATGGCCGTGACGGTCAGTCCCATTATGTCGTTTATCGCGTTTGAGATCACGATGATCTCGTTTGCCGCGCTGTCCGAAAGCTCAATGCTTTGATTGAACATTTCCCTCGCGGTTCCCGCAAGGCTCCTGGCGTAGTCCGATATCCTCTCAACGTCGCCGATTATATGGATAAGCGTGGTTATCTCGGTGCTCTCGGCTATTGTCAGCTGCTGCTTGGTGAGCGCCGCGAGGTACGCGTTCAGTCTGTCCTCGTAGGTGTCGATCGTGCGCTCCTGATCGACGATCAGCTTGCGCGCTCCCTCGTCATATTCCTTGAGCAGCTCGAGCGCTCGGCCTACCGAGGTTTTTGTCAGCGCCGCCATGTCCACGGTCAGCTCGCGGGTCTTGCCCGCAGCGAACGCGGGATAGCTCAAAAACCTGTCGTCCAGACTGTTGAACAGATCGGCTTCCTCGCCTTTTTTTTTGAACGTCATTTCCGAAAGTTTTTCTATGCCGCCGCAGAAGGGCATCAGCACGGCGGTGGACAGAATATTGAACACCGTGTGTATAAACGCTATCGAGAATACCGACGAGTTTGCGCTCATGAACCCGAAGTCAAAAGCCGCGTTAAGCGCGTAAAACAGCGCGGCTATAACCACAACGCCGATTATTTTTATGTAAACGCAGGACGCGGCGACACGTTTCGCGTCGGTGTTTCCGTTGATAGCCGAAAGCACGGGCGGCAGGGCCGCGCCTATGTTCATGCCCAGGATAATGGGCAGCGCGGTTGAGACGGGTATCGCGTTTGTGAGCGACAGCGCCTGAAGTATTCCGACCGACGCCGAGGACGACTGTATAACCGCGGTGAACAAGGTTCCGGCCAAAATTCCCGTCAGGGGGTGAGAGAACATAACGAGCGTGTCCTTGAAATATTGACTGTCCTGAAGACCCTCTGTGGCGTCCGACATCATCTCCATGCCGAACATCAGCACCGCGAAGCCGATCAATATCGAGCCCACGTTCTTTTTTGCGTCTGATTTCGAAAACATGTTGAGCCCGAGACCCACCGCCGCAAGCACCGGAGTGAAGGCGGAAGGTGTCAGCATCTTGAGCAGGATGTTCCCGCCCGAGATACCCGAGGTGCTCAGCAGCCAGCCGGTGACCGTGGTTCCGATATTGGCGCCCATCAGCACGCTTGTGGTCTGCACCAGATTCATTATGCCCGAGTTCACAAAGCCCACAAGCATAACCATAACGGCGGACGAGCTCTGGATAACGGCGGTCACGCCGAAGCCGAGCAGAAAGCCCTTGAACCTGTTTGACGTCAGCTTGCTGAGTATCGTCTCAAGCTTGCTGCCCGACAGCTTTTTCAGGCTGTCGCCCATGTAGTTCATGCCGAACAGGAACAGCGCGAGCCCGCCCAGCAGCGTTAAGATCGAAAATATGTCCATATATATTTCTCCCGTGTCGCGTATCTTTTGGTGAATTATAACGCGAAAGTCTTAAAATTTTCTTAAAAATTAACACCCGAACCATTATAACATAAGGTTTTTCAATATTCAACATAAATTTTAAAAAACATTATCAATGACTATTCGTGTTCAAAAACGGCCGTTTCGTGTCATAAGTATTGAAAACCGATTCTTTTATGATATAATCTAAAAACGATCAAAGCGGTTTATTGCGACCCAGAGAGGGGCCCCTCGGGGGCGAGGCAAATTAGGCTTCCCCTTGAGGGGAAGCTGTCAGGCGATAGCCTGACTGATGAGGTGATAACGCAGGGACTAGGAAATAGGGACTAGAGACTAGGACTATTTTGCGGTTTATATTAGGCTCGCCCCTTGGGGAGAGCTGGCGCCGGAGGCGACTGAGAGGGGTTTATGTTCCAAACCGCAGGGGAAACCCCTCTCCGCCCGCAAGCGGGCACCTCTCCCCAAGGGGCGAGGCTATAATTTGAAAATAATTAACACACATACACACAAGGAGGGTTTTTAATGAAAGAAACTTTAAAAAGGTTGATCGGGATTTTACTCACGGTCGTGATGGTTGTTGGGCTTATGCCGGTTCTGCCGGGGTTTACGCTTGGCGTTTCGGCGGCGGACGGATTAAATCTTCAGGGCGAGACCGATCCCCCGGAAGCCGTCTTAAATCTTTCGGGCGAGGGCACGGAGGCAAGTCCTTATCTCATTTCAAACAAGGATGATTTTACCGTGTTCCGCGACTGGGTCAACGGCGGAAACAGCTGCGAAAATCAGTATTTCAGGCTGACGGGCAACATTGACCTTGAAGGCAATGAAAACGATCAGCATGCAGCTATCGGAAATCCGAACGTGCCGTTTAAGGGTCATTTCGACGGCGCGGGTTACTCTGTGCTCAATATATGTATACTTAAAGGTTCCGCGTACGCGAATAATAAGACCGGAGATTATCAAGGCTTGTTCGGATATATAGGCGAGGGCGGCTCGGTCAAAAACGTGAGCGTCAGCGGCAAGATCACCGCGCTCCGATATATCGGCGGCATCGCGGGATACAGCGACGGAGTTATCGAAAACTGCACAAACCGCTGCACTATTTCCATGGAAAATTATTCATTTAATTATTGCGGATATGTCGGCGGCATCGTCGGCTCAAGCGGCGCCGATATAATCAGCTGCGGAAACTATGGCAGCGTTAGCGGAGATCCCGCAAATATTGACTCGAATTTCCGTCTCAACCATTTCGGAGGCATCGCCGGAGAGAGCCGCGGCGGAAATATATTGAACTGCTATAACACCGCGGAGGTCAGAAATAACGATGCGCTTTCGGGTGACAGACCGCCCGGCGTTTCTTCTCGCTTGTATGCAGGTTATCATAATAGTTATAATACAGGCGGCATAACGGGTGAAAAGAAAAACGGAATAATAAAGAACTGCTATAATACCGGAAATATACTCGGAGCCACGATCAACGCTGCCAAGGCGGCGGGTATTGCGTCATACTATGACCAAAACAGTTTGCTGGAAAACTGCTATAATACAGGACAACTCATCATATACAGAACCGGAGACGGTCATAGCGATGCCTTCGGAGACGGTCATAGCGATGCCTTGCTCTATGTCTCAGCCTCCGATCTGCCATTATCCCCCATTGGCAACAGCGACTACAAAAGCAAGGACAATGAGATCAACTGCTACTACCTCAACGACGGAAAGGCACAGGATGATTGCGCCACAGCGGTTGCCAGAGAGGAGCTTGCAAGGCAGTGGCTCGCGGACAGCCTTAACCAAAACAGCGATCTCGCGTGGGCGATAAGCCCGTATTTTGGCGTACCGGTGCTTGTTGACAATCCCGAGTCGTTTTACGGCAGCGGAACCCAAGACGATCCGTATGTTATTAAAAACGCAAGGTCCCTCGCGCATTTTAGAGATTATGTCAACAACGGCAACGACTGCACGGGAAAATACGTGCGTCTTGACGCCGATATCGATATGTCGATATTAGGGAACTCGACGGCTCCGATAGGCATGATCAAAACTCCGTTTAACGGGCATTTCGACGGCAACGGCCACAGGATCAGCGGACTCGGTGAGTTTACGCCCGACTATTTCGAATTCTTCCCTCGGGGTTTGTTCGGATGTATAGGCAGCGAAGGCACGGTCACCAGGCTGAGCGTGTCGGGAACGATCGCCAAAGATGACACAGATCACACAGATTATGAATTGGGCGCCATCGCGGGCACATGCTACGGAAAGATCACGAATTGCTATACCGACGTATATTTCAGGTGCGGCAGCGGCGGGTGGACGGGCGGCATTGTCGGAATTCTCGAAAACGGCGGCGAGATATCGGATTGCTACAGCATTGGAAAACCCGATAATGCAAGCTTTTCGGGAGGGCTCGTTTTCGAAATGAAAGACGGCTCTAAGATGTCTAACTCATACTATTATAATTTGGACATAGGCGATGGGCTGTTCGGGCGCATCGCGTGCAGGAAGGCCGACTCCGCGGTGATAGAGAACTGCTATTGTCTTGAGGAAACAAGACCCGCCTATACCTACCGCGCCGTTGTCGTTCCCGATATTCGAAGCTGGATGATTACGGAGGACGAATTCAAAAATCTGGCGGCCGAGCTGAACCGAGACACCGGCGAAGTCACATGGGCAAACTCGACGTCTTTGGGAAGGCCGATACTTTGCGAAAATCCCGAAACGACTTTCCGAGGCGGCAGCACCGATGAAGATCCGTGGATAATTTCGGACGCCGCGTCGCTTCAGCGCTTCCGCAATTATATAAACAGCGGTAAGGGAGAGGGCGAGTATTTCAGAATAACAAACGATATAGACCTGTCGTCAACATACGGCAGGGGCAAGACGTCCTGGACTCCCATCGGCAGCAGCTCTGTACCGTTCCGCGGCACGCTCGACGGCGGCGGACACAAGATAAGCGGGCTTTACATAAGCGACAGCGCGTCATTATTTGGTTTCTTATTTAACCCCTTGAGCGGAAACTCCCCATGTCAAGGCCTGTTCGGGAGCATCGGCGAGAGCGGAACCGTTATGAATCTGTCGGTTACGGGCTCAATAAAATGCACCGCTGATTATGCGGGCATCATCGCGGGCAAATGCGACGGTCAGATGTACAACTGCTTTGCCGCCGGTGACATTACCGCAAACGGCAGGATCGTAAGTGTAGGCGACCCCTCCGATATACCCCACGGAGATTACGTCGGAGGAATCGCGGGCGAATGCTTGGGCACTCTGTCGCTTTGCGGCAGCGCCGTGACTATCAACGCGGATGGAAGCTACGTCGGCGGAATCGTCGGAAAATACGGAAACAACCTGCTGTCGGTCTGCACCGTGCATGAAAATTACGAAAACATTACATCCTCGATCACAGCGAAGGGCAATTACGTCGGCGGAATCGTCGGCGAAATAGGCACAGGCGGCGGAGCGGTATCGCGCGGCGTCACTGCCTGCGAGAGCGGCGCGGCGGTCAGCGGCGGCGATCACGTTGGCGGGATTGCCGGAAACATGAACGGCGGAGCCTTGGCCGAGAATCCCGAGGAGAGCTTAGAAAACAGCTCCGCGATAGGCGGCTGCACAAATTCGGGCGCGATCAAAGGCGGCAATTATATCGGCGGCATCGCCGGAGAAGCCGCGACGGCGGTGGTTGAGAGCTGCCAAAGCACCGGCGAAGTCAGCGGCAAGGCTGAGGTCGGCGGCATCACAGGCCGCGCCGCGAACGGCGTTATGATAAGCTGCGGAGTCGGCGGCTCTGTGAGCGGCGAGGGAGACGACGTCGGCGGTATCACGGGATCGAGCGAAAACGAGACTGTCTCAAACAGCTATTTGCTTACGGAGGTTGACGTTACAGGCGGCAAAAATGTCGGCGGCATCGTAGGTAGCGCGAAAAATGTTGAAATAACAAACTGCTATATAGCGGGCGGGGGCACGATCACGGGCATCGGTGAAAACACCGGCGGCATAGCGGGGTATTATTATACGCACGCATCTGATGCGGCGATAGAAAACAGCACAAACAATAACAACGTCTCGGGCGTGCTTTATACGGGCGGCATAGTCGGATACGCGGACATGGTAAGTCTGTCTTATATAACCGACTGCAGCAACAGCGGTGATATTCACGGCGGGGACTTCACGGGAGGCATCGCAGCCTTCGGCACCTACGCTCTTGGGATAAGATCATGCGCGAACAGCGGCAAGGTTGACGGAAAAGACAGCGTGGGCGGAATTTCGGGATTCTATCAAAACAATCCGTTAGACTTCATAATGGAGACATACAACATAGGCGCGGTAAGCGGAAAAACAAACGTGGGCGGAATCGCGGGACACGACACCGGCCGAATTATAAACTCGTATAACGCGGGAACCGTCACCGGTGAGGAAAATATCGGCGGCATAGCGGGAAATCGGGAGATCGACACCGTTTTGTCGGACGGCAGCGCGCGCTGCGCCAATAGTTATAATTACGGCGCGGTCACGGGAAACACAAACGTCGGAGCTGTTTACGGAATTTCAAGCGCAAACAACAGCGAGAACGTATATTATCTGAGCACCGCGGCCCAAAGCGCGTGCGGCTCCGGAGACGACTCCGGTATAACGGCGCAAGACGAGCGGCAATTTGAGAGCTTGGCCGGAACGCTGGGAGAATACTCTTGGAAACAAAGCCCGATTTTGGGAAGGCCGATTCTTATCATAAATCCCGAGATCGGAATAAATGGAAACGGCACGCTCGATGTTCCGTATGAGATCCCCGATCTTGACACGCTTGAATCAGTCAGGGAATATGTAAACGACGGAGCACGCAGCGCATACTTTAAACTTACGAACGATATCGACCTGTCTGAGAAATACGGCGAGGGCAAAGAGTCATGGACGTCTATCGGCAGTGACTATGAGCACCCGTTCAAAGGCATATTCGACGGCGGCGGACACACCATCAGCGGACTTTACGTAAACGGCGGCGAATACACCGGCCTGTTCGGAGTTGTCAGAGGCGGAATGGTCAAAAACCTGGCCGTTTCGGGTTCGGTCAACGGCGGAGATTTTTCGGGCGGCATCATCGGTTGTATCGAGGGCGGAACTATTGAAAACTGCCTGAATGAATGTGATGTTTGGACCAACGGAAAAAGCGCCGTGAAAACAGGCGGAATCGTCGGCTCGTTTGAGAAAGATCTCAACAATCTGGCGGCCTCCAATATCAGCAACAGCTTGAGCTTAGGCCACGTCAGCGGACCGGCCTATGTCGGCGCTATAGCGGGCGGTAGCGGAAGCCCGGACAGCAAAGCGACCAACTGCTATTACCTCGAGGGTACGGCCCCGAGCGGAGTAGGCGGTTCGGGCGGTTCGGGAAGTCCCGAAGCCAAGACCGTTGATGAGCTCATGAGCGGCTCGGTTGCGCATCTGCTCCAAAATGGCGGCGCCGGCCCGATATGGGGCCAGACCATAGGAACAGATGAGCACCCGGTCCTTACGAGCGACATAAACAAACAGGTATACAAGGTAGGGTTCAATGCGGGCAGCACCGACGCGATATTTGCGCCGCAGTATGTGAACTACGGCGGCACGATAACGCTTCCCGAACTGTCCTCGGAGAACGATGTACAGATATTTGAAAAATGGTCAACTACTGAGAGTGAGCCTTACGATGAATTTACCACTCAGACGCAGGTGACGCAGGACCTGACGCTGTACCCGATAGGCAGAGTGAAATTCGGAGGCGAGAGCGATGTAATAAAACTCAAGGCCGACGAGGGCTACGATCCCGCGATAACAGTTGATCTTGACAATTATATATCCTATGCAAAAAATGAAGTTTCATCCAAAGGAAACTTCACCTACACGATAACAGACGACGACAGGACCGGAGCGATAATAACGGGAAGCAGCACTATGCTTATCCCCAAGGGTCTGACTATGGGCGAGTACAACATTAGGATAACAGCTAAAGAGAACGAGCCCGGCCTCGCGCTTATGAGCGTTGACGAATACGGAACAAATGACGTTGAGCTGCTTGTCAGACTGTCGATCAGGACGAGGGCATCTTATGTTGAGACCACCGCCGACCAAGAGGTGACCTACGGCGAACCCCTGACGTTGACGGCCCAAGTTTCAAGAGCCGATTCGGGCATAAGTCTCGCGGCGGTGACCGACACGGTTAACTTCTATGTTGGCAATACTCTGCTGGGCACAGCCGATGTTGAATACACCAACCAAACCAGAGACAGCGGCAGCGCGACGCTTGTGACGACGGCGGATAAGCGCTTTGCCATAGGCGAAAACAAAATACGCGCGGAGTATGGCGGCAGCCTGAATCTGTCGGGCAGCGGCAGTGATGAGATAACTGTGGTTATGAAACAAAAGCCGATCGAATACGCGACGATAGCCCTCAGCAAGGCGTATGACGAAACTCCCGACGCCGATATCCTTTTGATACCGCTGAACGCCTATGAGGATGATGTTTACGCCATAGCGATGGGAGAGTTCCCCTCGGCTGAAGTCGGCGAATACAAAACCGTGAATATCACCGAGACTATGCTTTTCGGAGACGATGAGGAGTATTACAGCATTGAGGAATCAAAACAAGATGTTCCGCTTGAATTCCCGGCGAGCATAATTGAGGGAAGCGACGAACCGACAGTGGTAATGCCCGACTACTATTGCGGATGCCTGGGAATGCAGCTGCCGATACCCATGTATGCGGGCGGCACCGAGGACGTGACATATATGTTTAAGGCAAAAGACGCCGACGATTCGACTTATTCGGAAGATGCCCCGATAACCGCGGGCGAATATACGATAAAGGCAATATTCCCGGAAACCGAGGTCTATTCCGAGGCCGAGGCGTATGATGATTTCATAGTACATCATAAATACGGCGAGTGGAATATAACAAAAGAGCCGACACAAAACACAACTGGAACAGCAGAAAGACAATGCTTGGGCTGCGATAATATCGAGACAAAAGAGCTGCCGACCCTCGCTGCTACAGACTTCTGGAAAAAGGGCACAAGGACCGAGCCCACATCAAGCAGCGACGGCTCACAGGAGTATAATAATTCCGAGTACGGCACGGTGACCGAGACGATACCTAAATTGACGATTACGGGAATACAGATCGCATCAGAGCCGACCAATACAATGGTTGTTGAGGACACGCCACTTGACACAAGCGGACTTGCGGTTGAGGCGGTTTACTCGGATGGCTCCACAGTAGAGATAACCGATTACAAGTTATCGGGATTTGACACAACGGAGATCGGCACGCATACCGTGACAGTTACATACGGAGATTTTACGGACACGTTTGATATAACGGTTGAAGCGAAGTCCGTCACGGGAATAGAGATAACACAGCTGCCCGACAGACCGGAGTACACCTTGGGCGAAAAGCTTGACACCACGGGAATGATTGTTACCGCGAGCTACAACAATAACACAACGGAAGAGATAAAAGATTATACGATAAGCGAGATTACCAATCAGGCGGGAGAGCAGACTATAACAGTCACATACGAGGGCAAAACTGCCGAGTTTACCGTCAATGTGATCGCGCCCGCGGCTCCTCCCGAAACGGTGGAGACACCTCTGATAAACGCTGCTGATTACTATGTCGGAAAGAAAGTGACGCTTTCGTGCGTGACGGACGGCTCAGAAATACACTATACGACCGACGGCAGCGAGCCCGACGAAAACAGCCCGATCTACTCCGAGACGTTTACGCTGAGCGAGACAAAGACCGTCAAGGCTATTGCGTATAAAGACGGTATGACGCCAAGCGGCACAGCGGAAAAGACTATTGAGGTAAAAACCGTAAGCGCGCCGAGATTCAGCTACCCTTCGGGAGAAGTGGACGCCGGAACAATAGTAACTTTTACATGTTCTATTGACGGGGCCGAAATATATTACACTACCGAGGACGAGCTGACCTCTGAGAATGCAAAACTGTATAACGGAGGAATCGCGATAACCGGGGACACGACGATAAAGGCGATCGCGGTCAAGAAAGGCATGAAATATAGCGGCATGTCCGAGGCGACATACACGGTTAGAAGCACATGGACCGAAGGCGTGCTGCTGACGCCCGGATATGTTGACTGCAAAGCCGGAGAGGATGCGTATATACCGGTATACATGTTTGCGGACAGCAATGTTTCGGACTATAAGCTGACGATAAACTACGACAGCGAAAGGTTTGATTTCGTGTCGGTTATGGCGGCCGAGGAAATCGCGGCTGCGATGTCGGCGGTTGTCGGCGACGGATCCGTGACGATACGCTGCTCGGGAGAAGTGCCGTTCAACGACGAGATATGTCTGCTTGAGTTAAGAGCAAAGGAAGACGCGCCTGACGGAAATTACAACATAACGATCAGCGACGTGACGGTGACAATGACGGATCACGCCAACGCGGACATTAAGCTGTACGATGGAACGGTAACGCTGTACACCGACGTTCCGCCGGGACCCGTTGACACACCCGAGCCCACGGCTACAATTGAGCCCACGGCGGAACCTACAAATGAGCCGACAAACGCTCCCACAACCGAGCCTTCGACCGAGCCCGAGCCCTCGGCGGCAGCATCAACCGAGCCTTCGACCGAACCCGAACCTTCGGCGGCAGCATCAACCGAGCCCGAGCCCTCGGCGACAACGGAGCCGATCGAGACAAGCACGCCGGAGCCCTCGGCGACAGCGGAGCCCGGAAGCGTCAAATTGGGCAGTTACCTACAGATGGGCACGTATTACGGCGCGCCGATCCTGTGGAGATGCGTTGACACGGACGAAAACGGCACGCTTATGCTGGCGGATAAGATAATCTGCCTCAAGCCGCTTGACGCGGCGGGCGGCGCGGTTACCGCCGCAGGCTCACACAGCCGAAATCCTTACAGAGAGTCGGGAGCCTCCAACTACTGGGCCGACAGCAATATGCGCTCATGGCTTAATTCCGAAGCGGCCGCGGGCGATGTTGATTGGCTCTGCGGAAATCCGCCCGATAAGGACCATGTATGGAGCGGCTTTAACGCCTACGACCAAGAGGCCGGATTCTTAACGAACTTCACGCAGGCCGAATTGAGCGCGATAAAGACGGTAAATCAAAAATCCATACTGGCTTCTCCCGAATATGACGCGGGTATGGCGACGATGGGAACCGAACCGCATCGGTACGAGTACGAGATAGAAAAGCTGGCGGCGAATTTCGACAGCGCCTACGCCGAATACGTGACAGACAGAATGTTCCTGCTCGATGTGAAACAGCTGAGCGCGGTTTACAACAACGGCGACGTTCTGGGCGAGGATTACTATATAGGCGAGCCCACGACCGAGTGCGTCGAAAACAACGAGTATAAGCGAGAGGGCGGACCGGAAGCAGGCGAAAAATGGCATTACTGGCTGCGCACACCGCTCACCGATCTCGGATATGACGTGCGCTATGTTTACTCGCCGGGCAGAATAGGCGGCGGCAGCGCCGATCTTTCCTACGTCGGAGTGCGCCCCGCGTTCTACTTAGACGCGTCCGCGGACTTTGCGGCGGGCACGGGAGACCCGAACGACCCATACAGATTCGAAACCGAACCCGAACCCTCGGCCTCGGCTGAGCCTTCGACCGAACCCGAGCCTTCGGCGACTGTTGAGCCGACTGAGACTAGCGCACCCGCAACTTCGGCTGAGCCTTCGACCGAGCCGGAACCCTCGGCGGCAGCGTCAAGCGAGCCTTCAACAGAGCCGACGAACGCTCCGACAACAGAACCGACAACACCCACAGCAGAGCCGACGAACGCTCCCACGACGGAACCGACAACACCCACAGCGGAGCCGACAAACGCTCCCACGACGGAACCGACAACATCCACAACGGAGCCGACGAACGCTCCCACAACGGAGCCGACAAGCGCTCCCACAACAGAACCGACAACACCCACAACGGAACCGACAACGCCCACGACGGAGCCGACGAACGCTCCCACGACGGAGCCGACGAACGCTCCCACAACGGAGCCGACGAACGCTCCCACGACGGAGCCAACGAACGCTCCCACAACGGAGCCTCCAGCTGTTCCTACGACCGAGCCCACAATAGCGCCGACTCAAACCTCAAGGCCGAGCTACGGCGGCGGCTCGACAGGCAGCTCGGGATTTTCAACCGGAGGCGCTGTCGCAACTGCGACGCCCGCGGCAACGACGGCTCCGGATGCTTCGGGATCGACAAGCCCCGAACAGCCGACAGCGCCGACCTTAGCGCCCGCCGCTGACAGCGGTCTGCCGTTCACGGACGTGAACCCGAGCGACTGGTACTATCAGGCGGTTTCCGAGATATACAGTCTGGGACTTATGACAGGCGAGACCGACACAATGTTCGCGCCGAACGACACGCTGACCCGCGGAATGTTTGTCTGCATACTGAACAGACTGGACGGCGCGGAGTCCGCGGCGGAGCCGATATATTCCGACGTTGACCCGAACGAGTATTACGCCTCGGCAGTAACATGGGGAACCAAGACCGGAGTGATCGAGGGCTACGGCGACGGAACCTTCGGCCCGAATGACGCTGTGACCCGCGAGCAGACGGCGGCGATACTCTGGAGGTACTCAAAGCAGCTCGGAGAGGACGTCAGCGCGAGCGCGGACATTTCGGGATTCGCCGACAGCGGCAATGTTTCGGAATACGCGCAAACAGCCATGGCCTGGGCGTGCAGCAAAGAAATTATAAACGGATACGAGGACAACACCCTAAGACCCGCGTCCGATATAACCCGAGCCGAAACCGCGGTAATGCTTATAAGATACACAAATCCCGAAAGATAAGACAACAAAAAGAACCAACGCCACCCCCCGGCGTTGGTTCTTTTATGCTAATTACTATTCGCTAATTGCTAATCACTATGTTAACCCCTCTCCGTCAGGCTACGCCTGACACCTCTCCCCAAGGGGCGAGGCAAACGGGCGGCCCGGCCTAGTCCCTAGTGCCTATTTCCTAGTCCCTACGTTGGTATTAAGCAGCACTATCGCGGCGAAGATCAGTATAATGCCTGCCGCGTTTTTTATTGTCAGGGATTCGTGAAAAATAAGAATGCCCGCTACCGTGGCGACCATAGGTTCGGCGAACGCAAGCACCGACGCCTTGCCCGCGTCGATATTGGCGAGGCCGCCTGTGTAGAGTACAAACGGCAAAAACGTTGAAAACACGCCCAGACCCAGCGCGGCGGGCGCGCCCCCGCCCGCGATAACCGAGGCGATATGGGGCAGTCCCGAAAAAGGCAGCAGTCCCAGCGAGGCCACGGCGAAGGTATAAAATATGATCGTGTACTGTGAGTATTTGCGGAGCGCGGCCTTGCCGAATATGCTGTACAGGGCGTAGCCGAGGCCCGAGCCTAATCCGGTCATCAGCGCGAAAATGCCGATTTGACCGCCCGTGAATCCGCTTGCCAACGCGCAGCCCGCAAAGGCGGGGACCAGCGCGATTATTTTTTGCGCCGTGATCTTCTCTTTGAAAAACGCGGCGGACATCAGCATGACAAAGCATGGCGCGGTGTATAGCAGCACCGATGCCGCGGCAAGGGTTGTGCGCTCGATCGTCAGAAAATAGCACACGTTAAAAAACACTATGCTCAAAAGACCGCTGCCCAGAAACATCCAAAAGTCGCTGAGCCGCACTTTGAGCAGCGAGCGGTCTTTTATCAAAAGAAACAGCCCCATCAGCGCGGCGGTGATCAGACTTCTGGTAAACGTTATCTGTATCGGGCTCAGTCCGCGCGCGTCAAGCGGCCGCGAAAACACGCCGATAAGTCCCCAGCCCGTCGCTGCCGCCAGGATCATCGCGACGGATAAAGCCTTTTTGTCTTTCATGCCCGCGCCTCCTCGTTTAATTTACAATTATTATAAAATGTACGCGTAAAATTATATCACTGCGGGATAAATATGTCAAGAAAGGACGGAGCCGGCAAAGCGGAAGCGGCTCCGTCCTTATATGTAAAAACTCACCAAAAGTTTTTACATTATACATTATAGCAGGTTTTTCAAAAAATCTGTCGCGCGTCAGGCGACATTTTAACAAAACAGTTGAAACCGCGTATTATATATCGGGTGATTATTATGAAAAAACGGTTGAGGAGATTCAAATGGAGGTTCGGAGGCAAAAAAGGACATACTATACATAAAATCCGACCGCTGCGTGATTTTAAAAAAATAGGGAGGCGGCTCAAAATATCCGCTTTTGTTTTGCTCGCCCTGGGCGCGCTCTGTTTTTTGTGGGCGAACATAGAAAACCGGCTGTACCCGCTGCTGACCGATATGGCGCTGTCGAATCTAAACAGCATTGTGCTCCGTGAATGCGGTGACGCGGTGGCCGAGGCATCGGCGAGGGTCGGCGCCGATTATGACGAGCTTATTGATAAAACAACCGACAGCGGCGGAAACGTGAAAAGCATATCTGTCAACTACGCCGGACTGAATCGTTTTAAGTCATATCTTGCCAAAGACATCCAAAGCAGGATAGACAAAATTAACAGTGTGGACGTGTATGTGCCGGTCATGTCGATGTTTTCGGACTCGTTTTATTCCGCTCTCGGATTTCCGGTAAAGATCAAGGTCATGACCGACGAAAATATACAAATCGACTTTGAGGACAAATTCGAGTCGGCGGGAATCAACCAGACGCGGCATTTTATCTGCGTGAAGATCACCGCCGAAATGGGCGTAAATCTGCCGGTTCGCAAGAGCGGAGACGACATAGTGACCGAGATCCCGATAGCAGAGACCATAATCTCGGGCGAGACGCCGACGGCGTTGTTCGACGGCTGATTTTCTCAAAAAATAAAATTAACGCGGAGGCGCACTTTCTATTGACATAAATCGAAAAATATATTATAATAATCAATTGTGAATAAATCCGAATTTACGAGGTGAAATATACCTATGGAGCAAACGGGTTATGTGGTTTCCGCGGGAGCGGATGGCATAAAAGTCAGGGTCGACCGCGAGTCGGCGTGCGGCGGCAACTGCGTCAGCTGCAAGGGCTGCCCATCGAGCGCTGTCATAGTCGACGCCGTGGACGGCGGGGGCTTGGGCCTCAAAAAGGGCGACGTGGTGACGCTTTACGAGGACACCAAAAAAGTGTTGCGGTACGCCGCGATAGGCTACGGCCTGATGGCAGTGCTGCTGGTCGTCGGCGCGGTGCTCGGTTTCATACTGACGCGGCGCGACTTTATGGCGCTTATCGGCGCGGCGGCGGCGCTTCTGATAGGCTTTTTGATAGTGAGGCTGTTTTTCAGAAATGTGCAGTCGGCTTTCACGGTGACAGAGATAAAAAGCCGCGCGGACAGCGGTGAACACGGAGAAACAACATGAGCATGCTTGACGGACTTAAAAGAATAACGATAGTGACGGGGCACTTCGGCAGCGGCAAGACCGAGTTCGCGCTGAACTATGCCTTAAAGCTCCGCGAGGCGGGCAAAGACGTGCTGATGATCGACTTTGACATCGTGAACCCGTACTATCGCACAAAGGACGCGGAGGAGTTTTTAAAAAGCCGCGGCATCGAAGTTATCGCGCCCGGCTTTGCCAACTCGAATATCGAGACGCCCACGCTGCCGCCCGAGATAATGCGCGCTTTTGACGACAAGTCAAAGTATATTATTTTCGACGCGGGCGGAGACGACGACGGCGCGGTGCCGCTGGGAGTATACCGCGAGCATTTTGCTCGTGAGGACTATGACATGTTTTTCGTGCTCAACGAGCGCCGTATGCTGACCCAGGACGTTGACGGGGCATTTGAGATATTTTCGGATATTCTCGGCGCGTCTCGCCTTGAGTTCACGGGAATCGTCAACAACACGCATCTTATGGGATATACCGACGAGGGCGTTATCCTGCGCGGCGAAAAATTGGCAGAGGAATTTTCAAAAAAAGTCGGGCTGCCGCTTGTATGCACCTGCGTGAGCCGCAGCACTATCGAAAAAATCGGAGAACTTCCGAAATTAAAAAGTGAAGTATTCCCGATAGACCTGTTTGTGGGTCCGGGATTCAGCAAATAAAACCAAATCTAAACGGAAAGAAGGAGAATAAATGGCAAAGGTTACGATAAACAAGGAGCGGTGTAAGGGCTGCGGCCTGTGCACGTCGGTCTGTCCGAAGAAAATAATTGTGACGGACACCGAGACCCTTAACGACAAGGGCTACCGCCCCGCCAAAATAACCGAGCCGGACAAGTGTATAGGCTGCGCGTTCTGCGCCACCATATGCCCGGACTGTGTTATAACGATAGAGAAGTAGAGTATATAAGGCTTTGAAAGGAGCAAGCAAAAATGGCAAAAGTATTGATGAAAGGCAACGAGGCCTTGGCGGAGGCGGCGATGCGCTGCGGATGCAGATTTTTCTTCGGCTATCCGATAACTCCCCAGACCGAGCTTGCCGCCTATATGGCAAAAAAGATGCAAAAAAACGGCGGGACCTTCCTCCAGGCTGAGAGCGAGGTCGCCGCGATAAACATGGTATACGGCGCGGCGGGCGCGGGAGCGAGAGTTATGACCTCGTCCTCAAGCCCCGGAATCAGCCTCAAGCAGGAGGGTATCTCATACATAGCGGGCGCCGATCTGCCCTGCCTTGTGGTGAACATTGTGCGCGGAGGCCCCGGCCTCGGCGGTATACAGCCGGCGCAGTCCGACTATTTTCAGGCCACCAAGGGCGGCGGCCACGGCGACTATCACCTGCTGGTGTTCGCTCCCTCGTCGGTGCAGGAGCTGGCCGATATGACGTCCCGCGCCTTTGACAAGGCGGACGAGTACAGAATGCCCGCGATGATAATGGGCGACGGAATGCTGGGTCAGATGATGGAACCCGTCGAGTTCAAAGACCCGATCGACCCCGCTACCCTTCCCGAAAAGCCCTGGGCGACCACCGGCACGGGCATGAAGCGCAAAAAGAACATAATCAACTCCCTCTACCTCACGCCCGAGGAGCTTGAGAATTTGTGCATAGAGCGCGAGAAGAGATATGACAAGATAAGAGAGACCGAGGCGCTATACGAGGAGATCCAAACCGAGGACGCCGACGTTATAATCGCGGCCTACGGCACGATCGCCAGAGTGGCGATGTCGGCGGTCGAGGCGGCGAGAGCCAAGGGCATCAAGGCGGGACTGATACGCCCGATAACCCTGTGGCCGTTCCCCGAAAAGGTGTTCGCGAAACGCGCCGAAACGGCCAAGTGTTTCCTCAGCGTTGAAATGAGCATGGGCCAGATGGTAGAGGACGTGCGCCTCTCGGTAAACGGCAAAAAGCCCGTTTATTTCTACGGCAGGACCGGCGGTATGGTGCCCGAGCAGGACGCGATCGTCGCGGAAATCGAAAAATGTCTTAAAAACTCGTAGTCGGGGATGAATTATTAAGGAGATGAATAAATAAATGGAAAAAATATTTGAAAGACCTCATTCCCTCAGCGACTTTGTTCTGTCATACTGCCCCGGCTGCACCCACGGCGTAATAAACCGCCTGGTGGCCGAGGTCGTTGACGAGATGGGTCTTGAGGGCAGCACGATAGGCGTGTGTCCCGTGGGATGCAGCGTCACGGCGTATAATTTCTTTGAATTCGATATGCAGGAAGCGGCTCACGGCAGAGCCCCGGCTGTCGCCACCGGAATCAAGCGGGTGCACCCCGACAAGCTGGTGTTCACCTATCAGGGCGACGGCGACTTGGCGGCCATCGGCACGGCTGAGACGATACACTCGGCGGCCAGAGCCGAAAATATAAGCATAATTTTTGTTAACAACACGATCTACGGCATGACGGGCGGACAGATGGCGCCCACCTCGCTGATAGATCAGGTGACCCAGACCACGCCCTTCGGCAGAAAGGTGGAGAACCAGGGCTATCCGATACACGTTTCCGAAATGGTGTCGACCTTAAAGGGCGCCTGCTATGTTGAGCGCGTGTCGGTCGACAGCGTGCCCAACATCAGAAAGACCAAGGCGGCTATCCGCAAGGCCTTCGAGTGCCAGATGGCGGGCAAGGGCTTCTCGCTGGTGGAAGTGCTCTCAAGCTGCCCCACAAACTGGGGAATGTCTCCGGTCGAGGCGCTGGAGCGCATCCGCACCGAAATGATGCCCGAGTTCCCTCTGGGCGTTTATAAAGACTGTACCGAAACCGGAGGTGTCAGATAATGTATGAGCAGATAGTAATAGCGGGATTCGGCGGTCAGGGAGTGCTGTTCGCCGGCAAAATATTGGCATATATGGGCATGGACACGGGCAAGGAGCTGTCGTGGCTCCCGTCCTACGGTCCCGAGATGCGCGGCGGAACCTGCAACTGCAGCGTCATAATCGCCGACACGCAGATCGGATCGCCGGTCATTCAGCGTCCCGATGCGCTGATAGTTATGAACAAGCCCTCGCTTGAAAAATTTGTCGACGCGGTGAAGCCCGGCGGCGTGATCGTTCTCGACAGCTCGCTTATAGACACAAAGGTTGAGAGAGACGATGTGACCGTCGTTTACATCCCGGCGATGCAGATCGCCGAGAGCGCGGGCGCGGGAACGCTCGGAAACATGGTAATGGCGGGCGCCTACATGAAGGCGAGAGAGGATATGTATAACATCGAGGACCTGTACCGCAGCGTGCGCGAGCATACCCCGGCAAAAAGAGCCGGCCTCGCCGAAAAGAATATCGAGCTTTTAAAGGCGGGATACGAGTATAAGCAATGCTGATCTCTATCTCGAATCTTAACAAAAGCTTCGGCGAAAACGAAATATTAAAAGATATCAATTTGACCATAGAGGACGGAGGCCGCTATGGTCTTATTGGCGTTAACGGAGCGGGAAAATCCACCCTGCTTTCGATAATCACGGGCGAGCTCGACTACGACTCGGGCGAGCTTTACAAGGCGCCCGGGCTGACGGTCGGCTACCTCAAGCAAAACAGCGGTCTCGACCGCGGTTCCACTATAATCCGCGAGATGCGGAACGTGTTCTCGGACATTCTTAAACTCGAGGACGACATGCGCCGCCTTGAGGAAAAGATGCAGGGAATAACGGCGCACGACACAAGCGAGTATCGCAGCCTGATGAGCGAGTATTCCCAGAAGCAGGCGTATTTTGAGAGCCGCGACGGATATAATATCGACGTCAAGATCAAGACCGTTTTAAACGGCATGGGCTTT
Source organism: uncultured Monoglobus sp. (assembly GCA_947630505.1). Lineage (GTDB taxonomy): Bacteria > Bacillota > Clostridia > Monoglobales > Monoglobaceae > Monoglobus. Next base: position 2,627 of record CANRHV010000017.1, on the reverse strand, counting down.
TCCGACAAGGATTCCGACACCGAGATCGCCACACTTTCGGGCGGCGAAAAAACAAGGCTCGCAATAGCCGCGCTGCTGCTTCGGGAGCCGAGGCTGCTGATACTGGACGAGCCGACCAACCATCTGGATTTCAGGACCCTTGAATGGCTGGAGAATTATCTGGTGAACGACTATAAGGGCGCGCTGCTGATCGTCAGCCATGACAGATATTTTCTGGATGTGACCGTTGAGGGCATGTTTGAGTTGGAGCGGCGCAAGCTGTATTCATACAAGGGCAACTATTCGAAATACACCGAGCTTCGGGCGCAGCGGATAGCGCTCTGGCAAAAGGAATACGAGGCGCAGCAGCTTGAGATAGAAAAGATGCGGACATACGTTGAAAAAAACATAACCCGTGCATCCACCTCGGCCTCGGCAAAATCCCGAGTTAAGGCGCTCGAGAGCATGGATATAATCGAAAAGCCCGACGCCGAGATAAAACCGATAAAGCTCAAATTCGAGATAACCAAGGAGCCGTTTAAGGACGTGCTGACCGTCTCGGACCTTGACGTGTCGGTGGGCGACCCGCCGGAGGCGCTGTGCGAAAACATAAACTTCGCGTTAAAGCGCGGCGAGAAGATCGCGATAATCGGCGACAACGGCATTGGCAAGTCCTCGTTTTTAAAGACCGCGCTGGGAATCATTCCCCACGAAAAGGGCGAGATCGTTTGGGGACGCAACACCACCGTCAGCTACTACGAGCAGGAAAATCTGAACCTCGACCCCGACAAGCTCGCCATCGACGAGCTGTGGGACAGATTTCCGCGTATACCCGAGGCGAGAATACGCGGCGTGCTTGGCAGCGTCAGATTGACAAAGGACGACGTGTATAAGCCGGTTCGCGTAATAAGCGGCGGCGAGCGCGCCAAGCTCGCGTTCTGCATTATCATGCTCGAAAAATCCAACGTGATATTGCTTGACGAGCCAACCAACCACCTTGATCTGCCCTCAAAAGAGGTGCTGGAGCAGGCGCTTCGCGACTATCAAGGCACGCTGCTTTTCGTGTCCCACGACAGATATTTGCTGAACCGCGTTCCCGATAAGATCGTTGAGATGACAAAAGACGGATTCACCGTGTACGACGGCAATTTTGAGTATTACAAACAGCGCCGCTTGTTTCTTGAAAAGAAGGCCGCCGAGCAAAAGCCGCGGGAAATGATAAAGCCCGCGCCCAAAGCCCAAGGCGGCCACCGCTCAAAGGAACAGCGCAGAGCCGAGGCGCAGCGCAAACAGCGCGTTTCGGAGCTTGAAAATCTGATAGCGGAGGCGGAGGAGCGAGTATCCGAGATCGAGGCGGATATGACAAAGCCCGAAATATTCTCGGACTACGAGCAAATGAACGCCCTGACCGACGAACTTCAAGAAATGAACGAAAGTCTGGAAGAATACTACAACGAATGGGAAAATCTTTTTTGACAATTTTAGGTAAAGCAAGTGAAACGGAGTCGTAAGGCGGTATAATTAAAATGTGTCGGAAAAAGGAACAAAACGCCAAGTTTAACAAAATGTTCGGAAAATGATTATAAAAATATCTTGAACATTTTTGTTGTATCTGATATAATTATTGTATAAATCCAAACACTAATTATAAAAGGAGGGAGGATAATGGAAGTTATGACCGAAAAGGAGTTAATTACAATGTTAATTGATAATTACTCGAGTTTGCAAAGAATAATTAAGTCCGAGAACGCACAAAAAGAAGCCGAATATCAATTAAAACTGGTTAAAGCCAAGCTTGAGTCATGCGGCATTGTAACCAGCGATTTAGATAGTGATAATTAAAACATAAGCGGCATAATCCTTTATAGGATATGCCGCTTAGAAAATATATTATAACTTCAAAATGTATTTTGGTTTTTGCGGAACAAAAAATCCTTTTGTGACAATTTTATTAAAAGTAACTACACTTACGACTAAGAAGCTTACAAAGCCCGTGAAAACGTTGATTGTGAGGGATTTGAACAAAGCGGAAACGATGATGAAATCGCCGTAATTGACCGTAATTTACCGCAGTTTGGTGTCAAAATGGCGTAAAAAATGGCGTAAAACTATTAAACGAAAACAGGGCGCAGACAGTGATTCTACTACAAATATAATAATAAAATAGAGCTATGATATTTTATTATTATATTTTCGGCGTAAAAAATAGGCTCCGCCGGAAATTCCGGAAATTCCACTGGAATTCCGACGGAGCCTATTTGAGCGTTTTCTTTTGATATATTATCTATTTGTCTTGTGGTTATCGCACAACCCTCCGAAGCTCAACCGAGAACCGAGGACAAACCGGCTCGCGGCGTCAACGCTGAAACAGCCTCATGTGCTGCTTACTCCCCATAAATACCCGCGCGGTCATTTACGGTATAAAGACGCATTTCGGTCTCGGTCAGGCGAAGGCGTCCCTGCTCATCGCCTTTGAGATAGCCTTTTCTGACTAACTTCTCTATGGTAGGCCGATACCATGCAGGCATATTTTCATCGACGTAATCGTATATCATGGTCGGATATGCTTTAACAATATCCTGTATGTCTTTACCGGCAGCGTTTATCGCCGCGTCTTGTAAATCATTTTTCTTCACAAGTTCTTCATA
>CANRHV010000016.1 GCA_947630505.1 uncultured Monoglobus sp. | reverse complement strand
TAATTCTACCACTTTTTCTTTCCCACACTTAATTCCACTCTAATTTCCACTCTGGAATTTACTTTGGGAATTCACTTCCCCAAAATTTTTGGGTTTTGTTATTGTAAACGTTGACTTTTGACAAATTTTGTGTTAAAATATAAAAGACAATTGTATACTTTAATAAAAAAGAAAGGAGTAATTAAAAGTGGAGGACAAAAAATCAACATTCAAACCCTATATTCCCGCCGATAAAATCGTGCCGGAATTTACGGTCACATCTATTGTGCTGGGCATTATCCTCGCGGTAGTGTTCGGCGCGGCTAACGCTTATCTCGGCCTTCGCGTGGGTATGACGGTTTCGGCTTCGATCCCCGCGGCGGTTATCTCGATGGGTATTATCAGGCTTATTCTCAGAAAGAATTCCATTCTTGAGAACAATATGGTTCAGACCATCGGTTCCGCCGGCGAATCGCTGGCCGCAGGCGCGATATTCACCTTGCCCGCTCTGTTCATGTGGGCCGCGGAGGACAGCTCGGTAGCGACGCCCTCGTTCCTGATGATCACGTTCATCGCGATCTGCGGCGGCGTTCTGGGCGTTCTGTTCATGATCCCCCTGCGCACCGCGCTGATCGTCGAGGAGCACGGAGTTCTGCCCTTCCCCGAGGGCACGGCCTGCTCCGAGGTTCTTCTCGCCGGCGAGGAAGGCGGCGACAAATCCAAGCTGGTATTCTCGGGTCTGGGAATCGCGGCGGTTTACAAATTCATCGCCGACGGTCTCTGCCTGTTCCCCAGCGAGGTCGATTGGTCGATCAAGGCGTATCCCGGCTCGGGCATAGGAATGGACGTTCTGCCCGCCCTGGTCGGCGTCGGCTACATATGCGGAGCGAGAGTTTCGTCATACATGCTCGGCGGCGCCGTGTTGGGCTGGTTCGTTATCATGCCGATGCTGGTGCTTGTGGGAGGCGACGCGGTCATGTATCCCGCCGAGGCTCCGTTCAATCAGCTTGATACCTGGGATCTGTGGGGCAGCTTTGTGCGGTACATAGGCGCGGGAGCCGTGGCCGCCGGAGGCATACTGAGCCTTATCAAGTCGCTGCCTCTGATAGTATCGACGTTCGCGAAAGCCATGAAGGGCTTCGGCCACAGCGGCGGTGTGTCACGTACCGAGCGCACCATATCTCTTCCGGTCGCAATGATCGGCGCTCTTGTTATCGCGATCCTGCTCTGGCTCATCCCAAGCGTTCCGATCAGTCTGCTGGCAGCCGTTATAGTCGTTGTGTTCGGCTTCTTCTTTGCCACCGTTTCGTCAAGAATGGTCGGCCTGGTAGGCTCGTCCAACAACCCCGTTTCGGGTATGGCGATCGCCACGCTGCTGATCTCAACGGTGCTGCTTAAAGCCACGGGCAACACGGGCATAGGCGGCATGACGACCGCGATCTGCATAGGCACTGTAATCTGTATCGTCGCGGCTATGGCGGGCGACACGTCTCAGGACCTCAAGACCGGTTACATAGTCGGCGCGACTCCGTTCTATCAGCAGATAGGCGAGCTCATCGGCGCAGTCGCGGCGGGTCTTGCCATCGCTGGCGTTCTGTATCTGCTCAACGCCGCGTGGAGCTACGGCTCGGCTCAGATCCCCGCGCCTCAGGCGACCCTGATGAAGATGGTCGTTGAGGGCGTTATGGGCGGCAACCTGCCTTGGGGCCTGGTATTCACGGGTGTGTTTATCGCTATCGCTGTTGAGATCGTGGGTATCCCCGTTCTTCCGTTCGCGATCGGCCTCTATCTGCCGATACATCTGTCCACGCCTATCATGGTGGGCGGTCTTATCCGTCTCTGGGCAGAGAAACGCAAGTGCAAGAGCGAGGAGCGCCGCAACGAGATCATCAACGACGGTGTTCTGTTCTCGTCCGGTATGATCGCCGGCGAGGGCCTTGTGGGAATACTGCTCGCGGTATTCGCGGTCGTAGGTCTTGACCTCGACATGGGCGGTATCCTCGGCAACTGGGGAGGCCTCGCGTTCTTTATCGTGCTCTGCGCGATCATGATAAAGTTCATGTTCGGATTCAAGAAAAAAGCTAAATAATAAATTATGGCAAAAAAGAAAAAGGTATCAGCGAATTATTTTGACAGTGTGCCGGTCCGCAGCGCGGACCGGCCCTGGCGCGTGAAGGACGACGGTCTTGTCGAGGTTGATATGGAAAACAAGGGCTTTTATCACAGCATAGCCCAAAAGCTTTTCAAAAAGCCGAGAATAAGCCATATCGCGCTTGATAAGCACGGCAGCGCTGTCTGGAAAAGCATCGACGGCGCAAACACCGTTATGGACATAATCCGAGTGATGGAGCGCGAGTTCCCGAAGGAGAAGGACCGTATGCTCGATCGGGTAGTGACGTATCTCGCGACCCTTCAGACAAACGGCTTTATAACCATGCGCGGCGCCAAAAAGAAAGGGAAAAAATCATGAGATTTTTGATCGCGGGATTCGGAATTTTGTTGTTCGCGGCGGCCACGGCGATACTCGTGGTCTGGGGCATGCGCAAATCGTATTTTCAGCGCGAGAACCTTTCGAGGATGTTGTTTTCCAAGGCCGCCGACAAGGTTATGCGGTACCTTAAAACTCACGACACGATCTCCGCGTCTCAGATGCGGAAGGTGGTCGACGGCACCGAGGTCTCGGAGGCGTTCAGCCGAAACCGCGCGGTCGTCCAAGGCGACAAGGAATTCACGGCGCGGCTGATCGAATTGATGCAAAACGACGGTAAGATCGAGCCGATCGAGCCCGGAAAGTCCGTCTACCGCAAAAAACAAAAATAAATAAGAGGTGAATAAAATGCCGGTATTATCGGGAATCGAGCCGACAAAAGTGTTTAAGTATTTCGAGGAGATATGTTCTGTTCCCCACGGCTCGGGGAACACAAAGCAAATCAGCGACTACTGCGCGGGTTTCGCCAAGGAGCGCGGCCTCAGATACATTCAGGACGCCACAAACAACGTTGTGATCTTCAAAGACGGCACCGAGGGATACGAGAGCTCGGCGCCCGTCATGATACAGGGACACCTTGACATGGTGTGCGAAAAAGAGGCGGACTGCGATATAGATTTCGAAAAAGACGGACTGCGGCTGAAGCTTGAGGACGGAGTTATCTCGGCCGAGGGAACCACTTTGGGCGGCGACGACGGAATAGCCGTGGCGTTCGCGCTGGCTATATTGGATTCGAGCGACATCCCGCACCCTCCGCTTGAGGTCGTGCTCACGGTCGATGAGGAGATAGGAATGTTCGGAGCGGCCGACCTTGACTGCTCGCCGCTCAAGTCGCGGATCATGCTCAATCTTGATTCCGAGGACGAGGGCGTACTGCTGGTAAGCTGCGCGGGCGGAGTCAGCGCGGATTGCAGACTGCCGCTGACCCGAACAATGGCGAGCGGCGCCGAGGCGACGCTCAAGCTCGACGGCCTCACGGGCGGACATTCGGGCGTTGAGATAAACAAGGAGCGCGCCAACGCCAACCGCCTTATGGGCAGGGCTCTAAACGAGCTTTGCGGCGTTTTGGAATATGACATAATCTCGGTTGACGGCGGCCTTAAAGACAACGCCATACCGAGAGCGTCCGAGGCAAAGCTGATCGTGGGCGCGGACGGCGTTTCCGAGTTGAAGGCTTTCGCGGAAAAATGGGACAAGATATTTAAGAGCGAGTACCGTCTGTCCGACCCCGAGCTTTCGTTTACCGTGGAGATCGGCGGCGAGGGCTCCCGCAAGGCGCTGAGCAAGGATTCAAAGTGCAGACTGATCTCCGCGCTGGTCAACATGCCGGGCGGTATTCAGCGCATGAGCCTTGACATTCCGGGTCTGGTGCAGACCTCGCTCAACATGGGCGTGCTCGAGACGAACGACGGCGAGGCGGTCATGCGCTTCGCGGTCCGCAGCAGTTTGGGCAGCGAGAAGGAAGAGCTTGTAGGAAGGCTCAAGAACCTGACCGAGCTGTTGGGCGGCACGGTCGAGCTTATAGGCGACTATCCCGCCTGGGAATACAAGCAGGATTCAAAGCTGCGCGTTTTGATGGTCGATATATTTAAAGAGCAGTACGGCAGAGAGCCGAAGGTCGAGGCGCTTCACGCGGGCGTTGAGTGCGGTTTGTTCGCCGGAAAGCTGCCGGGGCTGGACTGCGTTTCGATGGGCCCCGACATGAAGGATATCCACACTCCCAACGAGAGAATGGACGTCGATTCGGTGCAGAGAACGTGGAAATACGTACTTGAGATCTTAAAACGGCTTAAATAAGAATAATATAAAAACGGCTGAGCGGATAAAAGCTCAGCCGTTTTTATAAATTATATATTATAGAGGGTTTAATGTATATTTATCTGTTTGGTCTGCTCATCCCAGTCGACGGTCATTCCGAGGTTTTCCGAGATGAACCGCACGGGTATCAGCGTGCTGTCGCTCACCAGCTCGGGCGCGGCGAGCATTTCGACCGCCTGACCGTTTACCGTCGCCGTGGTCGAGCCGATCGTCATTGTGATGATCGCGCCGTCCTTTTCGGCTGTCGCGGTTTGCGTCGCGTCGTCCCAGGTGACGTTGGCGCCCAACGCCTCAAGTATCGCGCGGAAGCCGACCAGAGTGGTGTCATTTCGAGTAACCGGAGCCACGGGGAAGTTTACGCGGCCTCCGTTTACGAAAACGGTGATCTCCTGATTCTGACCGTGTCTCATGCCGCCTCTGCCGCCGAACATTCCGAATGCGGCCGTTCCGATTTGGTTAATTCCGTTTTGCGCGGTGAAGGTTTCGGCCTGTTCGCCGTCCACATATACCGCGTACTCGGCGCCGGCTTTGAGCTTGTCGGATGAGTAGGTTATCGTCTGGTACGCCTTTGAGGGCGCGTATTTCATGACCTCATTGCCCGAGGCCGTCTCGCGGATCGAAACCTCGGCGCCCGCTGTCTGAGACGCGCTGAGATTTATCGCGGCGTAGGGCTGATTTTCGCAGGCCGACGGATTCTGGTTCATGCCCGCCGCCGACGCGGCGATGATCGTGCCGCCGTTTACGGCGAATGTACCCTCGGCGTCAAGCGCGCCGTTGCCCGAGTTGGTGGGGCCGTCAACGGTTAGCTCGCCGCCGTTTATCGTCAGGTTTCCGTTGGAGTCGATGCCGTCTCCGCCCGCGTTCACGTAAATCTTTCCGCCGTTTATCGTGATGGCGTGAGCCGCCGCGATCTCCTCGTCGATCATTCCGAAACCTCCGCCGCCTCCGCGCATGCCGCCGTGCCGCTGTCCGGGCTCAAAGCTCGGCATTGCGCCGCCCATATCCGGTTGCTGACCGTTAGGCATCTGAGGCTGTTGTCCGTCGAATTGAGGCTGCTGACCGTCGGGCATTTGCGGGGGCTGTTGACCGTCAAATTGAGGCTGTTGTCCGTTAGGCATCTGCGGCTGTTGTCCGTCAAATTGGGGCTGTTGTCCGTTAGGCATTTGCGGGGGCTGCTGTCCGTCAAATTGGGGCTGCTGTCCGCCTTGCATCTGCGGCTGTTGACCGTCAAATTGAGGTTGCTGTCCGCCCGCGTTCGGGTCAAAGCTGCCCTGCTGCATCATATCGGAGCGCGCGCCTCCGAACTGTCCGCCGTTTGCCGCGTCGCCGGTCGCGGTGTTTTCGTTTCCCGTGTTTATGCCGTCGTCCGCCGCGGTGACGCTTATGTCTCCGCCGTTTATCGTCAGAGTGCCTTTGCTTTCCATTCCCTCGCTCTGCGTCGAGGTGAGATCCAGCGTTCCGCCGTCGACAATTAGCTCGGTTCCGGCCTTCATCGGCTTGCCCGTCTCGGCTTTCGCGGTTATCTTGCCGCCCGATACCCAAAGCTTGTCATTGGCTTTTATTCCGTGCTCATAGGACGTGATGTTTATATTGCCGTTTTCGATAACCACATCGTCGTCGCCCGCTATGCCGTGCTTATAGTTTCCGCTTATCGTGAGGGTTCCGTCTCCCTTGATCTCCAGGTCGTCGTTTGAAAACAGGGCTCCGTCGGCGTTCTCGTCCGAGTACGTCTTGCCGTCGGTCAAATAGTTCTCGGTGCCCTCGGTTATGGTTATAAGCGCTTTTTCGGCGTTGTCAAAATATATCGCGGGGCCGTCGCTGTTGGTGATCGACGCGCCGGATAGGCGCAGCTTTACTTTTTCCTCGGAGCTTACGTATATCATGCCGTCGCTTATGGCGCCGCTCACCTCAAAGTCTCCGCCTTGGGTGATGACAATATCGCCGTTCGTGACGCTCACGCCCGAGCCGCTCACGCTCATTTTGTCAAGGTCGATTTTTCCGGTATTGTTTTTCCAGCCCTCGTCGGTGTTCGCCGCGCTGCACGCGGTGTATCCGACGCTCATCATTACGCAGAGTAATAAAGATATTAATTTTTTCATAGAAATTCTCCTTTTTAAGTCAAATCAGTATTGGTGGGCGCTTGCCGCGGACGATAATATTATGCTCAGATTTCCGTTGCGGCAGCGCAGCTCGTCCAAAAATTCCCGCTCGTCCTGACCGCTGTCCATTGTCACGGTGTAGCACAGCTCGAACAGCGAGCCCAGGTCGGTAGTGTGTATCTTGTCGAGGGTGTAGTTTTTGGTATGTTTTTCGAGTATCTCGTCAAAGGCGCGCTCGTAGTTAAGGTCCTCGGGGATCGTGATCTTGAGGTGCTTGCGCACGGTTTTTTTCTCAAACAGTCCCCATTTTTCCGAGGCGATTATAACCAGGCACAGGACGATGACGAATATCGCTCCGTAGGCGTACAGCCCCACGCCGCACGCCAGACCCGCGGCGATGTCGAAAAATATGAATCCGATGTCCTTGGGGTCGCCGGGCGCGCTTCTGAACCTGATTATCGACAGGGTTCCGGCCAGGCTGAACGCGCGGGCTATGTTGCTGCCGATAAACAGAATGATCACCGAAAGAATAACGGGCAGCATCAGCAGCGTTATCGCCAGGCTGCGCTGGTAGTAATCATCGTGCTGGGTCTTGTAGTAGGTGAACGCGATAACCGCGCCGAAGGCGACGGCCACCGCCATTGTGATTATTGCCGACATAACCGACAAGTTATCCGAAACGTTCGCGAGTATGTTGTTAAATATATTGTCCATTTAAAAATTCCTCTCTTTTATGTTATAGTTACAGCATCGCGGCCGATGCGCGTTTCGCGCGTTTTTTGAGCATATTTTTGAACTCGGTGCCGTATTTTGAGAACTTGACGCGCTTGATGTCAAACTCGGTCAGCATGTGGGTGAGCCACAGCGGCTTTGCCCTCGCCGTCTTTATCTCCATAAGGTACATATCGTCGTCAAGCAGCTTTTTGCCGTAGTCCCCATCCTCAAGGTGCACGTCATATCGCCTTGAGCGGATGTTTTTGTCAAACGATATGCGCAGGTCGGGATTGTCTTTTTCAAAATACGCGATGCGGTCATAGGCCAGATACACCTTCGGTTTCAGGTCGTACACATGCAGAAAGTAGTTTATCTCGTCCATGACCTGTTTGTTCATGTATTCGCGGGCCTCGGGCTCCTCTCCGGTCTTAACGAAGTCGTACGCCTCGTCAAGCTCTATCATTGTGCGCCGCTTGTTCACAAGGCCCTTGTATTTCTTTTTGATCTCCAGAAAGACCTTCGAGGTCATTCCGGGCACGCCGTAGGAGCGCAGCCGCAGCTTTTCTTTGTAGACGGGGCTCTCGAGGGAGTGGCGTATCAGATAATCGTCGCCCGTGTCGTAGTATATATTGGCGATGGTGTACGGCTTGTGTCCCTCGTTGTAGGCGTCAAGCTCCATGTGGCTCTCGATTATCGGGATAACCTTTTCGTAGGTCTGCTTGTCGAGCAGATATTTGTGCTCGTATCGGTTAAAAATTTCTATTGCCATGTTTTTTTGTCCTCCTGATGATATCATTCTAAACGGGTTTCCTTAAAAAAACATTAAAATTTTGAGGGAAATTTTAATGTTTACAATTAGTTAATATTTTTGACAGAGCCGGGGTTTTGTGGTATTATAATGTTAGGCTCGCCCCTTGGGGAGAGCTGGCTGCGGCTTGTCCGCAGACTGAGAGGGGTCAACATAGAGACTATGAAATAGATACTAGGCACTAGGAATATTTCACGGGGATTTTTTCAATCCTAGTCTCTAGTCACTATTCTCTAGTACCTACGTTAACCCCTCTCCGTCAGGCTTCGCCTGACACCTCTCCCCAATGGGCGAGGCAGACGGGCGGATAATATCCGCCCTGCGGGACGCCAAGGTCGTCGTCCCCTACGACATTTTGCACACATCGGTCGGGCGAGGCAGACGGGCGGGAAAAGGAGAAATAATTATGAAGGAATCATACAGGACGATCGCGAGGGAGGCTCGGGCGGAGTTTGTCGAGAAACGCTCGCGGTTCATAGCGACCGCGAGGCCCGTCTCGTCCGAGGCCGAGGCCACGGCTCTGATAGAGGAGCTGCGCAAAAAATACTGGGACGCGACCCACAACGTCTACGCCTATATTATAGAAAACAACAATATCATGCGCTACAGCGACGACGGAGAGCCCTCGGGAACCGCCGGAATGCCCGTTTTGGATATTCTCAAAAAAGAGGGACTCACAAACTTAGTCGTGGTTGTCACCCGATATTTCGGCGGCATACTGCTGGGAACGGGCGGACTGGTCCACGCCTACTCAAAGAGCGCCAAGCTGGGCGTCGAGGCGGCGGAGCCTATCACCATGGCGCTGTGCCGCGAGACGCGGATGCGCTGCGAATACACCTTGCTCGGAAAAGTCCAAAGCGAGCTCAAAGCCCGCGGCCTGGTCTGCGGCGAGCCGATCTACACCGACTCGGTGGAGATCCCGGTGCATATTCCGATATCCGAATTCGAAAAAACCAAGGCTGATTTTGTCGATCTGACAAACGCCGGAGTGAGCTTTATCGACGGAAATTCAAAGTTTATGAAGGTCAAAGATTGATTTATATGATATTTCAAAAACACCGCGTGATTCGCGGCGTTTTTTTGATTATCAAAGAAATTTGGATAAATTTTTTGCATTTTAGAAGGATTTTTGAAATTTTTGCCTAATATATTAACGAACGGATAAAACCGCTTTTTGATTTAAGAGCCAATTTTTTGGCTCTGAGATACATAGACAAGGAGAGATAATTTTATGGCAAACACAAAAGGCAGAGAAAACGAGTCGATGTTTGACCCGTCAAAGCTCAACATTATTCCGGTCGATCTGGATAACGAGATGCGCAAGTCATACATCGACTATTCGATGTCGGTTATAGTGGGTAGGGCGCTGCCCGACGTGCGCGACGGCCTCAAGCCGGTGCACAGGAGGATATTGTACGCCATGTACGAGGACGGAATAACTCCGGATAAGCCCTACAAAAAGTGCGCGACCACCGTCGGCAACGTGCTGGGAAGATACCATCCCCACGGCGACGCGTCGGTCTACGACGCTATGGTAAGAATGGCGCAGGATTTCTCAATGCGCTATCCCACGATCGACGGACACGGAAATTTCGGCTCGGTTGACGGCGACCCCGCCGCGGCTTACAGATACACCGAGTCCAGAATGGCGAAGCTGTCGCTCCACATGCTGACCGACATCGACAAGGACACGGTCGATTTTATGCCCAACTTTGACGAGAGCCGCGACGAGCCTATCGTGCTGCCCTCGCGTTTTCCGCACCTTCTGGTGAACGGCTCGGACGGCATCGCGGTCGGAATGGCGACCAAGATCCCGCCCCATAATTTGGGCGAGGTCATCGACGGTGTTGTGGCGCTGATCGACAATCCGGACATTACGCTCGACGAGCTGATGGAATATATTCCCGGCCCCGACTTCCCCACGGGCGCTCAGATCATGGGCAGCGCGGGGATACGCGCGGCGTATGCCACGGGCCGCGGCAAGCTGAAGATCCGCGCCAAGACCGAGATACAGCAATGGAAAGAAGGCAGAGAGCGCATCGTTGTGACCGAGATACCCTATATGGTAAACAAGGCGCGTTTGATCGAAAAGATAGCCGATCTGGTTCACGAGAAGCGCGTCGAGGGAATATCCGACCTGCGCGACGAGTCGGACAGAGACGGATTGAGGATAGTGATCGAGCTCAAGCGCGACGTGAACGCCCAGATCGTTCTGAATCAGCTGTTTAAATACACGCAGCTGGAGGACTCGTTCAGCGTTATTATGCTGGCCTTGGTCGACAGGACATCGCCAAAGGTGCTGTCGCTTAAAGAGGTCCTGACGCAGTATCTGGACTTCCAGAAGGAGGTAATCGTCCGCCGCACCAAATTTGACAAAAAGAAGGCGGAGGCGAGGGCCCACATTCTGGAGGGTCTGAAAAAGGCGCTCGACAATATAGATGAGGTTATCAGCATAATCAGGAACAGCTATAACGACGCGAAGCAGCGCCTGATCGACCGCTTTGAGTTTACCGATGTGCAGGCGCAGGCGATCCTCGATATGCGCCTCGCCAGACTGGCGGGAATGGAGCGCGAGAAGATCGAGAACGAGCTGCGCGACGTGCTCGCTCTGATCGAGCATCTGACCGAGGTGCTGGGCAGCGAGCAGATGGTGCTTGATATTATAAAAGAGGAGATCACCGCGATAAAAGAAAAATTCGGCGACGAGCGCCGAACCTCGATCGAGCCCGTGGCCGACGATATCGACATTGAGGATCTTATCGAGGAGGAGGACAACGTTATAACCATGACCCATCAGGGTTATATCAAGCGTCTGCCCGCCGATACCTACAAGAGCCAGCACAGAGGCGGCAAGGGTATAATCGGTATGCAGACCAAGGAGGAGGACTTTGTGTCCACCATGTTCATATCATCCACCCACTCGTATATCCTGTTTTTCACCAACACGGGAAGAATGTTCAGGATCAAGGCCTACCGCATACCCGAGGCCGGCAGACAGGCGAAGGGCACGCCGATCGTCAACCTGCTTGAGCTGCAGCCCGGCGAGACGATCTCGGCGATGATCCCGATACGCGAATACAAGAGCGGCCGGTATCTGACTATGTGCACTAAAAACGGAATCATCAAAAAGACAGACATCATGGAGTACCGGAACGCGCCAAAGGGCGGCAAGCTGGCTATCAAGCTCACCGAGGGTGACGAGCTGCTGAGAGTAAAGCTGACCGACGGCAACACCGATTTGTTTGTGGGCACCCACTGCGGCAAGATGATCCGATTCAACGAGCGCGACGTGCGCGAGCAGGGCAGAGTTTCTCAGGGCGTGCGCGCGATCAAGCTGGACGACGGCGACTATGTCGTGGGCATGAGCGTGTACCGCGAGGGCGCCAAAATGCTGGTTGTATCCGAAAACGGCTACGGCAAAAAAACCGAGCTTCCGGAGTACAAGATCCAGGCCAGAGGCGGAAAGGGCTGCTCCACATACAAGATCACGCCCGACACGGGCCGCATAGCCGGTATCAAGGTTGTTACGCCCGAGGACGACATAGCACTTGTGACCTCGGACGGAATCATAATCAGGATCGACTCCGAGGACATCAGCACCTACGGCAGAGTTACGCGCGGCGTTAAGCTGATGCGTCTGGGCGAGGGCGTTAAGATAACCTCGGTGGCGAGAATCGAGAAAGAGCAGGAAGAAGAAAAATCCGACGATATCGAAAACGCGGAATAAAAGGTGACGCTTATGAAAAAAGAATTATTATTTAAAATCATGGCCGTTTTAACGGCGCTTATGCTGAGCTGCTCGGCGCTGAGCGGCTGCGGCAAAGACAAGGAAACGGCCCCGGCCGAAACCTCGGATGAGGGGAACACCACGGTCTCAAAATTCGACGCCGACGAAAAGGAGGAAAAGCCCGCGACAGCGACTCCCAAAACAGCTGACGCGACACCCGCGAACGCGGGAGGCTCCGTTTCAAACAGCGGTTCCGGCTCGGGAAGCGGAAACGCGGGCGGCTCGGGCTCGAATGTCTCGTCCGCCGAGGCGGTGAGCCGATCGGCGCTCAGCGACGCGCGCTCGTTTTTCGAGGCGGGCATGTATGACGACGCGGAGGAAATGCTCAGATCGGTCAACCCCGATTATTTGACCGATGAGCAGCTTGACACATATTATCTGATCTCGGACAGTCTGAGCAACAGAGCGGGCGCTCAAAACAACGCGCAAAAGGAGTTTACCGCCGAGGAGGCCGTAAGCGCCGCCGAGCAGAGATACGGCGTGAGCATTGACGGCGACCCGTCGGGTCTGACGCCTCAGACCGATTCAAGCGGCAGAGAGTATTACACAATGCAGGTGGCGATACAGAGCGAGAATCGCAGAGTCACGATCAATGTATACAGCGACGGAGAGATCGAGGAGACCTCGGAAGAGCCTTTGGCATATGGGTAAGAAAATAATAAAAACCCCGAACCGATTAGCGGTTCGGGGAATTTTTTTGAGTTTAGCCGAGAAGCTTATCATACATATCCTGATACTTTTTCGCGGATTCCTTCCATGAGAAGTCCTGCTTCATCGCGTTTTTAACCAGCTTGTTCCATATGTCTTTCTTGCTGAAAATCTCTATGGCGTAGCGGATAGTGTGCATCATGTCATGAGCGGTGTAGGGATAGAAGCTGAATCCGTTGCCCTCGCCGGTGTACTCGTTGTAGGGCTGGATCGAGTCTTTGAGGCCGCCGGTCTCGCGCACGATCGGGATCGTGCCGTATGCCAGAGAGATCATCTGGCTCAGGCCGCAGGGCTCAAACATTGACGGCATCAGGAACAGGTCGCAGGCCGCGTATACCTTGTGCGCCAGCTCGTTGCTGAACATGATGTTCGCCGACATTTTCTGGGAATTGCACCATGCGTTGTGGCGGAACAAGTTCTCGTATTTCGCCTCACCCGTGCCGACAACTACCAACTGAATGTCCATATTCATCAGCTCGCCCATGGCCTCGGAGATGATGTCGAATCCCTTCTGGTCGACCAGACGCGAGATTATGCCTATCATGACCTTCTCGCCGTCAACCGTGAGACCCAGCTGCTCCTGCAGCTTCATCTTGTTTTCTTTCTTGCGCTTGAGCACCGAGCGCACGTCAAAATTCTCAAAGATCATTGGGTCGGTCTTGGGGTTGTATACCTCGTAGTCTATGCCGTTTAATATTCCGAACAGCGACTGATTGCGGGCCGACAGCAGACCGTCGAGCTTTTCGCCGCCCGTGGGCGTCTGGATCTCGGACGCGTATGTGGGGCTTACCGTCGTCACATAGTCGGAATACACGATTCCGCCCTTGAGCAGGTTGGCGCAGCCGTGGAACTCCAGCTTGTCGGAGGTGAAGAAGTCCCTTCCGAGGGAGAAGAAATCGGCCACTATGTCGATCGAATAGATTCCCTGATATCTGAGATTGTGGATCGTGAACACGGTCTTTATTCCCGAATAGAACTCGTCGCGCACATAATAGGCGTTGAGCAGCACGGGAACCATGCCTGTCTGCCAGTCGTGGCAGTGTATAACGTCCGGCTTCCACTCAAGGTGCTTGAGTATCTCAAGCGCGGCCTTGTCGAAAAACGCGAAGCGCTCCAGGTCGTTCCATTTATAGAGATAGGGGTCTCCGAAATAATACTCGTTGTCGATAAAATAATATGTTACGCCCTCTTTTTGGAGCTCAAAAACGCCGCAGTATTTTCTTCTCCAGCCGAGGGGAATGTAGATGAAGAATTTAAACTCCATCTGCTCCAGATATTCCTGGGGGATGCAGCCGTATTTGGGCATCGCGACTCTCACGTCGTCGCCCAGAGCCGCCAGAGCTGTGGGCAGCGAGCCCACAACATCGCCCAGACCGCCTGTTTTGGCGAAGGGAGCAACCTCAGATGACGCCATAAATATCTTACTCAATTGTTACACTTCCTTTCGAGTGTTGTTTCAAGTGTTTTGTGTTTTGTTTATTTTCTGTCCGCCCGCGCGGCGCGCGGGCGGATATGCGCAAAAGTCTTATACGACGATCTCCTTGCCGATAACCATCGGATAGGTGTCCTGACCGACAAGCTTTTTACCGCTGCGCAGGATAACGCCCTTGTCGAACACAACGTTCTCAACCAGGCAGTTCTCCATGACCTCGGCGTCCTGCATGAGTATGCAGTTCTCAACGGTCGCGCCTTTGCCCACATGAACGCCGCGGAACAAAATACTGTTCTTAACGGTGCCCTCGATCTTGCAGCCGTCCGCTATAAACGCGTTTTCAACCTCGGCGGTTTTAGCGTACTTGGTGGGAACCGAGTCCTTGATCTTTGTGAAGATCGGCTTGTCGACCGAGAGGCCGAACAGCTCGTCTCTCACCTCTTTGTTCAGCATGTCGATATTGGCCTTGTAGAACGACTGAATGCTGTCGATCTTTTTGCGGTAGCCCGTGAAGTTGTATGCGCAGACCTTAACTTGATCGTTTGTCACCGCGGGGAGCAGGATGTCCTTGGAGATCTGGTGCTTGCCGTGGGTGGAAGCGTATTCAACCAGCTCCATCAGGGTCTCTCTGCGCGTGATGAACATGTGCATATATGAAAGGTCGGTCACCTGACGGCCGGGATAAATGTGCATATCGGTCACGTTGTTATCGTCGTCCACGTTGAGCAGGATGTGCTTTCTCACATCCTTGGAGCTCAGGTCCTTAACGGGCGTGCATACCAGCGTGAAGTCCGCCTCGTTTTCGAGATGCGACTCCAGAACCTTGTCAAAGTCGATATTGCAGATCGTGTTGCAGTCGGTTACCAGCACGTATTCCTGCTGGCTCTTGTTCAGGAACGACGAGATACCGGTCAGACGCTCGATGCCGCCGATAGCCTCAACATCCGATTCGCCGGTGTCCTTGGGCGGCAGTATGTAAAGGCCGTCGTCCTTTCTGTCCATATCCCAGTCCTTGCCGGTTCCCAGATGGTCTGTCAAAGACTGGTAGTTAACGGGTGTCGTGATTCCGACCTTGAGTATGCCGGAATTAACCATGTTGGACAGCATAAAATCTATTATTCTGTATCTTCCGCCGAGAGGTACAGCGGCAAGGGAGCGCAGACTGGTGAGCTCACCCATGCTCGCCTCCGGGTTCTCGGAAAATATTACGCCAAGCATATCATTCTTCATTTATATCACCTCAAATTAAATTCTTTTTAAAATTTGTCAGCTGTTTTCAGCATATGTCGTCGGTTACCATTGAGAGGACCGCGACCTTCTTTTCATTTCCGATTTTTATTCCCGGACCGATAAGCGTGATGTCAGCGCTGCATATCTTTGTATTGTTGTAGTCGCTGTTGGCGTCGTCCGCCGTGCTTCCGATCTCGGCACCGTCGCCTATTATCGCGTCCGAGCCGATGATCGCCTTGTTGACCGAAGCGCCGCTGTTTACCACGGCACCGGGCAGCACGATCGAATCCTTAACGGTGGCGCCCTCGCATATTGTCACTCCCTCAAACAATATGGAGTGCTCTACCTTGCCGTAGATCTCGCAGCCCTCTGTGGTGTAGCTGTTTTTCAGCGAGCCCGTGGCTCCCACATACTGGGGAGGCTTTATCGGGTTCCTGCTGAAGATCTTCCAGGTGTCGTCGTCGAGGTCGCAGCCCGGCTTGTCGTCCAGCAGCTCCATGTTGGCCTCCCAGAGGCTCTGGATCGTTCCGACGTCTTTCCAATAACCGTCGAATCTGTGGGCTATCAGCTTTAGGCCGTCGCCCAGCATCGCCGGTATGATGTTTTTTCCGAAATCGTTTTCGGATTCGGGATCGGCCTCGTCGGCCATCAGGTACTTTTTGAGCACATCCCACGAGAAGCAGTAAACGCCCATCGACGCCAGATTGCTCTTGGGGTTCTCGGGCTTTTCCTCAAACTCCACTATCTGCATATTCTCGTCGGTGTTCATGATTCCGAATCTGGGAGCCTCGTCCCAGGGAACCTCGATAACCGCGATTGTGGCGTCGGCGTTGGCCTTTTTGTGAGCCGTCAGCATTTTGTTGTAATCCATCTTGTAGATATGGTCGCCCGAGAGGATAACCACATACTTGGGATTAAACTGCTCCATGAATCCGATGTTCTGATAGATCGCGTTTGCCGTGCCCTTGTACCACTCGCCTTTTTCGGCCGAGGTGTAGGGCGGGAGCACGAACACGCCGCCGTTGGTTCTGTCCAGATCCCAGGGCTGTCCGTTCGCGATATAGGTGTTAAGCTCCAGGGGTTGATACTGTGTCAGAACACCGACAGTATCAATTCCCGAGTGAGCGCAGTTGCTCAGCGGGAAGTCAATAATTCTGTACTTTCCGCCGAAGGGCACCGCGGGCTTTGCCACGTTCTGTGTAAGTATTCCCAGGCGGCTGCCCTGGCCGCCGGCGAGAATCATAGCCACACATTCTTTTGACCTCATTTTATCTCCTCCTGTTTCGCAATTCCATCTATATATGAAGTAAATCGCTTATATATTTTAATTATTTTTCAGATTTGGTTGTTTTTGCCGCGGGCTTTTTGCCCACAACGTTGTCCGTCTTTTTCTTGCGGCGGGCGGGCGCGCTGCGTTTTAAATACAGAGCCGTGAGCGGCGGAAGCTCCACGTCGATCGAGTAGTCGTAATCGCCGCAGGGGATCTTTTTGGCGCGGTAGGACTTTTTCTTTCCGCTGCCGTCACCGCCGAACTTCTCATCGTTTGAGTTTAAGACCACGGTATAGGTGCCGCTCGTCGGAACGCCCACGGTGTAGACCGGATGCGCCACCGGCGTGAAGTTCAGAACGACCGCGATCGCGTCCTTCTCGTCCTTTGAGAATCTCATGTAGGACAGAACGCTGTTCGCGCTGTCCTGCGCGTTGAGCCATTTAAAGCCCTTCCAGTCGCCCGATTCTCTCTCGATCTCATAGAAGGCGGGGTGCTCCTGATAGAAGTGTCCCAGAGCCGCCGAGTAATCCCACATCTTTCTGTGGGTCTCGTATTCTTCAAGGTTCCAGTCAAGCTGCTCGGCGAAGCGCCACTCGACAAACTGGCCGAACTCGCCGCCCATGAACAGCAGCTTTTTGCCCGGATGGGAATACATAAAGGCGAACAACAGCCGAAGCTCGGCGAACTTCTCCTCATAGGTGCCCCACATTTTGTCGATCAGGCTGCGTTTTCCGTGAACCACCTCATCGTGCGACAGCGCGAGAATATAGTTCTCGGCAAAGGCGTACATCATCGGGAATGTCAGCTTGTTGTGGTTGCCCGGTCTGAAATACGGGTCGCACTGCATATAGTCCAGCACGTCGTGCATCCAGCCCATGTTCCACTTGAAGTTAAAACCTAAGCCGCCCTCGTGCGCGGGCGCGGTAACGCCGCCCCAGGCGGTGGATTCCTCGGCTATCATCATAACGTTGGGCAGCCGCTCGAACACGGCCATGTTGAGCTTTTGCAAAAACTCGATCGCCTCAAGGTTCTCCTTGCCGCCGTACTTGTTGGGCAGCCACTCGCCGTCGTTGCGGTTGTAGTCAAGATAGAGCATGCTTGATACCGCGTCGACTCTCAGGCCGTCAAAGTGGTATTCGTTCAGCCAGAACAGCGCGTTTGAGATCAGGAATGACCATATCTCGGTCTTTGTCCAGTCAAACACCAGAGTACCCCATTCCTTGTGCTCGCCCCGTCTGCTGTCGGGATGCTCGAACAGGCAGTCGCCGTCAAACTTCGCCAGAGCGTAGTCGTCTCTCGGGAAGTGGGCGGGAACCCAGTCCATGATAACGCCGATGCCGTTTTGGTGGCACTGATCTATAAAGTACCTGAGGTCCTCGGGCCTGCCGAAGCGGCTGTTGGCGCTGTAGTAGCCCGTCACCTGATATCCCCACGAGCCGTCAAACGGGAACTCGGTCAGAGGCATTACCTCGATGTGGGTGTATCCCATTTTTTTGATATACGGGATCAGCTCGTCGGCCATTTCCCTGTACGAGAGGAAAGCCCCGTCGTCGTGGGTCTTCCATGACGCGAAGTGCATCTCATAGATGTTTATCGGCGCGTCGTAGGGCGGGGTCTTTGCGCGTTTGTCGAGCCATGCGGCGTCGTTCCAGTCATACTCGATATCCACCGTGATCGAGGCGTTGGCCGGGCGCACTTCGCTGTAGAACGCGAAGGGGTCGGCCTTTAAGATTATGTCGCCCCTGAAGGTCTCGATGCTGTATTTGTAGCACTGTCCGGGCTCTATGCCCTCCAAAAATACCTCCCAGATGCCGAAGTTCATGTGCTTGTACATTCTGCCTTTGTTGCGGTCCCAGCCGTTGCCGTCGCAAACGACCGAAACGCTCTTGGCGTGGGGAGCCCACACGGCGAACAGATAGCCGTCCTTGCCGTCGAAGGATTTGCCCCGATGAGCGCCGAGCATACGGTACGACTCATAGTTCACTCCCTGATTGAACAGGTACATGGGCGCGTCGTCGATATATGTGCCGGCGTCTCTGCTTTTTCCGTTTTTGTAAATATCAATAATATCCATATCCTGTCTCCCTTGTCTTTTTGTAAATTGGCTTTTTGTTTTGGTTTTAGAAATAATTTTGGCGACAATATTAAATATCTCATCGCCGGGTTTCATATTTTATTATATAAATTAACCAATTCCATTTTATCATATATGGATTTTTTTGTCTATTTTAATTGCAAAGAAAATTGCACAAAATATACTTTTGGTTTTTGTAGGTATTAACAAGATATGATTCTGTTTTTAAGTTCCCCAATACTTCCGTGTTCTATTCCGGTAAGAATATGCCTGCGGCGCTTTATGTCATAAGCCATAAGCAGCGGTCTGTCGGCGGTTATACGCAGTTCTTTGTCTCTTGACGTCAGGGAGTTTTTATGAAATCTGTAAAGATAAAGCGGCTCTTTGAAATCTGTGTGAATTATGTAAAAAATTTCATTCATGCGCATCCAGTAGTCATAGTCCTCGATGCCGAATCGACCCTCGTCGTAGCCGCCTATAAACCGCGCCGCCTTCGCGCGGTACAAAAACGCCGCCCCCACGGTGTTGTTGGGGACGTCGTTGAGCTCATGCGTTCCACTCGGCAGTATAACGTTTCCGCTCATAGGCGGAAACTCATACCAGCCGTGGCCGCGGCGGATATTTCCGTTTTCGTCAATTATTCTCATGTTGCCGTAGATCATGGCGGCGTCGGGATTTTTTTGAAGCTCCGATACCATGACTTCAAGGCAGTTTGGCAGCATAATGTTGTCGTGGCTTATCCATGTAAAAAACTCGCCGTTTGCCGCCTCGAATCCCGCGTTTAGCGCGGCGGGCAGCTTTTTGTTTTGTTTGAGGTCTATATATTTTATGTTTCGGTATTTTTCGGAATACTCAAGGGCGATTTTGCCGCTCTCGTCGGTCGATCCGTCGTTTATGATGATCAGCTCGAATTTTTCGTAGGTCTGGGCAAGGACCGAGCCTATCGCGTCCCGGAGATACTGCGCGCCGTTGAACACGGGCAGCGCGACCGAGACAAGCCCCGGATCTCCGACGTTTTCGAGCTTTGGCAAAACGTCGCCGTAAATTTCGCGGAACCTTTTTTTATATTGCCCGAAATTTTTTTCGTTATCCGTTTTTTTGTTTTTCAAGGCTTTGAGCCAGCTTGACAAAACCATCTCTTTCACATTCCTTGTAAAAAATTTCCAATTCGTCCGCGCCTTTGCGGCTGAGGCGCCGAAGCTCTTTTTCGGCTATTTTTATCCGCTCGCGGGCGTAGGGCAAATCCCACGCCGAGCGGCTCAGGCCGTCTTGATAAAGTCTCGCGGTGGTCATTATGCCGGCCTCTGTGGTGCGGCGGATATGCTCGCGGGTAAAGCGGCTCTCGTCCACGTCGTGCAGCACCGAGCAGCGGGGCTCAAGGCCGATCTTGTATCCTAAGTTCCGCGCCATAAAGCACAGAGCGGTCTCCTCGCCCCCGGCGTAATCGTCCCCAACTCGGCCGTAGCGCTCATCAAAGCCGCCCGCCTTTTCTAAAAAATCATGCCGCACGGAAAAATTTGCCCCGAATGGGAACTCGTACTGGAATTTGGCCTCGCGGTATTTGCCGCCCGGGATGTCAAACTCGCTCCACAGGGCCTCGCGCCCGCTCAGCACAATGTCCGGCAGGGGGCGCCGAAGCAGCACCCGACCGCCGATGATCGCCGCGTCCCTGCGCGACAAAAACGAATCCCGAACGGTCTCCAAAAGATTTGGGGTCGCGACCGCGTCGTCGTCTATGTATGTCAAAAACGCGCCTCCGACAGCCGCGCCCGCGTTCCTCGCCTTGCTCAGTCCCGGCTCGGGCACGTTTATTATTCCGGCGCCGCTGAGCTTTTTGAGCGTTTCGCCTTTGAGCTCTCCGCCGCTGCACACGACTATTATCTCATATTCGTTCCGCGGCAGCGTTTGGTTCTCAAGAGAGCGCACGGCGTTTATGAGCTTGTCGCTTTTGCCCATAGTGCACACTATCGCGGAAATTGTTTTGTCATACGCGTCTGTTGTTTCCGCCTTCGGCTCCGTTTCGGATTTCGGCTTGGGCTTCAGGGCTTTAAGCTCGCAGACGGCGCGGCGCACCGCCGTGTCGGCGCCGTTTGCGCCAAGGGCGCTCATCGCGGCCGCTATTCCGTTTTTTATTTGAAACAAACGATCACCGCCTTAATTTATTGTTATGTCGGACGGCAGGCTCACCAGTCCGAATATCTCGGCCCCGACTGGCGTGGTCGATTTAAACTCCGCCGCGCCCTCGATGTACTCGTAGTATGAGATCGGGTTTGTACCGCGGTTTTCAAAGCCGACGGCTATCGCGTACTCGCCGGGCGCAAGCCTGTTTTCGAATTCGAATCTGATTTTGTTTTCGCCGCGCTTTAGGGGCTTTTCGGTGCGGAAAACGCACAGGTCAAGGCCGTATCTGTCTTTTATCGAAACCGCGACGCCCGCTCTGCCCAAGTCGGCGTTTTCGGGCGCGTTGACCGAAATTTCTATTTCGCAGCGGCCTCCGACCTCGGCTGCCGCTGCCGCTTTGATATCGGTGATCGAGCCCGGCGCCGTGCCGTATCGGTTGACGCTCTGCGGCTCGCGCGCGTCGGCGCCTTCGCTCGGCTGGACGCAGAATTCCATATATTCCGAGGTGACGCGCGCCACGTCTCCGTCGCCGCGGACTCTGCCGCGGTCGAGCCACACCGCGCGGGTGCAGAATCGGCGCACCGCGTCGGGGTCGTGGGTCACAAAAATTATGGTTTTGCCCTGCTCTTTGAGGCTTTCGAATTTTTGGTAGCATTTGGCGCGGAAGCGTATGTCGCCCACTCCCAGCGCCTCGTCCGCGAGGATTATATCCGAATCCTGCCACAGCATAACCGAGAAGCCCAGACGCATCAGCATACCGGATGAGTAGGTCTTTATCGGCATGTTTTGAAATTCCCGCGGGATCTCCGCGAATTCCATGATCTTCGGCGCGCCGCTCTTTATCTCGTTTCTGTCAAAGCCGTTTAGGGCGCCGCTTAAATATATGTTTTTCATACCCGAGTATTCGGGATTGAACCCGATCCCCGGCTCCAGCATGGCGGACACCGTTCCGTTTATTTTGACCGAGCCCGAGTCGGCCGCCGATATTCCCGCCAGGATCCGCAGCAGCGTGGATTTTCCCGAGCCGTTCCGCCCGATTATCCCCACGCACTCTCCGGGCTCTGCCGAAAAACATATGTCGCTCAGCGCGCAAAAGCGGTCGGCCGATCTTTCGGGGCCGAAAACCGCCGCGCCCAGCTTTTTTATTGGGTTTTGAGATCTTGTGTAGAACTTGTTCACGTTGTTTAATTCAATGATATTCATGGCGCGCTCCAAAAATGTCGGTTTTGTCTTTTTGTTTATTATACTACATAAAAAACAGCGCCGCAATCCTTAATTTTCTGTTCACATTTTTTTAAAAAACTGTTGACAAATGTCTTAAAATATGCTATTATAGCTAATGTTCCGCTCGTTCGGAACGCGAGAATCGCTGGTGTAGCTCAATTGGTAGAGCAGCTGATTTGTAATCAGCAGGTCGCGGGTTCGAGTCCCATCACCAGCTCCAAGAGCTTCGGCTCCGATTAATCACTACCTTTTCATGGGTAGTGGTTTTTTGTTTTATAATATATTTTTGAACGTGAAAACGAGTTTTTTATATATCGGCATTGATTTGCGTATCATAGAGACCGCGCCGCGGCACGTTTTAATCGCGAACGCGCTGTCGTCATCGCTCGGCGGATTTTTTCCGTAAGCCGCGGTCATGACCGTGCTGACCGCGCGGCGCAGCGCCGACGGGTCGGCCTCGGGCAGAGCCTCGCTCAGTTTCTCGCAAAAGTCGGGCTCGGTCCCGTCATATTCCGACATGATGTCCGCGGCGCTCAGCGCGTCGAGCAGGCGCGCGAATTCGGCGCGGCAGCCCGCGCGCCTTTTGCGGCGTATTTTTCTTGTTGCAAGCAACGCCACCGCGATCAAAAGCGCGAGCGGAAGTATTATTTTCGCCGCGGTCCTGATCGGTTTTTCCGTTCGCTCGAACATAGAGTAGTCCCTGATCTGTTCCTCGGGCTCCGCGGTCGCGGGATTTTCGGTGTTTTCCTGTATGTCGGTTTCTGACTCGTCTCGGTTTTTGGGTATCAGGTTAATGTTCAGGTTTATGCCGCCGTTTTGCTCGGTCTTTTCGGGCTCGGAGTATCCCGGATAGATCTCGCCCTCGATCTCTCCGCCCTCGAGCGGCGTCATATCAACCGGCGTCCAGCCGTAGTCCTGCAAAAATATCTCCACCCACGCGTGGGCGTTTTTGTCTTTCAGCGCGGCGTTATATGTGCCGTATTTCTGGCGCTCGAAGTCCGAGGGCTCGATCATATATCCGGTCACATACCGCGCCGGAACGCCGAACATGCGATACATCAAAGCCGCCGCGGAGGCGTAATGCACGCAGTAGCCCCGTCCTCGGTCAAACAAAAATTCCTCGACGGGGTCGCCTCCGGGCGTCGACCAGCCGGGCGTTTGGGTATATTCGGTGCGCTCGTCGAGCGTGTTTTTTATAAAGTCTGTAATCTCGGCGAGGCTCTCAAAGTCCTTGCCCTCGCACAGCGCGCGGAGCCGCGGCAGACGGTTTTCGGGCACGCGGGTGTATATTTCTTTGGCCTCGGCCGAGTACGCCGCACGCAGGTTCAGGCATTGGTCGCGCTTGGGCTCATACATTCGGGGCACGTTGTTCCAGTTGATGCGCATGTCGCCTTTTTCGTAGTACTGAAAGCGGTAGCCGCCGTACACGTATATGGTGTCAACTCGGCTGTAATAGGGCACATAGTAGTTCTTGCCCTCGCTGCTGATATAGCGAACGGACATAGAGGCCGGATAGGGTATCGTGTCGTCTATGGTATTGAGATTCATTGAGAAAAACAGCGACGAGTAGGTGTTGGTTATTCCCAGAATCCCCCAGTTGTTTTGATATTTGTTTTGTATGTCGTTTAAGATCGAGGTGTCGTCGGCCGCATCCCACTCGCCTTTGTTGTAGTCTCCGCCCACAAAGCCCTTGAGGTATATCGGCTCCTTTGGATAGCGGGTTATCTGCACGGTCAGCTGTTCCCTGTCGGTCAGATAGTTGTTGAATCGGCTGACCTTTCCGCCCTGTACCGGGTCGGCGGTGCGGCCGGTTTTTTCGGCGATAAATCTGAATATCTTGCCCTCGGCCGCGTTTGTCAGCTCGCTCAGCCTGTCGGCGCTCGGGAATACAAACGCGGCCGAAACGGCGATAATAACAAGCAGTAGCGCGCAGGACAGAGCCGAGGCTTTTTCGCGGCCGCCGTAGTTTCCTTTGGCGCCGAGCGCGAGCGATCCGACGGCCGAAATTGCGATGAGCAACAAAGCGGGCGCGCTTTTTTCGGCGCCCAGCATCGGAGCGGCGATGATCAGCAGCGCCGCGGCGATCGGAGCGATATTGCCCGCAGCGGCCGCAAGAGGCGGCAGCATGGCAGTGATAACAGGCAGAGCCGTCAAAACAAGCAGCGTCACCGACGGGGGCTCGGCCGCGGGCGCACCCGTCAGAGCGTCGCTCAGATAGTCAAGCTGCGCCGCAAGCAGCCCGCGGCCGAAAACGGCTGTGAGCAGAACGAGAGCCGCGGCACAGGCGGACGCTATATAGAAATATTTTCGATTGCGGTAAAACAAAAAAGCGAAAGCCGCGCACCAGACCGCCGCGGCCGCGAAAGCGAGAGCTTTTTCGAAATACACTCCCGGGATAGAGGCAAAATACAAAAGCAGACCGAAAATTCCGCACAGCAAAACAAGAAACGAGAAGAGCGGATTGTTCCGCGCGTTCCGTTCCGAGCGGCTTGTTATTATTTTTTCGGTCTTATTCTCATGCTTATTGTGTTTTATAAATATCACTTCCGGTGAGAGCTTAAATTTCCAAAACGCCGCTTACGGCGTCAAAGTCCTTTGCGGTGAATTTTTTGACGGTTTTTCCGTTTCGGCTCAAGCGGCAGTCAAGGCCGAGCATGAGCCTTCCGCTCGGCGCCTCTGCCGCGACGAAAGATTTGGGGTCGGTTTTGTAGAGCTCAAACAGCGCAGCTCGGATATCTCCGCGGCTCCGCGCGGTGAGGAGGCGATCTTCGCCGCTTTTGTAAAACAGGCGGACAGCGGCGGCGTTTTTGAGAAGTCCCGCCGCGAGAGCCGATAAAACTTCGTAAAAAAGGCTCATAGTCCGCGGCTCCGCCTTGTCCGCGCCGCTCATGTCAAGATACAGCTCGGCGATAAAGTCCGCCTGCTTTTCAAGCTCCTTGACCCAGAGCTCGCCTGTTCTGGCGCTCAGGTTCCGATGTATCAGCCGCGCCGAGTCGCCGTGCTCGTATTCTCTGAGGCTTTTTATCTCGGTGTCGCTGCCGCCGCGGAGCCCCGGGCGCTCGGCGAAACCGCTCATGCCCCGCGAGGGAGCGAGGCTCACGTCAAATTCTTGCTCCTTGGGATAAATTGCCGCGCGGCAGACCGCGCCGCATTTTTTGGGGGCGGCAAAAATATTCAGCCAATCGCAGACCTTTAGCTTTTCTATTTTAAGCTCAATAAGCCCGCAGTAGGGCGCATTGATCTCAAGCTCTTTTGTTTGCTCCGAGTTTGCGTCCGCGCCGATTTGAAATTTTATTTTGCTCGGCTTTGAGTTCGGGTACGCTGCGGAAATATCGGCTCGGCATCGGGTGACGGGGAGCCTGCCGCCGTTTTCGCAAATGACGGAAATGGCAGCCTCGGAGCCCTTTTCGGCGGAATATTCGGGGCGCTCGAACCTAACGCTTAACTTTTTTTCGAGCGCCCGCGACAGAATAAACATGGTCGGAAGCAGCATAATTATTGCAACCGCGAAAACGAGCAGCGGAGTAAAGCGATACGCGCCGCCGAGATAAAAGGCCGCCGCGGCGAACAGGACCAAAAGTATCTTTTTCATCTATACGCGCTCTCCCATCGGGGGCTTTTTGACCGACGCGGCGATATCGGCGATCACGTCGTCCTTTTGCGCGCCGTTTTCTGTCGAGCTTAAACGTATCCTGTGGCGAACCACATAGGGGAACTGCGCGAGGGTATCGGCGGGCGTCACGAAATCGCGCCCGTTGAGCCACGCGGCGGCTCTCGACATTTTCACAAGCGCCAGGGTCGCTCTCGGTCCCGCGCCGTGCTTTATCGCGCGGTGATCCCGCGTGGCGGTCACCAGGTTCAGGATATATTCATACATTTTGTCGCTGATATAAACTTTTTGAACCTCTTTTTGTATATCGAGCAGCTCGTTGCGGCTGAGGCTCGGACCTAAGTTTTTGAGCTTGTCCGCGCTGCCGTCCTCCATTGCCATTTTAAGCTCGCTCTTATAGTCGGGATATCCGATCGTCATCGAGATCATAAAACGGTCGATCTGCGAGTCGGGCAGATATTGGGTACCCGCGCTGCCGAACGGGTTTTGGGTCGCTATTACCAGAAACGGCTCGGGCACCTCCCGCGTCACGCCCTCGGCGGTCACGCGGCGTTCCTCCATGACCTCCAGCAGCGCCGACTGGGTTTTTGGCGAGGTGCGGTTGATCTCGTCGGCAAGCAGCAGGTTGCAGAACACGCTGCCCGGATGATAGACAAAATCCCGGTCCTTGGGGTTGAACACCGAGAATCCCGTCAGGTCTGACGGCATAACGTCGGGCGTGAACTGCACCCTGCGGCACTCAAGGCCGAGAGCCTTTGAGAAGGCCACCGCCAGCGTGGTCTTGCCCACTCCGGGAATGTCCTCCAGCATTATGTGGCCGTCCGCCAGAAACGCCAGCAGGATCTCTCGGGTCTTGTCCTCTTTGCCGATTATTATTCTGTTCACCGCGTCAAGCACCGCGAGACAGCCGCTTTTTAAGTCTTTTTGTTCGCTCAAGACAATACCTCCATATGTTCGTTCATGTGTTAAATATATTATATAATACCGAGTTGTTTCAATCAAGCCGTATTTGTAAACAAATTAATAATTTTATCTTATATCAAAGCGCGCGCCCTGATTGACAGAGACGCGTATTTGTGATATATTATCAATATATTTAAAATTAGAAGGAGTGGAAAAAATGAAAAAGGTTCTATCTGTGGTTTTAGCGTTCGCGCTGCTTGCTGCGTGTCTGCCCGTGTGGGGCCAAAGCATCGAGAGCGTGAATATTTATGTTAACAATGACCCCATGCCCGACGGCACGGGAATGATAATCGACGACTGCACTATGTGCGGCGTGCGCACCGTTTCGGAAAGCTTCGGCTGCCGCGTGGACTGGGATGAGGCCATGCAGAAGGCGACGATATACAGCCCCGACGGCGCGGACGCCTGCGGAATGGTCATCGGCAGCCGCACGGCGTATTATCTAAATGGCTCGACGTCCGAGATGACCGGCGCTCCGGTGCTGCTGAACGACACCACAATGGTGCCGATAAGGGCGATATCGGAGTTTCTGGGCAAGACCCTGATCTGGGACTCGGTGACCTCGACCGCGTTTATCGACTCGCCCGAGGCCTACGCCGCTGTGACGAGCGCGGATTGGTATATCTCCGAGGCGGCCGTGAGACCCGTTTTTGCTCGGGCGGACGCGTATTTGGCGGCGGGGCAGCTCTATGAGGCGCAGGCCGAGCTTGACACTATAGACGTGACCGCTCTGACATCCGATGCCGCGGCCGAGGTGGCGGCGAAAAAAGCCGAGGTGGCGGCTCAAATACAGAACTACGATGAGCAGACCGTCAAAAAGGTCGTGTATGCCCGAGCGGGCAAGTTCAGCTATGTTGACGTTCACAGCGAGCCCGACTGGTCGTCGCCCGTTATATTCACGGTGCCGTTTGACAACGCGGTGGGTTTTGTGTCGGACGTCGGAAACGGATTTGCCAGGATCGAGTATAACGGCTCGTTCGGCTATCTTGAAAAATCGTATTTAAAGGACAACCCGCCCTCGACATTTGTCACAAAGGTGCTGTATGTCGCCAACGTGAACGAGGCGGCTTATATCCGCTCCGCGCCCGCCGAGGGAGCCTCGATCGTGGCGACGATCCCGATAGACAGCGCGGTCGGTTATATCGAAGATCTGGGCGACTTCTACCGCGTGGAGTGTCAGGGAAATTACGGTTATATGTACTCCCGCTATCTGACAGACAGGGAGCCGTCGCGCAATGTGACAAGAGTTCTTTATGTAACGGGCGTGGCCGAGGCCGCGTCGCTGCGCAAAGCCCCCAGCGCCGACAGCTCGGTCATAGTCAACGTGCCTTTAAACGGCGCGGTGGGCTACATCGGGGATTACGGCGATTTTTACCGAGTTGAATACCAAGGCAAATACGGATATATTCTTGTCAGGTACCTGACCGACAAAAAGCCCGCCACCAACGTCAGCAAGGTCCTGTATGTGACAAACGTGAAAGAGTCGGCCTCGCTGCGCACGGCTCCGAGCGACAGCGCCTCGGTCGTAGCCGATGTGCCTTTAAACGGCGCGGTGGGCTATATAGAGGACTACGGCGATTTTTACCGCGTTGAGTATCAGGGCAAATACGGATATATGAAGGTAATGTATCTGACGGACGCGGCGCCTCCGCCTCCGGTAACCGACAATTCGAGCGGCTTTGTGTATTACACGCCGAGCGGAACCAGGTACCACAAGTCGCTGCTGTGCCCGACCCTTGACAACAGCCGCACTGTTTACTTTACCGATGTTTCGCACGCTCAGGCGATGGGTCTCGGACAGTGCCAGGTTTGCAAGAATTATTCAAATTGATTTGATATGACAAAACGGCCCTCCCCAAAATGGGGAGGGTCGTTTAGTATGTTTTGCACATTTTTGCCTCGCCCCATACCGTAGGGGCGGATATTATCCGCCCGCCTGCCTCGCCCCTTGGGGAGAGGCAGGCGAAGCCTGACGGAGAGGGGTTAACATAGGTACTAGTGATTAGGTACTAGGTACTAGGATTGAAAATCACCGCAAGATATTCCTAGTCCATACGTTGACCCCTCTCAGTCACCTGCGGTGACAGCTCTCCCCAAGGGGCGAGCCTGACATCTGCCTCCCCGGCTGGGTACAAATCTCCATATATAGTCATACATTAAAACCTGAAATATTTCAACACCTATGACACGAAACGTGCGTTTTTTGACACGAAAAGTCAATATGTTGTTTTGGGCATGTTGCACAAAATTGTAAATGGCGCGTGAGTATACGCGAGTATTTCAAAGAAAAAAGCCGAAAACGAGAGCTTATAATCATCTAAATTAATTTTTTGAAAAAAGTGCTTGACAAAGTTTCAAACCCGTATTATAATAGCAAGGTACGTTTTGAGAAAGACGCCAAAATTTTGTAAGATAATTAACTATTATATATTTAGGAGGAATTCATTACTATGTCAACATTCATGGCAAAGGCCGATGAAATCGAGAAGAAATGGTACGTTATCAACGCTGCCGGCAAGCCTCTCGGAAGAGTAGCGGCGCAGGCCGCCACGATACTCAGAGGCAAGCACCGTCCCGAGTACACACCGGGCGTTGACTGCGGCGAGTATGTTATCATAATCAACGCCAAGGACGCTGTCCTCACAGGCAACAAGCTCCAGCAGAAGAAGTGGTACAGACACACGGGCTATATCGGCCACTTAAAAGAGGTGTCCTACAAGGAACTGATGGAAAAGAGACCCGAGAAGGCTATGGAACTCGCCGTGTCGGGCATGATCCCGCACAACACTCTGGGCCGCAAGGCGCTTAAAAAGCTGAGAATTTACGCAGGCGACAGCCACGAGCACGCCGCTCAGACTCCGGTCGAGTGGACGCGCGAGTTTTAAGAAAGGGGACTTAGATAATTATGGCAGATTCAGTACAGTATTACGGAACAGGCAGAAGAAAGAGTTCTGTTGCCAGGGTTAGATTGGTGCCCGGCACAGGTAAGATCACAATAAACAAGAGAGATATCGACGATTATTTCGGCCTTGAAACGCTCAAGGTTGTCGTTCGCCAGCCGATGGACGCCACCAAGACGCTCGGCAAGTTCGACGTTCTGGTAAACGTGAGCGGCGGCGGCTTCACCGGTCAGGCCGGAGCTATCCGTCACGGCATTTCAAGAGCGCTGCTCGAGGTTGACGAGGAGTTCAGACCCGTCCTCAAGGCGGCCGGATACCTCACCCGCGACCCGAGAATGAAGGAGAGAAAGAAGTACGGACTCAAAGCAGCCCGCCGCGCTCCCCAGTTCTCAAAGAGATAAGAATTGCGCAGAATATCCCAAAACCCCGAAGCCGCAAGGCTTTGGGGTTTTTGTGTGTGGTGATTTTTGTCGGCTTTGTTTTGATGAGTTTTTTCTGATATGAGAAAAAACTGTTGACAAAATAATATTTTTGTGTTAATATAGAAATAAAGAAATGAGGTGTGAAAGTGATCCGGCGAAAAGAATATTTAGATAATTTAATGGCGCTGAAAGATAAACAGGTTATCAAGGTTATTACCGGTGTCAGAAGATGCGGTAAATCTACCTTGTTTGAGTTGTATATTGACTGTTTAAAGCAGGCGGGTGTGGAGGACAGCCAAATTATATCGGTCAATCTTGAAGAGCTCGAAAATGCCGATTTGCTTAATTATAAAGCGTTATATAACTATATAACCTCAAAACTTGTCTTCGACAAAATTAATTATATTTTTATTGATGAGGTTCAGAAATGCAGCGGATTTGAAAAAGCGGTCGACAGCCTTTTTGTGAAGAAAAACTGTGATGTGTATATTACGGGCTCAAACGCTTATTTGCTGTCGGGAGAGCTGGCAACATTGCTCTCGGGAAGATATATTCAAATCGATATGCTGCCTTTTTCTTTTAAGGAATACTATGAGGCGACAAAGGAAAGCGACAAAAACAAAAAAGAGATCTTTGACAGATATTTAAGATACGGATCGTTCCCGTATGTCGCGTATCTGGAAAATAACGAAAAGGTTATAAACCAGTATATTGAAGGCATTTACAGCACCATTCTCTTAAAAGATGTTGCCGCAAGGGAAAAAATAAATGACATATCTGTACTCGAAAATATATTAAAAACCGTCGCTTCAAGTATAGGAAGTCCCATATCAACAAAGAAGATAAGCGACACTTTGATATCGGGCGGCAGAAAGATCTCGCCCAATACGGTTGAGGCGTATTTAAGAGCGTTGACAGACAGCTATATTCTCTATAACGCGACAAGATACG
Organism: uncultured Monoglobus sp.; assembly: GCA_947630505.1. GTDB lineage: Bacteria > Bacillota > Clostridia > Monoglobales > Monoglobaceae > Monoglobus. Next base: position 16,536 of record CANRHV010000016.1, on the reverse strand, counting down.
ATATAAAGGGCAGGCAGTTTTTAAAGACTCTCGGTAAATATTATTTTGTTGACAGCGGGATCAGGAACCATATAATAAGCCAATCCGCAAGGGATTTGGGACATCTTCTTGAAAATGTGGTTTATCTTGAACTTTTAAGAAGAAAAAACAGAGTTAATATCGGTAAGCTGGCAAAAAAAGAAGTTGATTTCGTCGCGGTCAATATGAACGAGGTGGAATACTATCAGGTTTCCGCAAGCGTGCTTGATGAAAAGACCTTGGAACGGGAATTGGCGCCGTTACGAGAGATAAAAGATAATTATCCCAAGACATTATTAACTCTTGATGATATAGGCAGCGGGGCAAATTACGGAGGTATAAAACAGAAAAATGTAATTGACTGGCTGCTTGAATAATTTTTTAAATATAAAATTTATCCGAAGCTTGTGGTTCGGGTGAAAATGTCGCGCGGCGGGCGACCGCGGGCTTGTTTAAATGATGTATGATAAAATCACGAAATAAAAGAAGGAGTGATTTTAATGCTTGGAGCAATAATCGGAGATATCGTAGGTTCCGTTTACGAATGGAAAAACATTAAAACAAAGAACTTTCCGCTGTTTGGGGACGACTGCTTTTTTACCGACGACACAGTTATGACCTGCGCCGTCGCGGAGGCGATCATGAGCGGTGGCGCGAGAGAAGATTTTATTGACGCATTGAAGAAATACGGAAGGATGTATCCCGACGCCGGATACGGAGGCAGGTTCAGGAAGTGGCTTTTTACGGACGACCGCAAGCCGTACGACAGCTACGGCAACGGCTCGGCTATGCGCGTTTCGCCCTGCGCGTGGGCGGCCGATCTTAAGTCCGCCGCAGAGATCGGAAAGCTGCCGGCAATCGTCGGAAAGCGCGCAAAGCTGTCCGCCGAGGTAACGCACAACCACCCGGAGGGCATCAAAGGCGCGTTGGCGACCGCGGACGCGATCTTCATGTGCCGCTTCTATTTCGGCGGATATTGTCTCGACGGCGAAAAACCCATAAACGATGATCCGAACGAATGCAAGAGGCGCGTCAGGGAGCATATCGAGCGGGAATACGGATACGACCTGTCGACGACGATCGACGAGATCCGCCCGACATATCGTTTTGATGAGAGCTGTCAAGGGTCCGTGCCGCAGGCTATAATCGCTTTTTTGGAGAGCGAGGATTTTGAGGACGCCATACGGAACGCCATATCAATAGGCGGCGACAGCGACACTTTGGCGGCGATTGCGGGCAGCATAGCCGAAGCGGCGTACGGGATCCCCGATCAAATCAAGGAAAAAGCGCATACCTATCTCGACGAGCCGCTGAAGGACGTGCTCAAAAGATGGAAGCGGTTTATTTCAAAATAATTCAAAATAATAATTAGATGAGGCGGGCCGATAACCCGTCTTTGTTTTTGAGATAAACATATATTGAATATCTTTGATGTGCGGAAATCTTTGGTTGACGGGTGTTTGTTTGTGTGGTACAATGTTTTTTGCTCTTAAAACGGGCAATTTGGTTTTGTGTATAAAGGGGAATTGTTTATGAAACGACACGTTTATTTCGCGGCGGGCGTCGGAGCGGGGATACCTATTTTTCTCGGCTATCTGGCGGTTTCGTTCACGTTCGGGATCATGGCGAAAAACTGCGGACTGTCGGTATTTCAGGCGGTGCTGCTTTCCGCCTCGAACTTGACCAGCGCGGGGCAGTTTTCCGGTCTCACTCTTATTACCGCCGGCGCGCCTCTCGCCGAGATGGCGGCCACGCAGTTTGTGATAAATCTGAGATACTGCCTGATGTCCTGCTCGCTGTCGCAGAAAATAGATGAAAAAACGCCGTTTTTCCACAGGTTTTTTATGGCGTACGGCGTGACTGACGAGATCTTCGGCGTTTCGGTCAGCCGCGAGGGACGGCTCAGTCCGTTTTATTTTTACGGGCTGGTCGCGGTCTCGGCGCTGGGCTGGGTAGGAGGCACTTTTTTGGGAGTGGTTTCGGGCGGCTTGCTGCCCGCCCGCGTTGTCAGCGCGCTGAGCATTGCGCTTTACGGCATGTTTATCGCGATAATCATTCCGCCCGCCCGCGACAGCAAGGTCGTGGCAGGGATAGTCGTGATCTCAATGCTGCTGAGCCTGCTGTTTGCCGCGGCTCCGGCGCTTAAAGAGATATCGTCGGGATTTCGGATAATTATTTTGACAGTCGTTATTTCGGGCGCCGCCGCGGTTTTCTTTCCGATCGCGGACGACGAAAGCGGCGGACAACAGGAGGAGTTATCATGAGGCCGAGCGTTTACACATATATCGCGGTTATGGCGATCGTCACATATCTGATCCGCCTTTTGCCGCTGACGCTTATACGCAGAGAAATAAAAAATAAATTTATTCGCTCGTTTTTATATTACGTGCCTTTTGTTACGCTGTCGGTGATGGTGTTCCCCGCCATCCTCACGGCCTCGTCGGGCAAATGCGCCTCGGCGGCCGGATTTGTGACGGCGCTTATTCTGGCCTATTGCCGAAAGAGTCTTATAACCGTGGCGCTGTGCGCCAGCGCCGTAGTTTTTCTGGTTGAACTGTTACCGATAATATGATTTTTAAATGTTAGTAAAATGGTATATTACTATAAAACGCTCGTCCTTAGTTTGAAACTCGGGAGAAATAGGGCCGAGATTTTGAAAAGAGCGGAGGAATTTTTCGTATTCGCCTAGCTCTGTGCCGATTTCCGCTGCGCCCAATTTTTTCAGCAATCGGATGCTTCCGATATTGTCATTATATGATTTGGCTATGATTTCTGCCAAAGGGCGGCTGTTTTTAAAAAAGCGTATTATCAAGGGCAAGGCCTGCGTGCCTATGCCTTTTCTTTGATATTCGGGCATGAGGCGTATGCCTATTTCGGGTCTGATGGTGTTGGTGTTTCTCAAATTGCAAAATCCGCAATATGCGCCTGAGGATTTCTCGATAATTGAAAAAATCAATTCATTTTCATCGGGAACGTTTGCGAAAAAATATCGGCAAAAATCGGGATTGCTGTATATAATATTTGAAGTTGATGTCTTTTGGTGCACTTTGATAAAATTCTCTTTGTCGTTTTCATTAAAGCCGCGTATGATATAAGCTTTATTATTTGCGGTAATACTTTTTTCTAAAAATGGTTTCATATTTTATCACACTTCTTGATTTATATTTGAATTAATTATATCTGTTGTAAAAATTGTTGTCAACAACGGTTTTGATATAATGAGTGATATAAATATGCGGTCGAGCCGAACTGAATTATATTATAAAAACTGCGAAAATTTGTAAAAATATTGTTGAATTTTATTTTGAAACAGTATATAATTAAATCAGCAAAAATAAAAAATCAATTTGGCCTATACAGTCGGCGGATTTATGAACTTACGGCATGAAAGGAGTTTGCTATGGGAGGAATATTTGGTGTAACTTCAAAAAAAGACTGTGTGCTTGATTTATTTTTCGGAATTGATTATCATTCACACCTGGGCACAAAGAGAGGCGGAATGGTTGTGCACGGCGACAAGGGCTTTGACCGCGCCATTCACAACATCGAAAACTCGCCGTTCAGAACGAAATTTGAGAGAGACGTTGAAAAGATGAAGGGCACGTCGGGCATAGGCTGCATTTCGGACAACGAGCCGCAGCCGCTGATCGTGCGCTCGCATCTGGGCAGCTTCGCGATAACCACGGTCGGCAGGATCAACAATATGGACGAGCTTGTGGAAAAGGCGTATAACAAGGGTGTGACCCACTTCCTTGAGATGAGCGGCGGCAGCGTTAACCAGACCGAGCTTGTGGCGGCGATCGTCAATCAGGCCGACAGCATAGTTGACGGAATAAAGCTGGCGCAGAAATTGATCGACGGCTCGATGTCGCTGCTCATTCTCACGGACGGCGGCATATACGCCGCGCGCGACAGACTTGGCAGAACGCCGATAGTCATAGGTAAAAAGGACGGCGCGATGTGCGCCTCGTTCGAGAGCTTCGCATATCTGAATCTGGGATATAACACATATAAAGAGCTGGGCCCCGGCGAGATCGTGTTCGTGACGCCCGAGAGCGCCGAGACGGTGGCGCCGCCGGGAGATGAGATGAAGATATGCTCGTTCCTCTGGGTCTATTACGGATATCCGCCTTCAACATACGAGGGCGTCAACGTTGAGCAGATGCGCTACAACTGCGGTCACAAGCTGGCGGAGCGCGACAATGTTAAACCCGATATGGTGGCGGGCGTTCCCGATTCGGGCACGGCGCACGCCATAGGCTACGCCAACAAGTCGGGCATACCGTTTTCGCGGCCGTTTATCAAGTACACGCCCACGTGGCCGCGCTCGTTCATGCCGCCCAATCAGGCGCAGCGCGATGTTATAGCCAAGATGAAGCTGATCCCGGTCAAGGAGCTGATACACGACAAAAGTCTGCTGCTGATCGATGATTCGATAGTGCGCGGAACTCAGCTTCGAGAGACCACCGAGTTCCTGTACAACAGCGGCGCCACCGAGGTGCATATCAGACCCGCATGCCCGCCGATCATGTTCGGTTGCAAGTATCTGAATTTCTCGCGCTCAAAGTCGGAGCTTGATCTGATAGCGCGCCGCACAATAAGAAAGCGCGAGGGCGACGATGTGCCCGACGAGGTGCTTGCGGATTACGCGAACCCCGAAAGCCAAAACTATAAGGAAATGGTCGACGAAATGTGCAAGGAGCAGAATTTCACATCGCTGATGTACAACAGGCTTGACGATATGATAGAGGCGATCGGCCTTCCAGAGTGCAAGCTCTGCACCTACTGCTGGAACGGAAAAGAGTAATATAAAAAAACGGGACGGCGTTTTTGCCGTCCTGTTCGTTATTCTATCAATTTGATCAACTCGTTTATGTCCACGGGTTTTTCGACAAAGTCGTCCATGCCGCTTTGGGCGGCTTTTTTTCTGTCCTCGTCGGAGGTGTTGGCGGTGCAGGCGAAGATGCGCACCGTTTTCGCGTCGGGCCTGCTTAAGGCGCGGATGGCCTTGGCGGCCTCGAATCCGTCCATCTCGGGCATCAGCAGGTCCATAAGTATAACGCCGTAGGTCCCGACTTCCGATTTCGAGAACATGTCAAGGGCGATCCTGCCGTTTTCGGCGAGGTCAGCCTCAAAGCCGCTTTCGCGCAGCAGTTCGATCAATATCTCGGCGTTGAGCTCGTTGTCCTCCGCGGCGAGGATGCACGGACGCGCTTTATTTTCGGAAGGCTCCGCATCGTCGGATCTTTGCGGGGGCGCGGCCGGAGGCGCCGTGAACGTGAATGTGAATGTGCTGCCCTCGTCCTTGCGGCTGGTGAATGTCAAATCGCCGCCCATTAGCAGAGCGAGACGGCGGCTTATGGGCAGTCCGAGACCCGTGCCCTGATTTCCCTTGGAAACGGTGCCCGGCTCCCGCGCGAATATGTCGAAGATCTGCTTTTGGAAATCCTCGCTCATTCCGCAGCCGTTGTCCGAAACGACCGCCGTGGTCAGCACGTCGCCGCCCTCGGTCAGCTTTTGGCTGAGCGACAGCGTTACCTTGCCGCCCTGCGGAGTGAATTTCCGCGCGTTGTCCAGAAGATTCATCAGCACCTGCTGAATACGCGCGCCGTCGCCTGAAACATACGGCCATGCGAGGTCGTATTCAAGTTCGTAGGTCAGGCCTTTTTCGGACATGGCGCTTTTCGCGATCGTGTCAACGGTTTTGAGTATGAGCTCAAGCTCCACCGTCTCGCTAGCGAGCGTCGGGTTCTCGTCTTTAAGCTCCGACATGTCGAGCATGTCGTTTACCAGTGACAGCAGATAGTTGGCGGTCACGTTCGACTGCTTGAGATAGCCGCGAACGCGCTCGGTGTCGTCCGCGTTGCGGGTCATCAGCTGATTTAATCCGATAAGCCCGTTGAGCGGAGTGCGCAGCTCGTGGCTCATTGTGGACAAAAATCTGTTTTTGGCTTTCGCGTCGGCCTTGTTTTTGGTGTAGCGTATGTACAGGCGGATAAGCAGGAACGCCAGCACCAGAATAACAAGCAGCAGCGCCGCCGAGGCCCTCACGGCATAACGGTAGCGGTACAGAAAATCCGATATCGTGAATTGGTACTGGTTATCCATTATTCCCTGTATGGTGCAGCTGCCGATCTCGTCCTCGGATATGGACGCTATGGTCTTGTTCAGTATATCTATCATGGTTCGTCCTTCGGCCTGAGACTGCTCGCTGTTCTCGCCGAATTTCACTACCGCGGAAAAGCAAAGCTGGTCGTCAAGTCCCGGCACGGGGATAACCTTGAGTTTTTCGTAGATCGGTTTTGAAAGCCAGTATTCCACTACATATTGGTTCTGTATCATCAGGTCGGCTTCGCCCGAGTTGACCGCGTCAAAGCAGGCGTCGATCGAGGGATAATCAACGAGCTTGAAATGGGGATACATCTCGCTCAGCACCTTTCTGAGCGTCTGCGAGCCGGTGGATATGGCGATCGTCATTTCGGCGTCGCGGCTGAACACCAGACCCTCGCGCGCGACCACCACTTTTCGGCTCGAAAGATACGGGTCGCTGATCAGGATGCCGCGGGCATTTTGGTTCTCTTTGTTATATTCAACGCTCGACACCAGGTCAAGATCCGCGCTTACAAGATAGTCGTAAGTGACGTCTCCGGCGGGCAGGGGCACATACTCAAAATCCATGCCGCAGAGCTCGCTCACGTAGTCGAAGATGTATCTGGAAATTCCCGCGAATTCCCCGTTCTCGTCCGAAAATGACACGGGCACGCGGTCCTGCACATAGCCTATTCGAAGCGTTTGGTGCGATGAAATATAATCCTGCTCCTCGGGCGTCAGCTCGAGGGGTTCCCGCGCGGAGGCGATGGGCGCGGCTAAGCAGAGCAGCTGTGATATTATAAAAAACAACGAAACAATTTTTAATATCCTGCGTTTCATGCGGGCGCCTCCTTCATATTTTAATAATATTATGACCGAAAATCGGTAATTTGTCAAGCGAAAAGAGAGTATATTATTGCGAAAAACCATATTAATTTTGTGCATTTTTGCCTTTGAAAAACAGGCGGGTCCGTGATAGAATATATAAGTCGAGTGGCGTACAGCGCGTAAATCCGGATGGATTTGCGCGCTGTTTCTTTTAAGGAAAAATAAGCGCCCCACAAAAAATAGGAAAGGAATGTTAAAATGAAGGAATCAAACTCGTATTTGGGAGAGGAAAAAGTCGGAGTTTTAATGAGGAAGTACGCGGTGCCCTGCATCATATCGCTGCTTGTAGCCGCGCTGTATAATATCGTGGACCAGATATTTATCGCCAACGCCGATTATCTGGGCTCATACGGAAACGCGGCCAATACGGTTGTGTTCCCGCTGACGGTAATAGCGCTCGCGGTCGCGGTCATGATAGGCGACGGCTGCTGCGCCTTTGTCAGCCTATGCCTCGGCGGAGGCAACATGAGCGACGCGGAAAAGAGCGTGGGCACGTCTGTCGTGCTGTCGGTTTTAAGCGGCATGGCGCTGTGCGCCGCGTATCTTATGCTGCAGGACCCAATCGTCACGGTGTTCGGCGGAACAGTCAACAGCGAGACCTTTGAGTATTCAAAGGAATACTTCTTTTATATCACGCTCGGAATACCGTTTTATGTGTTCGGCCAGGCGATGAATCCCGTGATACGCTCGGACGGCAGTCCGAAGTTCGCGATGGCGTCGACCTTGGCGGGCGCGGCGGTTAATATCGTGCTCGACCCGATATTTATATTCGCGTTTAAATGGGGAATGACAGGAGCGGCGGTCGCCACGGTCGCGGGGCAGATCGTAACCGCGGCTCTGGCGGTTTGGTACCTGACGAGGACAAAAACCGTCAGTCTCAAAAAATCGAGTTTCAGGCCGAGCGGCGCGGTGATCGCAAAGATAATACCTCTCGGCATATGCAGCTTTTTGTCGCAGATCTCGCTGGTGGCGGCCATGGCGGCGATAAACAACATGATAAGAAAATACGGCGCGCTCGACCCGATATTCTCGCAGGAGCAGTACGCCCAGATACCGATGGCGGTCGTGGGTATCGTTATGAAGTTTTTCCAGATAGTGATCTCGATCGTCGTGGGCATGGCGGCGGGCTGTATCCCGATCGTGGGCTTCAATATGGGCGCCGGGTTTAAAGGCAGAGTGAAAAAGCTGTTCACCATGCTGCTCGCGTGCGAGGCGCAGGTGGGCGCCGCGGCTCTGGCTCTGGCCGAGCTTTGCCCGCGGCAGCTGATAGCGGTGTTTGGGGCCGCCAACGAGAGCACGTATTACGCCGAGTTCGCGGTAAAGGCGTTCAGGGTGTACCTGTGCATGATGATCTTCGCCTGCGTAAACAAGGCGGCGTTCATATTTCTTCAGGCGATGGGCAGGGCCGCTGCGTCAACAATGCTGTCCATGGTAAGAGAAATCGTGTTCGGCGTGGGCTTCGCGCTCGCGCTGCCGAGTTTCTTCGGCCTTGACGGAGTGCTGTACTCGATGCCCGTTTCGGATATATTGACGTTTTTGATATCCGCCGTGGTGATAGTTTCGACATATCATATGCTGTCGGACGGCAGCGGCGTCCCGGCTCGCCCCTTGGGGAGAGCTGCCAACGTAGGGACTAGGAAATAGGGACTAGCAACTAGGCTCTCCCCAAGGGGCGAGGCAGACACGAGCGGATGATATTAGACCTTATAAATTTTGTTTGCCGCAAAAAGTAAACGCCGGCTGCGGAATATTTCCGCAGGCGGCGCTTACTTTAAGAGAAATTTTAATATTGGAGAGGTTTTTGCTTTTGCGATATTAATATAACATATTCGGGATGCCAAAAATTGTACATGTAAAATATTTTATAAAAATTTTTTATGATTGAATAACGACTGCTCTTGTGATATAATTATTTTATTATTACAGCGAGGTGGAAATATGGACAGCGGACGTTTTGAAAAGCAGCTAAATTTTATACTCGAGGCCGACAAGGAGAAGTCAATATTCCGACAGAACCATTTGTCGGACGGCTCGCGCCGCGAGAACGACGCGGAGCACGCGTGGCACATGGCGATGATGATATATCTGTTAAAAGAATATTCAAACGAGGAGTTCGACCCGGCGAAGGCGATGATGACGGCGCTGATCCACGATATCGTGGAGATCGACGCGGGCGACACCTACGCCTACGACGAGGAAAATTTAAAGACCCAAAAGGAACGCGAGGCAAAAGCCGCGGAGCGGATATTCGGGCTGCTGCCCGAGGACCAGGCGAGGGAGCTTCGGCAATTGTTTGATGATTTTGAGAATTTCGCCACGCCCGAGGCGAGGTTCGCCCACGCAATGGACAACTTTCAGCCGCTGCTTTTAAACGACGCCAACAACGGCGGCGACTGGCGCGCCCACAAGGTGAGGCGGTCGCAGGTGGCGGGGCGGCAGTCGACCACGGCGAGAGGCTCCGAGTTTATCGGCAGGTACTCGATGGGCTTGGTTGACAAAAACGCCGAGATCGGCAATATAATCGACGACAGGGATTAACAAAGATTTTGCCCGCCGTCTTTCGAAATATTTAATTTACCGCTTGCAAAAGATACCGATATATGGTAAAATCATATCAGCGTAAAAATTTTTTAAGGAGGAGATATATTATGGATATTGAAATCAGAAATCCCTGGCATCCCGATGACGCCAAGCATTACACGACCGACCGCATGAGACATGACTATCTCATTCAGGATCTGTTCACGCCCGACAAGGTTCGTCTGGTGTACAGTCACGTTGACAGAATAATCGTCGGCGGTGTCTGCCCCGTGAACGAGACCCTGTCTCTCGAGGCGGGCCACGAGCTGGGAGTTGACTACTTCCTGGAGCGCCGCGAGCTGGGCGTTATCAACATTGGCGGCCCCGGCACGGTTATTTTGGACGGCGAGGAGTACGACCTTGACTACAAGGACGGCCTGTATGCCGGAATGGGTATCAAAGAGGTATCGTTCAAGAGCAAGGATGCGTCAAAGCCGGCTCACTTTTATCTGAACTCGGCCCCCGCGCACCACACCTATCCCACGCTCAAGATCACGATGGAAATGGCAAACAAGCGCCCCCTGGGCAGCATTGAGGAGTGCAACAAGAGAGTTATCAATCAGTACATACACCCCGACGTATGCCAAAGCTGCCAGCTGGTAATGGGCATGACATCGCTCGACGTGGGCAGCAACTGGAACACGATGCCCTGCCACACCCACGAGAGAAGAATGGAGGTTTATCTCTACTTCGAGCTGGGCGAGGACGACGTGGTGTTCCACATGATGGGCGAGCCGCAGGAGACGCGCCATCTGGTTATGAGAAATGAGGAGGCCGTTATTTCTCCCAGCTGGTCGATCCACTCGGGAGTCGGCACCCGTAACTATACCTTCATCTGGGGCATGGTCGGCGAGAACCAGACCTTCGATGATATGGACAACGTTGACATGAAGGATCTGAAATAAGCCGGAATATCGGCGCGGCGGAAATGCCGCGCCTTTTAAATTTCGGTTTACAACGCGCGCGGAATGTGCTAAAATAAATATAGCCGCGTTTTTTGCGCGGCGCAAGTTTGGCAAAGGGAGAAAATAAATTGCAGGACTCAAACAACGGAAGAAGCTTTTTAAAAAATTATCTTTACGCCGCGTACTCGGAGGAGCATACCGTGACCGAGGAAAATCCTCTGCGTCCCTATCGCAAGCGTAAGAAGATAAGGATATCAAACCGTCGGGACGAGCTGATGGAGCTTTACCGAAAGTTCCGCCGCCGCACGACGAGCCAAAGCGCGCTCAAACAGCTTAAAGAAAAGCTCGCCGAGTTTCGGCATATTTATTTTTCGAACTACCCTCAGTCGCAGAACAAGAAGATCAGAAATATATTCAAAACGGTACCGTATGACGACATCATATATAAAATATCAAAGGCCGAGGTCCTTCAATATAACCAGTATTTCAGAAAGCACGAAAACAGAGCCCGCATAGACCTTGAGGTCCTGGCGGCGGACGAGCGTTTCGTTGACGACCTGAAAACAAAGACGCTGACCGAGATCTATAGGGAGAGGTACGTTATCGAGCATATCAGGGTCAAGATCGAGAAGGCGCTGCTCACCAATCCCAAGCAGCTCTATCCCGCGGCGCGGCTCATGCGGCGCAGGTTCGTTATCCATTGCGGCGGCACAAACACCGGCAAGACCTTCAACGCGCTGAAACGCCTCAAGGCCGCGAAAAACGGCGTGTATCTGGGCCCGCTCAGACTGCTTGCGCTTGAGATACAGGAAACGCTGATGAAGGACTACGTGCTTTGCAGCATGAGGACCGGCGAGGAGGAGGATATCAATCCCTACGCCACTCACATGGCCTCGACCGTCGAACTGGCCGACCTTCACACCGAGTACGAGGTGTGCGTGATCGACGAGTGCCAGATGATCGGCGACCGTTTGCGCGGCTGCGCTTGGACCCGCGCCATATTGGGAATGTGCGCCGACGAAATACACCTTTGCACAGCGCCCGAGGGGCTCGGTATACTGATCCGCCTGATCGAGGATTGCGGCGACGAGTACAAGGTCATAAACTACAAGCGCCGCGCTCCGCTGGTGTATGACGACAGCCCGCGCGGAGGCGAGTACAGACAACGCGAGCCGCTTTCGGGCATCGACATAAGCAAGCTCGAGTACGGCGACGCGCTGATCGCGTTCTCGCGGAAGGCGGTTCTGACGCTGGCCGATATCCTGAGAAAACGCGGAATAAGCTGCAGCGTTATCTACGGCGCCCTGCCGTACCACGCCAGAGTAAAGCAGATGCAGATGTTTTTGGACCGTGAGACCAAGGTAATAGTCGCGACCGACGCCATCGGCATGGGGCTCAACCTCCCGATAAGGCGTGTGCTGTTCACCACGCTCAAAAAATATGACGGCAAGCACTACCGTATGCTGCGCCCTTATGAAATCAGGCAGATCGCGGGCCGCGCGGGCAGGATAGGCATGTACGACACGGGCTATGTTTTCTCGGCCGAGAATCCCGATCACGTCAAAAAGTCTCTCGATGCGGTCGGCGCGCGGCTCGGCAAAGCGTATCTTGATTTTGACCCGGCCTTTGTGGAACTGGACGGCGACCTGATCGAAATACTGGAACAGTGGAGCGGCGCCGAGATGCCCGAGTTCCTTTATGAAAAGGTGGACATAAAGCGCAGGATCGATCTGCTGCGCGGTCTCAAGATCATCTGTCGGCGAAACAAGCTCGAGTGTGACAATATGACCGCCTACAAGCTGACAGGAATATATTTTGACGAGTCGGTCGAAAAAGCCTACAGCCAGTGGGCGAAATACGCGCGCGAATACTTGTCGGGAAAGACCGTCCTATCCCTGCCGAAGATCGACACCGACTCGCTGATGGGTCTTGAGGACTCGTTCAAGTGCGTGGACGTGTATTACTCGTTCTGCCGCGGTATGGGCTTTGTGCCCGACCTCGATTATATTCACTATATTAAAGAATACCTGACCGACGAGATAAATTACAGACTGATAGACAAAAATAATGTAAACCAAAATAATATTTAAGGTTGACAATATGAGCCGAATGTGTTATAATCCCGAATATGCGCTGAAAGACAAAGCATCAAGGAGGAGATCAAAGTGCGTAATTCGGGACTTACGATAAAAAAGATGGCGGCGTGCGCGATATTCACCGCGCTTATCGCGGTCGGGGCTTTTATAAAAATTCCGGTGCCGGTGTGCCCGTTCACTCTGCAAACGCTGTTTGTGGTTCTGGCGGGACTGATGCTCGGCAAAAAATACGGAGCGCTCAGCGCGGCGGTGTATCTGGCGCTGGGGCTGATAGGCATACCGATATTCACGCAGGGCGGCGGGATATATTATGTGTTCAAGCCGACCTTCGGCTACATAATCGGATTCTGCCTCGGCGCGTATGTCGCGGGATATATCGCCGAAAAGAGAGAGGAACCGTCGTTTGCGCGGCTGCTCGCCGCGGCGCTGGCGGGCATCGGCTGCGTGTACCTGATCGGCGTGCCGTATTATTATATCCTGTGCAATCTGGTGATAAACTCGCCGATAGCGATCGGCACAGTAATGCTCTATTGCTTTTTGCTGACCCTGCCGGGAGATATTCTCAGCTGCGTTATCGCGGCGCTGTTTACCAAACGAGTGAAGCCGATCCTGCGCAAAAACGGCTTGCTGTAAAAAAATAAAAAAATATCTTGACACGGCGAAAATAATGTGATAGAATATCATAGTTGGATTTAGGGGTATAGCTCAGTTGGTAGAGCAGCGGTCTCCAAAACCGCGTGCCGTGAGTTCAAGTCTTACTACCCCTGCCAAAGTAGAGATTAGCGATTAGAGAATAGCGAATAGGAAACATCCGTTATTCTCCTCGCTGATTTTTATGAGCCGAGAGCGCACGAAGTGCGCGAACAGGGCTCCCGCAAAACGCCAACGAAGTGCGTTTTGTGGGACATTATATTAGACATGGGGGTATAGCTCAGTTGGGAGAGCGCTTGCTTCGCATGTAAGAGGTCGGGGGTTCGAATCCCCCTATCTCCACCATCATAGTGATTAGAAATTAGCAAATTGCTGTTATCTTCTGATCACTATTTTTTTTATTATTTATTTGCATTTATTTATATCTATTATGATCTATTATGATCTATTCCGCCGTCAATTTCGGCGTCAAGTCAAACAATATGAATACTATCTGTAGATGGGCGTAGCTTAATATATATCTTATTTATAGATATATATTAAGCTATATCCATAGATTGATATGAAATAATTTATATCTACAGATAGGCAGAAAATAAGCTATATCTATAGATAGGCAGAAAATAAGCTATATCTATAGATAGGCAGAAAATAAGCTATATCTATAGATAGGCAGAAAATAAGTTGTATCTACAGATAGATAGAAAATAAGTTATATCTACAGATTGATAGGAAACAAGCTATATCTATAGATAGGTAGAGATCAGGTTGTATCTACAGATGGGTAGATATCAGGTTATATATACAGATGAATAGAAATCAGATTGTATCTACAGATAGGATATATATTCTCAAATTCCGAATCCACCGTCGTCGCCGTCGTCGACGAACCTATCTGTCGATGGAAAAATACGAATCTCATCTGTAGATATGTAGGAATTAAATTATATCTGTTGATAGTATGAGATTAATCAATGCATATATTAAGTTTTTATTAAAAATTGGAATTAAGTATTGCAAAATGCAAAGAAATATCATATAATGTTAATAGATAATTTACAAAAATGTTATATTAACGTTAAATATTTGTAACATTAATTGTATAAAACAAATTAGGAGGATAAATATAATAAAAGGAGGTATATATATGCCAAAAGTTTTATTTTTTGAATACGGAGATGCAGTAACATATAATAGGGAAACTAAAAATATCAATTTGAAAAATACAATGCAAAAAATTGTTGTTGATAATTTCCCAACGCTATATACGTTTTCGTGTAATTTTATTATAACTGAAATCGATTGTAAGACAAATAATATTGTTAAATATGAACTGCTTTCGGGTAATAAAAAAGTATTAGCGACTGATAATATTGAGTTGAAAGAACGTCAAATTCCTAATATGAAAGATGATGCCGTGTATGGCGTGAGTATTGGCGTTGATTTTAGAAATGTACCGATTGAAAGTCAACAAAAATTAACAACAAATATCTATTTCAACAACGATTTGTTAGGAAGCTATTATATTAATGTCGAAAAGAAGGGGTGATCCTAGATGTTATCAGAAATTGTTCTTTCTAGTTTTATTATGATGTATCCTGTTTCTCCATGCATATGTTCATATGATGTATGTTATATTGATCAACATACCGATATATTGTATCCTAATTTTGTGCAGGAAAATTCTAATAAAGCAAAGTTAAATGAGAATATTGAAAAATTAAATAAAATTTCACAATATGAAAATAACTGGAATGGTTATGGTGCAAAGCCAATTTCTCAACAGTTAATCTTTCAAGTGAAGGATTTATTAAATAATTTAAAAACACAGCCGGATTTATTCCCAACTGCCTGCGAAAGTATTCAGCTTGAATATGAAGATGATGATGGAAATTACTTAGAGATTGAATTGTTCGATAATAATATCGTGCATATATTTAGAATAAATAATGGACAAGAGTTAGAGAAAGAAATTCGTTTTGATATTAATGAAATTAATGATATTATAGGAGAGTTTTGATGGACAATTATATTGATAAAAATGAAAAACTGTTTCGTTCTATTAGGCCAAATAACGTGTATTGGAAAGATAAAGAACGAGGAATTATTTCAAGCGCTGCCTTTAAAGATTCAAAAGGACTATCTGTTGACAGACAAGCTGAAAGGTCATTTGACGCCTCAGTAAAACTTATGAAAGAAAACTTTACGGGTACGGTTGTTTATGTAACAGCAGGATTATGTTACGATAAAAACGCAATAGTTGATTATTGTCCAACAAGTGATGATATTTATCACTGTGAAATTATTAGATCTTATGAGAAAAAACAGTTATCATCATCACAAGCGAAATATTTAGCAAATAATGCGGTGATTTGCGGATAAATACATAATCTGTTTGTAGTAAAGTTAACTTTGAGGGCTCTGTGGAAAAAGATGTGTAGGTAGTAAACGACAGACATCGACATGGCGAAAATCATGGGTTTAAACTTAGGTTAATGTGCCAATAATCATATATTGGCTTTTGCCGTAAGGCAGGGTACGGCTCTGCTGAAGAGCAACCGGAGCGGTCTTGCGGATTTTGCACTGAAACGGGCGGCTTGCCGCTCGTTTTCCCGTTTCAGGGAAAACCAATGCGCTAAACTTCGGGGTTCGGGGCAGAGCCCCGCTTACGCTGTTTTTTCCTCATGCATGATCTCAAGCTGCCGGATCACTATGTCCCAATTCTTGTACCTCTGTGTCCATTTCTTTGTGATATTCCGTGATGCAAGATACAGCATTTTCCTCAGTGAATCATCCGTCGGAAACACCGACTTGGTCTTTGTTACTTTCCTGAACTGTCGGTTTAAGCCCTCGATAATATTTGTTGTATATATTATCTTGCGAATCTCCACAGGATATGCAAAAAATGTTGATAATATATCCCAATTGTCTTCCCAAGTCATATGTTTATTGCGGTGGTAAACTTCTGTAAATGGGCGGCTGTGATAAACCGCCCTTAAAATCTTACTGTGTATTCCCAACCTTGCCGATAAAACGATAATAAATCTCAATCGGCATAATCTTGTTACCATCCTCATCGGTATGCTCATGAATGACGATTTTCTCAATCAAGGTATTGAGCAGAACCGTGTCAAGCTCGGTTATCGGTGAATATTGCTCAATCAAATCCGCAAAATCCTGTGCTGATTTGCTCTGCTGAGTAAACCTTGACAAGCTCGTTTGGATTTCATCATAATATTATCGAATAATAACCGCTAACGACCATTCATTAAGATGAAGGGATGAAATAAAGATGATATTTGAAATGA
>CANRHV010000015.1 GCA_947630505.1 uncultured Monoglobus sp. | reverse complement strand
GGCGGATTTGACGCGGGCAGCACGGCGAACGAGTGGATGCTCTATAAGTCGGTGAACCTTGAGTATATCGACAGCTTTATAGCCAGAGTGGCGGGCAGAAACGCGGGCATGATATATGTAAGTTTTGACAAGAGCTCAAAGGCCGAAAATCTGATAGCCTCCGTTCAGGCGGACGCGACAGGCGGCTGGGCGGCATGGACCGAAGTATCGCTTAATCTTAATCCGAGCGTTATCGACGCGGCGAAAGCATCGGGCAAGATCGACAAGGACGGTAGAGGCGACATATACATTCAGACAAACGGAGTAAATCTTGACTATTTCAGAATAAATCATTACGTGCCCAACGACGATAATCCGTACATTATAGAAAAGGTATTAAATAAGACAGACGGAAACCTCAAGGTAACTGTGACCTATCGCGGCAGCGCGGCTCCCACGGACGCGAGCCTTATCGCGGCGGCTTATGACAGCGAGGGAGCGCTTGATGTGATCAATACTGACACTGTTATAAACGGCGGAGGCGAGTATGACGTGGCGCTCGGTGCGTCGGACGGAAGCCGCATAAAATTATTTGTTTGGAAGAGTCCGCAGAGCATGATCCCGCTTGCCGAGCCGATCGAGCATACTTACTCCACACCCGTGGAGAGCGAGATAGAGGTTATTTCTCTGAACAGCGCGTACACGGGCGGCAATGACTACAGCAAGCTCACGTCGGGCACCAACGCCGACAGCACGCCGCTGGATTCGACCGTAAACGGCGTGTCGGGCTTCGGCTTATGGAAAGTTGTTGATTCAACCGCGAAATACACTTATAAGGATATCAACGAGACCGAGTATAACTACGAGTTCACTCAGGCATGGCAGGCGGGCGGCGGAAACACGACCAACAGAAACTTCTACTTCACTCCCAAGAAAGTGCCCTGCAAGGTCTCGGCAGTATTCCAAGGCAGCGAGGCCGCCAGAAGCATGAAGATCTGGCAGAGCGACGACGTTAACACCGAGATGCCCGGCGGCACCGGAACCGCGGCGGCGAGCCTTGAGATAACCGAAAAGCTGCCGGTATATGTCTACGGCGGAAGCTCCAACAAGCAGCTCTACGCGATCATCGTCGAGTATTACGGCTCGGCGAAAGCGGACGGAGCGGTCGATGAACAAGACGAGGAGCCCGAGGATTTTGACAGACCGGTGCAGTACGCAACGTGGAACGGAAAGGACGTTACGCTTACGAAAAACGACAGAACCGGCGAATCCAAAGTCTGGGCAGAGCTTCCCGAGGGCATGCGCCTCCGGCTTCAAACCGACACATTTTACTCCTCGGATGTTCCGCATAGCTATGGCGATAAGTATAACATCAACGCTCTGGCGGAGTGTAAGGACAGACTGTACGCGGCGTGCGACGGCGGACTGGTTATCATGTTCACCGACTGCGCGAAGTGCTATCAGCTTAAAAAGGCGGCGGATATCGACTTAAAGCATATGACGATCGAGGGGGATGTTATGATCGCGGGCGACGGCGCAAGCGAGGTAAGGATACCTATGAGCGAGCTGGGCGGCGATTCGATAGAAGCCGACGAGGCGGGCGTTCTGCTCGCGGACGGAGCAAAGCTGATCGACGTGCGCACCGCCGAGGAATACGCCGAGGATCATGCCGAGGGTTCCGTTAATATCCCGATCGACGAGCTTAAGAGCGGGCTTGCGGCCTGCGAAAAAGGCGATACATTGATATTCTGCTGCGCGAGCGGCGGCAGAGCGGCCAAGGCGGTGGAGACTGCAAAGGCTCTCGGATACGCGAACGTTTACAACCTCGGCGGCTACGCGAAGCTTAAATAAGCGCGAAAAATAAATAATCTTCCCAATAATTAATCCAAGCAAGGACCCGAGGAACACCCCGCGGGTCCTTGCAATTTTTTCTTTTTTATGGTATGATGAAGTTGTGATTTATATCGGATGTTCCGATGAATATGATAAAACCTGTAGGGGCGGATATTATCCACCCGTTTGCCTCGCCCCTTGGGGAGAGGTGTCAGGCGTAGCCTGACGGAGAGGGGTTTCCAATTTAATACAGGAGGAATATTATGATAAAAAGAATTTTATGCTTATTTATAGCGGTCGCGCTGTGTTTGGGCGGCGCGGCGGTCTCGGCCTCGGAGCCGGGAGACGTTATCGGCGAGGCGGTTTACACCGATATTGTGGCATATATCAACGACCAGCCGATACCGTCCTACAATGTGGGCGGCTACACTGTGGTCATTGCCGAGGACTTGAGAAAATACGGCTTTGACGTGATCTGGGACAACGGCACACGCTCCCTCTCTATCGCGCCCGCGGTCGATCAGTCTTTCGCGGCGGGCACCGGAGTGGTGTATAAATACGACGGGACGGGCGTCAAATTCGCGGACGTGATCTATACCGACATCACGACCTATCTTGAGGGCGAGCCGATCACGGCGTTCAGCATCGACGGCAGCACCATGATACCGCTGAACGCGCTCAAGGCCTGCGGCGAGGTGAGCTTCAGCCAGGAGCTGCGCCGCGCCGACGTGAAGATCTCGTGGATACCCATAAATGAAAACCCGAATCCCGTTGAGCCCAAAAAGGTCGCGCGCGGAGTGATCGTGCTCGACCCGGGCCACGGCAGGCTTTCGGAAAACATGAGCGACGAGCAAAAGACAGCCGACGGCTGGATATACAATTCCGCAAAAGGCGGCTGGGGCGAATGGCGCCATTGGAAGAGCGGCACGACCTGGCAGGACTGCGGCGGATCCGGCTGCTCGGGCAGAGTCACCGAGGGCGGAAGCTGCTGGTACCCGATCGGCGCGGGCGACCGCGAGCTTGAGCCCGAGATAACCCTGCGCAACTGCATGTTCGCGAAAAAATATCTTGAGGAAATGGGTTACGAGGTGCGCATGACCAGAAACACAAACGACGAGAACCCTTCGATGACAAAGCGGCTCATATATTGTTATCCGAATAATGACACATCCGCCGCGCCCGACGCGGATCTGTTTGTCTGCATACACTCAAACGCGGGCGGCGGCAGAGGCAGCGCCTATATCGAGCTGTCGGGCGTTTACGACCAGGCGGGTATCCCGTCAAACTATGCGGATATCGGCAACTACGCGGGCAGGCTGATAAACGATGAGATAACGTCTACAACAAGCTTATCGGCGTATATGGGCGGATGCTATCCGTATATGCCCGAGCTTATCCTGTTTTGCAAAAGCCCGATCCCGATCGCCTATATCGAGTGCGGATTCTTTGACAACTCGTCGGACCGCGCCATTCTGAATTCCGAGTATGAGCAGATCGGAAAGGCGATCGCAAACGGTATTGACAAATATTTTAACGATTAAGAAAGCGTGATAATATGACCGACGCAACGAAAAAAACTCTCACCGCGGCGCGCAGAGCCGCAATCGACGGCATAGTGATGCTTGAGAACAAAAACGGCGCGCTGCCCCTTGTGCGCGGCGAAAGGATCGCGGTTTTCGGACGCTCGCAGATAGACTACAACGCGGGCGGCACGGGCTCGGGCGGCAGCGTGAACACCGAGTATCAAACCGATATTTTGTCGTCTCTTGAAAAGTCGGACGTAGAGGTGAACCGAACTCTCGCGCAGTTTTACAGAGACTGGGTCTCAAAAAATCCCGTATCGAACGGCGGCGGAATGTGGGCGTCGCGTCCGCTTTTTCAAAAGGAGCCGCAGATCGACGTAGACCTTATGAAAAAAGTTTCCGACGAGTCGGGGACCGCGATAGTTGTGATCGGACGCTCAGCCGGCGAGGAGCAGGACAGCGTTAACGCTCCGGGCGGATTTCTGCTGACCGAGGCCGAGATCGAGCTTTTAAAAACAGCGCGCGAGCGCTTTAAAAAGCTGGTCGTTCTGCTCAACGTTCCGTCTGTTATCGACATGAGCTTTGTAAGGGAGATCAAGCCCGACGCTGTGCTGTATATCTGGCAGGGAGGACAGGAGGGCGGAGCCGCGGCGGCTGAGGCGCTTTGCGGAGCGTCGCCGAGCGGCAGACTGACCGACACGATCGCTTTATCTTACGCCGACTATCCCTCGTCCGATGGCTTTGACGCGAAAAATAAGATATATTATAATGAGGATATTTTTGTTGGCTACAGATATTTTGAAACGTTTTGCCCCGAAAAGGTCCTGTACCCCTTCGGGTTCGGCCTGTCCTACACCGATTTTGAGATATCGTGCCGAGCGGCCGTTTTCGCGGATCAAAAGATCAGTCTGACCGTGGACGTGAAAAATATCGGCGGCGCGCCGGGGCGCGAGACAGTCCAGGTCTACGCCGAGCCGCCGAAGTCAAAAACGCCGCGCCCGAAACGCAGTCTCGTTGAGTTCGCAAAAACAAAAACGCTGGCGCCCGGGGAGACGCAAACTCTCAGAATAAAATTCCCGCTGAGCAGAATGAAATATTACGACGACAAAAATTCCGTATGGCGCGTCGACCGCGGAGAATATAAGCTGATAATCGGCAAAAATATCCGCGACAAAAGCTGCTCGGTAAGAATGAAATTGTCAAAGGATATTATTAAAAAATGCGATAGATTGGCGGCGCCTAAAGAGGCGTTTAAGCGGCTTATAGGTTTCGACGGCGGCCCGATATACGAGGACGCGCCGACGGCTCAAGGCGGCAAAAGCGGCGGCGAGGACGGAAAAACAAAACGCAAAGCGTTTTCGGGTATCTCGGATATCGTTCGGCCGCGAAGTTATAAATTTGAAGATGTGAAAAACGGACAAATAACTTTGGATGAGTTTGTGAGCGCTATATCGGACAGGGACTTGGCGCGCCTCTGCCGCGGCGAGGGCATGGGCAGCAAACGCGTGCGTCCGGGAACCGGCGCGGCATTCGGAGGGGTCTCAAAGGGCCTTCAAAAACTCGGCGTACCTTGCGCATCCGCCACCGACGGCCCCTCGGGACTGCGGCTCGACAACGGCGACAAAGCGGCTCTGGCGCCGATCGGTACCATGCTGGCTTGCACGTGGGATATTGAGCTGATCGAGGAAATCTATTCGTGTATCGGCGGCGAGATGATCGAAAACGATATCGACCTGCTGCTGGGCCCGGGATTCAACATTCATCGGAACCCGCTCTGCGGCCGAAACTTTGAGTATTATTCCGAGGACCCGTATATAAGCGGCGCAGCCGCGGCCGCCGCTCTGAGGGGGCTTGAGAGCCGCGGAGTGTGCGGAACGCTCAAGCATATCGCGGCTAATAACCGAGAGGAAGGCAGAAAAGGTCTCGACACCGTTCTGTCCGAGCGGGCGCTCAGAGAGATATATCTGCGGCCGCTTGAATACGCGCTGGAGCTGTCGGAGCCGAAAGCGATAATGACGGCCTACAACGGAATAAACGGGGAGATGTGCGGCTCAAATTATGAGATGATATCCGGGATAATTCGCGGCGAGTTTGGATTTTCGGGTATGGTCATGACCGACTGGTGGGCGTCGCTGGGCTCCTGCTCGGCGCCGTCGCGGAGAAATTCGGCGGCCATGCTGCGGGCGGGCGGCGACATATACATGGTGGCGAAAAGCGCCGAGAAAAACAGCGGCGGCGACAACACTTTAAAAGAGCTTAAAAGCGGCAATTTGAGCGCGGACGAGCTGCGCCGCGCCGCGAAAAATATACTGAGCTTGATAATCAACGTAGGGACTAGGACAAACGCGGCGAAAAATTTTCAAAAAAGGCTTGACATGCGCGGACAAATCTGTTATACTGTTTCGGTAACCGCGCAGAAGGGGCTTTTTTAAGACGCGCAGGCGCGCCCCAATGGCGAGTCTTGGGTAATAGGAGGTATACGACTTAATGTACGCAGTTATTGAAACAGGCGGCAAGCAGTACAAGGTTGAGCAGGACGACGTTTTGTTCATCGAGAAGCTGGACGTTGAGGCCGGCGAGACTGTTACTTTTGACAAGGTCCTGGCTGTCGGCGGCGGCGAGCTGAAAATAGGCGCTCCTTATGTTGACGGAGCCACGGTTTCGGCCACGGTCGAGAAGAACGGCAAGTCCAAGAAGATCATTGTCTACAAGTACAAGCCTAAGAAGCATTATCACAAGAAGCAGGGTCACAGACAGCCCTACACAAAGGTTAAGATTACAGCGATAAACGCGTAAGATTTTACATGATTTTGATAATAAGGAGTGATATTTAATGGCTCATAAGAAAGGTATGGGAAGCACCAAAAACGGCAGAGACTCCGAGTCGAAACGTCTCGGCGTGAAGCTGGGTGACGGTCAGCCCTGTCTCGCGGGAAACATCATCGTAAGACAGAGAGGAACCAAAATCTATCCGGGACTTAACGTCAAAAAGGGCGGCGACGACACACTGTTCGCGCTTATCGACGGCAGGGTTAAGTTCGAGCGCAAGGGCAGAGACAAAAAGCAGGTTTCTGTTTACGAGATAGCTCAATAGTTTTGGATTTTTTGGGGGCGGACGTTGTCCGTCCCTTTTTCGTAATTTGTGATTTGAAAGGAGCGGCTTATGTTTTCTGACAGAGCGAGAGTTTTTATAAAGGGCGGCGACGGCGGCGACGGCGCGGTGACCTTCCACCGCGAAAAATACGTGGCGGCGGGCGGCCCCGACGGCGGCGACGGCGGAAGAGGCGGCAGCGTCATATTTGTCGCCGACAAAAACGTGAACACCCTGATCGACTTCCGCTACAGGCGCAAGTTCAAAGCGGAAAACGGCGGCCCCGGACGGGACGCCAACCGATACGGCAAAAACGGCGATGATCTTCGCGTTCCCGTTCCTGTCGGCACTATCGTGCGCGACGAGGAGAGCGGTCTGGTCATCTGCGACCTCAAAGAGGAAGGCGAGGAGTTCGTTGTCGCGAAGGGCGGCATTGGCGGCTGGGGCAACAAGAGATTCGCCACCGCCACCAGGCAGGTGCCGAGATTCGCCAAGCCGGGAAATCCCGGAGACGAGAGGTACGTGACCCTTGAGCTCAAGCTGATCGCCGACGTGGGTCTGCTGGGCTTTCCCAATGTGGGCAAATCGACGTTTTTGTCTATCGTCAGCGACGCGCGGCCAAAGATCGCGAACTACCATTTCACCACGCTTGAGCCGAATTTGGGCGTTGTCAACATGGGCGACGGCTCTTTTGTCGTGGCCGACATACCCGGCATAATCGAGGGCGCCCACGAGGGAGTGGGTCTCGGTCACGAGTTTCTTCGGCATGTGGAGCGGACAAAGCTGCTGCTGCATGTTGTGGACGTTTCGGGCATCGAGGGGCGCGACCCTATCGAGGATTTCGACACGATAAACCGCGAGCTGGCTCTGCACAGCGAAAAGCTGGCGAAAAAGCGTCAGATAGTGCTCGCCAACAAGTGCGATATACCGGGCTTTGACGAGAATTTTGAGATATTTAAACGGGAGATGGAGAGCCGCGGCCTCAAGGTGTTCAAAATTTCCGCGGCCACCAAACAGGGCATAGACGAGGTATTAAAATACACCTACGAGGAATTGTCAAAGATCACGCCCGAGGAATTCGAGGAAGAGTACGAGATGTTTGATCCGGAGGCGGAGCGTAAAGCCGATGAGATCATAACCGTCACCCGCGATGAGGACGGAGTTTATCATGTAGAGGGCCGCAAGGCATTTTTGATCGTGGGATCCACCAACCTTGACGACTACGAGTCGCTTCAATATTTCCAGCGCGCGCTGATAAAAAGCGGCATAATCGACAAGCTCAAAGAAGCCGGAATTAAGAACGGTGACCCTGTCGAGATATACGACTGCGAATTCGACTACGTGGAATAACATCGGCGAAAAACATTAAACGGCGAATGCGTCTTGACTTAATAAAAAAGGTATATTATAATGCGGATATGGCAAGTTATTATATGCGGAGAAGGAGGAGTACGGTATGCTGACACTGAATCAAATCGCGGAAGCCGCAAGAACAGCCGCGGAGGAATATCCTGTAACGCGCATTGATCTTTTCGGCTCTTACGCAAACGGCACAAATACAAAAGACAGCGATGTTGATTTGTTGGTTGAGTTTGAATCTCAGTACGTGTCGCTTCTGGTATTATCGGGTCTGAAAATAAGGCTGGAGGAGCTTTTGAACACGCCTGTGGATATAGTGCATTATCCGGCTCCCGAGGGATCAGTTCTTGAAATTGAAAAGGTGGTACCGATTTATGCTGCATAGGGATATAATAATATAAATAAAATATTTTTAAAAACATGCGCGGAGATACAGTGGCTTTTTTCCTAATGTATCCCCGCGTAATCACTATTCGCTAATCACTAATCACTATGTTCACTAATTACTATGTTGACTTTATTTTTATTTTGGTATATAATGTCTTTAAATGATTTCATGAATTTGTAAACGGGAGAATTGATATGGCGGAGAACAAGGGCGGAAAGGCGGTGCGGTCGATCGGCATAATGGCCGTTTTGATCATGCTGGCAAAGTTTATGGGTCTGCTGCGCGAGATGCTTATAGCCGGGATCTACGGCCAGGGCTACGCCAGCGACGTCATCAACAGCGCCACGCAGATCCCTCTGCTGTTTTTTGACATGGTGCTGGGCGTGGCTATCCTGTCCACGTTTGTGCCTATATACAATAAAAACTTGGAGCAAAAGGGACAGGGCGCGGCGGACGCGTTCGCCAATAATTTTATCACGGTCGTCGGCTCGGTCTCGGTGCTGGCGGCTATACTCGGCGCCGTGTTCTCGGAGCCGATCGTGCGCCTGATGGTGCCCGGCTACGCCGATGTGCCCGGAAAGGTCGAGGAAACCGCCCGGCTGCTTCGGATATTGTTCCCCTCGATCGCGTTCACCGCGATAGCCTATGTGGTTGTGGGCATACTCCAGTCACACGGACAGTTTACCGTTCCGTCGCTGATAAGCGTCGTGTCAAACGGCGTTATGATAGCGTATCTGATCATATTCGGCGACAAAATGGGCCTTGCGGGCGTGGCTGTCTCGATGCTTATCGCCTGGGCGCTGCAGCTGTTTTTCCAGCTCCCGTGGCTGATAAAGACAGGATACAGATACAGGCCCCGCATGAATTTCAGCGACGGCACCATGAAGGAGGTCGCGCTGCTGGCGCTGCCCGTGCTGATAAGCTCGTGGGTGCAGCCGCTCTGCAACGTGATAAACATGTCATTCGGCTCGGGTCTGGGCGACGGCGCCGTGTCGGCGCTTAATTGGGCGAATAAGATATATATAATAATGGTGGGCGTTTTCGCGTACGCCATAACCAACTTTATTTTCCCGCGTCTGTCGCGGCTCAGCGCGGGCGGCAGCGACGAGAAATTCGCCGAGACCACGCGGACCTCGGTGGGCTGGATAATATTTATAATAACGATAATTTCGGCGCTGTTTCTGGCGCTCAGCGACCCGATCATCAGGGTCGTGTTCGAGCGCGGCGCGTTTACCGCCGAGAACACCAAGATCACGGCGTCGGCGCTGTTTTTTTACTCGTTCGGCATGGTTGGATACTCGATCTGCGAGGTGCTCAACAAGAGCTTTTACGCCATACGCGACGGCAAGACGCCGATGTTCACCTCGATTTTCGGGGTCGTGGTAAACGTGGGCTGCGCGGCCCTGTTCGTGCTCGGGCTGGGTCTCGGCATAAACGGACTGGCGCTTGCGAGCGCGATCAGCTCCACCGCCATCGCGCTGGCGCTGCTTGTTATGATAAACCGCAGACGCGCCGGAGTGGTGACACGCAAGTTTGTTTTGAACACGGTAAAAACGCTGATCTGCGGCGCCGCCGCGTTTGCCGCGGCAAAGCTTATATATATTCCCGCGGACATGCTGCCCGGCTCGGGCGTTGTGATGACGCTCGTCAAGCTCTGCATAGCGGCGGTTCCCGCGTGCATAGTGTATGCGGCTTTGGCGTGGATATTTAAGGTGAGCGAGTTTAAGACCGCTATAGGATTTGTTTTAAGAAAGGACTGAATTTATGGGCGAAATGGGATATTTTGAGACCCTTTGGATGTACATATGGGGTCTGATAAAACAGAGCTTTGTTTATAAGCTGCTGACGAAAATTTACGGCTCAATTTCCGGCGCGTGGCAGCGCGGACTTATAACCAACTTTTTCAGGCGCGAGCATTTTTCCGCCGAGACGCTGAAAAACAGCTTGGCGGGAAGAGTTTTGGGCTGTCCGTTCACGTTCCTCTCATGGCTTCAGAGAACGATAGGCGGCGCGCTTTCGGAAAAAATCGCCACAAGCCGCGTTGTTCGGGCGGCAAATATATATCTGCACAATCTGCTTGCCCTCAACACCCGCTTTATCGGCATACTCACGCTGTTTGCGGCGCTCGGAGCCTCCGCCGCCGGGATCGTGTCGGGCTCGGGCATAAGCGCGCTGCTGTGCGCTGTGGCCGTTGTCGGCGCTCTGTTTATGCTGATCGACGTCAATCTGACGGCTTATTTAAGAGGCTCCCGGCTGATCAAGGCCTTTTCGCACCTGACCGGCATTGATATGGATTTCAATAAGGTGTTCGCCCAAAGATACACAAAGCCTGCGTCGCGGCTTTGGCTCGCGGGAATTTTGGGCGCGGCTGCGGGTCTTTCGGCGTTTGTGAGTCCGCTGCTGCCTTTGCTTGTCTTGGGCGGACTGTTCGGGCTGTTCGTCGTGCTCCGCGCGCCTTTGGCAGGAGTTTATTTCACGATATTTTTGGCGCCGCTGGCGCCCACCATGGTTATGGTCGGATTGTCGCTTCTGAGCTTGTTCTCGCTGCTTATCAAGGGCGTGTGCGACAGAAAATTCAGATGGAAGTTCGACGGCATGGGCTTTTTGATCCTCGGAATGCTTATCATGTATCTTATCGCGAGCGTGTTCTCTTTCGCGATGCTTAACAGTCTGAGCATATTTTTGGTGTATATGGCGTTTATGCTGTTCTACTTCGTTGTTATCAACACGGTAAAGACCCGCAAGCAGCTGTTCGACGCGCTGGCGCTGTTTGTGCTGTCGGGCGCGCTGGTCTGCCTCTACGGCGTGGCGCAGTACGTGTTCGGATGGGACACCGCCTCGGCGTGGATGGATGAGGAAATGTTCACCGATATTAAGATGCGCGTCTATTCAACTCTCGAAAATCCCAACGTTCTGGGCGAGTACATACTGCTGGTGATACCGGTCTGCGTCGGCCTTTTGTGGGAGCGCTCCAAAAAGCTTTCAAAGGCGATGTATTTGGCCTTGGCGGGCCTTATGTTCCTGACGCTGATACTCACGTTCTCCCGCGGCTGCTGGATAGGGTTCATAATCGTCGCGGGTATCTATGTGACGTTTGTCTGCGGCAAGCTGTGGGGACTGGCGCTGATAGCGCTGCCCTTTGTGCCAATGGTCATTCCCGAGAGCATAATCAACAGATTTGTCAGCGTGGGCGACATGACAGACTCGTCCACATCCTACAGAGTTTATATCTGGTTCGGAACCTTTGGGATGCTCAAGGACTTCTGGGCGTCGGGCATAGGCCCCGGAACAAAGGCGTTCCAGTCGGTTTACCCGTTCTATTCATACAGCGGAATAGTCGCGCCACACTCCCACAACATGTTCCTTCAGATATTTGTTGAGTCGGGAATAGTGGGAATTTCGATTTTCCTGGTCCTGCTGTTTATGTTTTTCAAGAAAATGGTCGGCGGATATCAGGCTACCTCAAAAAAGGGCAGCAAGCTTGGCGCCATGATCGTGGCGATCGCCGCGGGCGTCGCGGGCTTCTGCGTGCAGGGTATGTTTGACAACTGCTTCTATAATTACAGAGTTTTCCTCATCTTCTGGTACGTGCTGGCGCTGGGAATGGCGGCTGTCAACCTTGCCAAAGCTGAGCAAAAGGCGGTGAAGAAGGCTTGATAAAGGTTTTGGAGGTGTCGTCCGACTCGAATATAGGCGGCGCCGGAAAGTGCATCGTCACTTTTTTGAAGCATTACGACCGCGGCAAGTTCGACGTCGGTGCCGTGGTGCCGACCGGCTCAAAGCTGCTGCCCGAGATCGAGGCGCTCGGGGTCAAGACCTACGAGCTTGACCGACTGGCGGAAAAATCCCTCGACGCGGGCGCGGTGAAGCTGCTCAAAAAGCTGTTTAAGCGGCTCAGGCCCGACATAGTCCACACCCACGGCTGCATGTCGGCCAGGATAGCGGCAAAGCTCTGCGGAATAAAGGTCGTGTACACGCGGCACAGCGTGTTTGAGCCCTCGGCAAGGCTGTCGCGGGGCATAGGCAAGCTGATAAACGGCGCGGTCAACAGTTGGGCGGCCGATCGGATAATCGCGGTAGCCGAGGCGGCGAAGGACAATCTGACCGCCACCGGAGTGCCCGAAAAAAAGATAGACGTTATTTTAAACGGCGTGGAGCCTCTTCGGGAATATTTGCCCGAGGAGCGCGAAAAGGCGAGAGCGGCCCTCGGTATAGCGCCCGACGAGAAGGCGGCGGCGATAATCGCCCGCCTGACCGAGGTCAAGGGGCACAAATATTTTGTTGAGACCGCGAAGCTCCTAAAGGAGCGGGGCGTCAAGGCAAAGTTCCTGATCGCGGGCACGGGCGACACGGAGAGCGATATCAAGCGCCAAATCGAGGCGGAGAAACTCGGCGGTTATGTGAAAACGCTCGGGTTCCTGACGGATGTGGAGCCGCTGATGAACGCGATGGACATTCAGGTCAACTGCTCGTTCGGCACCGAGGCCACAAGCCTCTCGCTGCTTCAGGGCATGAGCCTTAAAAAGCCCGCCGTAGTCACCGATTTCGGCGGAAATCCCGGAGTCATCAAAGACGGCGTAAACGGATTTCTGGTCCCGATAAAGGAGCCGAAGACAATGGCAGACAGGATCGAGCGCCTTATGACCGATGAAAATTTATACGAAAAAATGAGCCGCGCGAGCGGAGATATATATAAGTCGGCCTTCACCGCGGAGGTCAACACGGGAAAAATCGAAAACGTGTACCAATCGCTGATTGGAAAATAACAGAAATGGAGTAATATTATGAAAGCAAAATTTAACATTATGGACTTTTTGATTATTCTGGCCGTTGTGCTTGTTGTCGCCGCGGCGGGGTACTTCTTTATCTCGTCAACGGCCGCCGACACCGACGCGGAAAAGGCCAGCGGACAGAGCGTTACCGCCACGGTAGAGGTCGAGTTTGCCCGAGAGGACAAGTTTTTGACCGAGCTGCCTCAGGTGGGCGACAACGTCACGATCGGCGTTAAAGAAAAAATGCCCGCCGTTGTGACAAACGTGAGATACGAGAACGCCAGAGTGACCGCGTATGACCTGGAGCAGGGTTCTGCGTCGATTCAGGAGATACCCGATCAGTACGACGTGTATGTCGAAATGGAGGCCGACGCGGTAGACGGCAAAGACGCGGTGACGATAAGCGACAGCCCGATACGCGTGGGCGACGCCACGGCGGTGCGCACCAGAAACTGGGCCAGCTACGGCTACGTGACGCGGCTTGAGATAAGCGAATAATCACGGCGGCGCAGAAAGGAGACGATAATATGGCTAAGAATAACAATTCAAAATCCCAAAAAGGTAGCTTCAAAAAGACGGGCAAGCTGTTTGGGGTAATAAGCATAATAGATATTTTGGTTGTCCTGTGTATCGCCGCGCTCGCATTCGGCATCTATGCCAGATACACCTCGGACAGCGACGCCAACACGGCGACCGAGCGCTCAAAATTTCAGTATGTCTACAAGGTCGAGGGCGTGAGAGAATACACGCTCGAGGCTCTGCGCAAGGGCGGCCCGGTCTACGACAGAGAGACCAAGGAATATATCGGCGACGTTGTGAGCGTGTCGGCCGAGGACGCGAAAATGGAGATAAGCAAAATAAGCGGAGAGTACGCCGTTGTGACCGTTCCCGAGAGGTACGACGCCTACGTCACGATCGAGGTCGACGGCAAGTACAACAGTCTGGGCCACTACACCGACGCCAACAGATACATAGGCGCCGGCCAGACCCTCAACGCTCTCAGCAAGTTCTCCAACACCGAGGGTCAGATCATCGAAGTCAAGGATGTGGAGTAAAACCCGCATCCTATTGAGAGGATGCAAACGGGTGCCCCTACGGAATTGCCGCACCACGGCTGTAGAGGACATGAGCCCTCGACGTTCCGCATTAAATGAATGAAATTATAAAAAAAAACGTGACGTCCGGTTTAAGGGAAAGATTTATATAGTTTATAAAGATATAGAGGCACGGTTTGACCCGTGCTTCTATGTCTTAAATTTTTATTGACCTTGGAATGGATTTGTGACGGCTAAAGTCAATAATTGCGATGATACCGATGCGCAGGTTATCTTGGCGGTGTACAATAAAAACGGCACGCTTATCGAAATGCAGCAATACTATAACTTTGGCGAAATGATTTTCTACAGCGATTATCTTCAAAACACGAACATAAAAATAATGCTGTGGAGCGATACGGACAGTATAAAACCGCTGGCCGAAATCGCGGAAATGAGTTTGTGAAAAGATTAATTCTTCCCAAATTAAATTCGAAAGGATGATTCAAAATAAGCTTGCCACTTGCTGTAAGAAAATCACTTGACAAATACAAAATAATGATATATAATAATCATAGAAAGAGAAACGGCAGAGCGTAAAAACGGTTTGGCCGCTTCGGAATGGTATATTAACAACCGATCCTGTGGCTAAACTTTGGATCGGTTGTTATTTCTTATTGCACAGCAGTTGCAAAAATTGCGAATAGCACGATAATTGCGAGCAATGCAATTAAAATTTTGAAAAAATACTTTTTCGTCATTTGCATCACCCCTTTCTGTTAGTCTCAAACACAAATTTGAGTGCTCGGAAAGGAATGAAGCGACCAACCGTCCTTACGTCTTTAGTTCTGCCTTTTACGATCGCGCGTTTTATTCGCACAAAGGTGTTTCTCCGCGCGGAATAATTCCGCACTTGCAGTCTTAACTGCCAAAAATATAATACCACAATGTGGCAAAAATTTCAAGTTACAAAACAGTTACACGGAAATGAGCGGGCTTAAAATTAATTTGTAAATTATTAATTTAACATGAAAATAGAGACGCGCAAGGCGTCTCTACTTTCTTAGGTGAATGGATTATATGAAAAACTTTAATTGCTTTAAAGCAATTAACTAAGTTCAAGTCTCCGAAAATCGGAGACGCGGAATATACTTCCGCAAAGTTCAAATATATTATATCCTATGTTTTACAAAAAAGCAAGCCTTTTTTAAAAAATTTTTAAATTTTTTTGATTTTTCCAAAAATGCCTTTATTTTTTGCCCCAAACAGGCGGAAGTGACGGCATCATTTTCGCTTTTGAGAGCGCTATCGCCACGATGTACGCAATTATGAAATCAACTACATGGTGCGCGAATGTGCCCGCGACGGTTATCCACATCATGACCGAGGCGGAATAGGTGTCGCTCGTCGAAAGTCCGCCCGCGAAAAACAGCAGAACCACAATTCCCTCAAACACCGCGTGGACGATTCCGGTCGACAGGGCTGTCAGTATCAGGTTTATGTTTTTCTTTATCATATAGGCGCCGAGCAGGGCGAACAGGATATGGGACGCGGCTCTGACCGCGACCACGAGCGGGGCGGTGAAAAAGAAACCGATCGTTGTTCCCACCGCGGTGAATACCGCGGTCCATGGCGAGATGAACATCGCCAGGATCACGGGGACGTGGGCCATAAGCGTCGCCGAGTACGGGCCGACCACTATCCTGAAGGGCGGGCCGGTGAATATCATTGGTATCATGATCCCTATCGCTATGAGCAGAGCGGAGATCACCAGGTCTTTTGTTTTCAGCTTGCTGTTCAAAATATAACACTCCTTTTTTACAAAACCGCAATATATGTTTTATATTAATACATAAGGTGTGTTATGTCAATTGTCAAATTAACAAAATAGAAGGGGAGCTTTGCCTAAATTTAATGTGATTTTTTGGTAAAAACCTCTTGATAAATTTTAAACAATGGGGTAAAATTAAATTTGGAAGATAATTTTTCCCGGTCGATATAAATATATCAATTTGAAAATCAATTTGAAAATAATAATTTAACATATATTTGGAGGTATGATCATGAACAAAAAAACTGTTGACGACGTTAATCTGAAAGGTAAGAAAGTGTTGGTCCGCTGCGATTTCAACGTGCCGATCAAGGACGGCAAGATCACGGATGAGACCAGAATAAACGGCGCTATGCCCACTATTAAAAAATTGGCGGGCGACGGCGCCAAGGTTATACTCTGCTCGCACATGGGCAAGCCCAAGGGACAGGTCGTTGAGTCGCTGTCTCTGGCTCCGGTCGCGGTCTCGCTTTCCGAAAAGCTCGGCAAGCCCGTTGTTTTCGCGAACGATGACAACGTTGTGGGCGAGAACGCCAAGGCCGCGGTCGCCGATATGAAGGACGGCGACGTGGTACTGCTCCAGAACACCAGATTCAGAGCCGAGGAGACCAAGAACGAGGAGAACTTCAGCAAAGAGTTGGCGTCGTTGGCCGAGGCGTATGTTAACGACGCGTTCGGCAGCGCCCACAGAGCGCACTGCTCGACGGTCGGCGTGACCGAGTATCTGAGCCCCTGCGTTTCGGGTTACCTCATGGCCAAGGAGATCGACTTTGTGGGCAACGCGATCGACGATCCCGTTCGTCCTCTGGTTGCTATCCTGGGCGGAGCCAAGGTTTCGGATAAGCTGAACGTTATATCAACATTGCTTGAAAAATGCGACACGCTGATCATCGGCGGCGGCATGGCCTACACCTTCCTCAAGGCCAAGGGCTACGAGGTCGGCACATCGCTGGTCGACGAGGACAAGATCGGCTACTGCAAGGATATGATAGAGAAGGCCGAAAAGCTCGGCAAGACCCTGCAGCTGCCCATCGACACGGTTATCACGTCCGACTTCCCGGATCCCATCGACGCTGAGATAGCGATCGAGACGGTACCCTCCGACAAGATCCCGGCCGACAAGATGGGTCTGGATATAGGCGAAAAGACGCGCGCTCTGTTTGCCGACACGGTAAAGACAGCCAAGACGGTCGTATGGAACGGTCCTATGGGCGTGTTTGAGAACCCGATCCTTGCCGCGGGCACCGTGGCTGTGGCTCAGGCTCTGGCCGATACCGACGCCACGACCATCATCGGCGGCGGCGACAGCGCGGCGGCCATCAACACTCTGGGCTTCGGCGATAAGATGACACACATCTCGACAGGCGGCGGCGCCTCGATGGAACTGCTCGAGGGCAAGGTTCTGCCCGGCTGCGCGGCGCTTGACGACAAATAAGGAGGGGCGCAGCATGAGAAAAAAGATAATTGCCGGAAACTGGAAAATGAACAAGACCCCGTCCGAGGCGGCGGAGCTGGCGGCGGCTATCGTTAAAAATTCCGCGGGCGCGGGCTGCGACGTTGTGGTATGCCCCACGGCGGTATGCCTGCCCGGAGTTGTGGAAAAGACGAGCGGCAGCAATGTTGAGGTCGGAGCGCAGAACGTTCACTTTATGGAGAGCGGCGCGTACACCGGAGAGCTGGCGGCGAACATGCTGACCGATATCGGGGTCAAATACGTGATCATCGGCCACAGCGAGAGACGCCAGTATTTCGGCGAGACCGACGAGACGGTCAACCTGAGAACAAAGGCCGCGCTAAGCGGCGGAATGTTGCCGATCGTGTGCGTGGGCGAGAGCCTGACCGAGCGCGAAAACGGCGTGACGTCCGAGACGGTCTGCCGTCAGGTAAAGCTTGCGTTTTTGGGTATCGACAAGGCGGACGCCGAAAAGGTAGTTATAGCCTATGAGCCCGTTTGGGCTATCGGCACCGGAAAGACCGCCACGGCCGAGCAGGCCGACGAGGTTTGCGGAATTATCCGCGCCACGATAGGCTCGCTCTACGGCGAGGACGCGGCCGAGAAGATCAGGATACAGTACGGCGGCAGCATGAACGCCGAAAACGCGGCCGAGCTGCTTTCAAAGCCGAATATAGACGGCGGCCTGATCGGAGGCGCGAGCCTCACGGCCGAGGACTTTGACGTTATCGTCAAAGCCGCCGAGTAGATTTAATAAATAAAAAATTAATAGGAGACAAGATCATGAGCAAAAAACCTTACGCTTTGATTATAATGGACGGTTTCGGCGTAAACAAGCGGCACGACGGCAACGCCATATACGCGGCGAACACGCCGAACCTTGACAAGTACATGAGCGAGTGCCCCAACACCGTCATTCACGCGTCCGGTATGGACGTTGGTCTGCCCGACGGACAGATGGGAAACTCGGAGGTGGGCCACACCAACATAGGCGCCGGCAGGATAGTGTATCAGGAGCTGACCCGCATCACCAAGGCGATCGAGGACGGCACGCTGTTTGAAAACGAGGCGCTGCTGGGCGCGATGGAGAACTGCAAAAAGCACGGCTCGGCCCTGCACTTGATGGGACTGCTGTCACCCGGCGGCGTCCACAGCCACCGGAATCACCTTTACGGTCTGCTCAAAATGGCGAAGGAACACGGCCTCAGCGACGTGCATGTTCACGGCTTTCTGGACGGACGCGACGTTCCGCCCGCCTCGGCCGAGGAATACATAAAGGAGCTTATCGCCAAGGAGCGCGAGATCGGCGTGGGCGACATCGCCACGATAAGCGGCAGATACTACGCCATGGACCGCGACAACCGCTGGGAGCGCGTCAGCAAGGCATATGACGCGATAGTCAAGGGCGAGGGCAAGCTGTTTGACAGCGCGGTCACCGCGATAGAGGAGAGCTACAACGATAAGGTCACCGACGAGTTTGTTGTGCCCTCGGTCATCACTAAGGACGGCGAGCCCATCGGCAGGCTCAAGGAGCACGACTCGGTTATTTTCTATAACTTCCGCCCCGACAGAGCCAGAGAGCTGACAAGAACGGTCGTCGATCCCGACTTTAACGGCTTTGAGAGAAAATTCTTTGAAACATACTACGTGACCATGACCCAGTACGACGCGACTATGCCCAATGTGAATATCGCGTTTAAGCCCGAGAGCCTGACAAACACTTTCGGCGAGTACATGAGTAAGCTGGGCAAGACGCAACTGAGGATAGCCGAGACCGAGAAATACGCCCACGTCACGTTCTTCTTCAATGGCGGCGTCGAGGCGCCCTACGAGGGCGAGGACAGAGTTCTGATAAACTCGCCCAAGGTCGCGACCTACGATCTGCAGCCCGAGATGAGCGCCCCCGAGGTCACCGATGCAGTAGTGGAGCGGATAAAGAGCGGCAAGTACGACGCGGTTATTTTAAACTTTGCCAACTGTGACATGGTGGGACACACCGGAGTGTTTGACGCGGCGGTAAAGGCTGTCGAGACGGTCGACACCTGCGTCGGCAGAGTAGTGGACGCGCTGCTCGAGATGGGCGGCGAGGCGCTTATCACCGCCGACCACGGAAACGCCGACCAGATGATAGACTACGCTACCGGCGAGCCGTTCACGGCGCATACCACCAACGTGGTGCCGCTGATACTGATCGGCAGATCGGGCGTCAGGCTCAAGACCGGCCGCCTGGCCGACCTGACCCCAACATTGCTTGACATGATGGGAATAGCTCAGCCCGAAGAAATGACCGGCGAGAGCCTGATAGAAAAATAAAATAAAAAACAGAGGCGCTCATGCCTCTGTTTTTATGCCGTATTTTTGGCGGAAGGCGGCGATGTCGGCGTCGGTGCGGACCAGCTCGGCGCCGACGAGTTTTTTGTCCTTGGGGTTGTAAAAGCCGATAGTGCGCTCTCCGGTGCAGGTGCTTTTCTCGATCCTTACAGAGTCGGCGGTGTAGCCTTCGGGGATCGGTTCGGTCTTTTGCTTTTTAAATAATTTCATAAGATCATCTCCCGATAAAGATTTGATATTTTATTTTATCATTTAATTTCGGTTTTGTCAAAAGCATTGGTTTTTGCCGAAAATTTTTTACTTCATAATACCAAAAAAGTGTTTACATTTTGATATTTTCCTGCTATAATCGAATAAAATCACAAAAATTTGGGGGTTATGTTATGAAAAACAGGGGTAAATTTTCGCACGGCCTCGGATTTGTTTTGGCCGCGGCGGGTTCCGCCGTGGGTCTGGGCAATATCTGGAGGTTCCCGTATCTGACCGCGAAATACGGCGGCGGTCTGTTTCTGTTGTTTTATATCCTGTTGGTGCTGTCGTTCGGCTACACGCTGATGATAGCCGAAAATGCGATCGGCAGAAAAACGGGCAAGAGCGCGCTTTCGGCTTTCGGAGAACTCAGCAAAAAATGGGCGTTCCTCGGCGTTATTGCCACGATCGTGCCCGCGATAATCCTGCCGTATTACAACGTTATAGGCGGCTGGGTCATAAAGTACGCGGTGACGTTTGTCACGGGCGGACACGCGCAGGCCGCGGGCGACGGATTTTTTGACGCCGTGCTGGCGTCGCCCGGACAACAGCTGCTGTTCCAGTTTATTTTCTCATTTGTCACCACTGCCGTTATTATGCGCGGCGTTCAGGGCGGCGTAGAAAGGGTCAGCACGATACTCATGCCGCTACTGATAATCCTGGCGATAGCCGTCGCGGTCTACTCGATCACACTGCCGGGCTCGCTTGTGGGTCTCAAATATTTGTTTGTGCCCGATTTCAAGCATTTTTCGGTGTCCGCCATACTGGCGGCGCTGGGCCAGATGTTCTACTCGCTGTCGCTGGCTATGGGAATCATGATAGCCTACGGCTCGTATCTGCCCAAAAACAGCGACCTTGAGAAAAACGTGGGCCGCATAGAAATATTCGACACGGGCATCGCGATACTTGCGGCGCTTATGATAATTCCCGCGGTGTTCGCGTTTTCGGGCGGCGACGAGTCGGCTCTGGGCGCGGGGCCCGGTCTGATGTTCATAACGCTGCCCAAGGTTTTCGACAGCATGGGAATGTCAACGCTTATCGGTTCCGCGTTCTTTATTCTGGTTCTGCTGGCGGCGCTCACCTCGTCGATCTCGATACTTGAGGCGATCGTGTCGTCCCTTTGCGACAGGTTCGGCTGGGGAAGAACAAAGACGACGATCGGCGCGGGTATCTGCTCGTTTTTGCTGGGCGTTCCCCCGATACTGGGCTACAGCGTGTGGAGCGACGTCACTTTGGGCGGCATGACGATACTTGACATGATGGACTTTATCACAAATTCCGTGCTTATGCCGATTTTGGCGCTGCTTACCTGCGTGTTTGTGGCGTGGGTCATAGGCGTGAACGTTATAGCCGATGAGGTGAAGCTGTCGTCTAAATTCAAGCGCGAGAAAATGTTTAATGTTATGATAAAATATATCGCGCCGGTGTTGATAGCCGCGATACTTATATCCTCGGTGCTGAACGCGATAGGCGTCATAAAGCTTTAAAACTCGAAAAACCGTCGAAAATTCTCGGCGGTTTTTATTTTGTCTAAAAAATCTGTTAAAATAACTGAAATATTACGGTTTTATTAAAATTTTGTTAAAATAAATTATATTAAAATATTGACAGCACTGTAAAATTGTTGTATAATGACTTTATAGCGTTTGTTAAATTTGTGCATATTATCCATGAGCGCAGCTTAACAGCAGCGGTTTCGTATATATAAACTTTGATTTTTAATAATACGAATATTTGACGGATAGATTTTCAGTTTAAATTGAAAGGTGGAATATGTTTTGACTTCGAATTATGTTAGAACAAGAAAGGCGATAGCGCTGCTGCTCAGCATCGCTATGGTAACTGTGCTGTTTTCGGTGCTTCCGATCACGGGCCGCGCGATGGATTATCTTTATTTCGAAGATGTGAGCGTGGATGGCAGCATGAAAACCACGATCACCGACCCGGACGGCAATCCGCTTGAGATGCCCATCTCCCGCGATCAGGAGTTCAGGCTCTATTTTGAGTATGAGATACTCAACGGACAGATACAGTCCGATGACATCTTGATATACTCTCTGCCCGAAGGAATTGAGATGGCCGGAGCGTTGAGCGGCTATATCCAGGGACCGACCGGCCAGTATGTGGGAACCTATGAGTACAGCGGCGGCGAGATCTATTTTGATCTGGACGACAGCTTTGTGGCTCAGAACGACAATATCAAGGGCCATTTTTCCTGCAGCCTGAAATTTGACGACAGCTATTCCTCAAAGCACGAGGAAGGCAGCTTCACTTTCCCGGGCTCGGGTGAGGTCTTTGACGTTACTTTCCAAAAGAAGATCGACGCCGAGAAGAAGTATGAGTTTGATCCCGAAACGGGTAAGCTGACGTTTTACATCGAGTTCACGCCCGACGCCGATTACAACAACGTGACTCTGTCCGACGTTTTGGGCAGCAATCTGAAATTTCCCGACGACATCGTGTTTGAGATGAAATCCGGTTGGGCGAATTGGGGCGATCCCACCTTAAACCCAAACGATGTTATAGAATTGGAGATCACATCAAAGAGCGGCGATACGACCCAGGTTCTTATCGGCTCCGTGAAGGCCGGTATGCCGTACTCGATAAGATACAGCGTTGATATCAAGGACCCGTTTTTAAACAGCGGAGACAACAGCAATATTGCCAAGTGGAAGATCGACGGCGAGGAAGCCGGCGACAGCGGCAGCAACGGTCCTCAGTGGGTTACTCCCGGATTCCAGAAGAGCGGATATTACGACGAGAACACCGGCACTGTCAAGTGGACGATCAAGGTCAACGACAGCTGGGCCAATCTCAGAGTTAACTTAAAGGGCGCGACTTTGACCGATAGTCTGCCAAGCGGGCTTTCGATCACATCGGTCGTTATGAAAAACTCCGACACGGGCTCGCAGCAGACGCTGGACATGAATCAATACGTTAAAGACGGAAAATTTACATACACATTCCCCGATACCGATGATTTCGGCAGCTATGTTTTTGAGATAGAGACCAAGCCCGATCAGGCGCCTCCGGAGGGAACCGTTTATAAAAACACAGCGGATATTCACTATCCCGAATATAACAAGGATCAAAGTTCCGAGGGCAGCGCGCCTGTCGGAAGCGAAGGCCCCGATGAAGGCGATGCGCCGAATATTTCCAAGGTCAACACCGCGGGCAATAAAAAGAACGGCTCGGCAAGCTGGGAGATCCGCGTCAGCACAGCGGAGCTGCAAGGACTCTCCGATGTCAGCATAACCGATCAGCACTCGAG
Source organism: uncultured Monoglobus sp. (assembly GCA_947630505.1). Classification (GTDB taxonomy): domain Bacteria; phylum Bacillota; class Clostridia; order Monoglobales; family Monoglobaceae; genus Monoglobus. Next base: position 24,319 of record CANRHV010000015.1, on the reverse strand, counting down.
GGCTCATGATGATAAGTGGACATTTTTCGTTTGGGAGTATGACCGGGATTCGATAACCGTCAAGCTGGAAAAAGGCGGCAGCTCCGAAACATTGGTCAAGGGCAGCGATTATGAGCTCAGCTATCCCTATCCCCAGTGGGACGGCGACACCAACCGCGGCTTTACCGTAAAGTTTATAGGAAAATACAGTCCGTTTAACACAGACGGCGGAGATATCGTTATAACCTATGACACAACGATTGACAAGGCCTCGTTTGACGCGGCGGTAGACATACTGACCTTTGACAACACGGCCGCTGTGTACTATAACGGAAAGTCAAAGTCCGCCTCGGCTCAGTGGCAGTGCGACAAGAGACCGCTGCTCACAAAGAAAGCCGACAGCAAAAACTGGGATGAAAGCACCGAGACCTACACCATGTACTGGCAGCTTTATTTCAATCAGCCCGAGGTGCAGGATTTCGGCAGCGATCCGATCACTATAGAGGACGAGTTCAAAACTCCCGGAATGAAGTATGTTGAGAACTCGGCGAATCTCTATACTTTGCCCGAGTGGGGATACAAAGGAGCGATCACTCCGACGGTCAACTACGGTTCGGACGGCAAACAGTCGGGCCTGACGTTTGTTATTCCCGATCCCGGAAAAGAAGGATACATAATAACCTACAGAACCACTATCACTCTTGACGATCTCGGCACGGGATGGCAGAATATGCCTGTCACAAATTACGCGAAAGCTCTGGATAAAACGGGCGAGAACATAGGTGAGGGCGAAGACAGTTTCTCGGTCGAACAGAAGAATCTTGAAAAAATCGCGGCTCTTATGGAGCAAACAACTTATGAGAATAAGACCGCGGCAACGGGCGTTAAATATACGATAGATATTAACCGTTACGAAGAAGACCTTGATCCCCAAAAAGACACTCTGACCTTGACCGACACGATACCCAAGAGCCTCACGCTCAACAGAATTGGAGATATGGCGACCAAAGTATATAAGGTCGAGCCTGACGGTTCGAGAACCGAAATGAACAGAGAACAGTGTCCCGCGACATACAACAGCTCAACCAGACAGCTCAGAATAATTGTTCCCGACGAAACATATCTGGTTGTCGAGTACAGCTGCGGCGTAAACGGCGATGTGGGTGACGATCTTTCGGTAATCAACCGCGCATCTCTGAGCGGCGGTTTCACCTATACCGACAATATAAACACAATGTTCAGAGTCGTGCACAGCGAGGGTTATGTCGAGGGCGTTTCCGATACATTGACATTATACAAGACCGACGCCGAATCGGCTGAGTCGCTTAAAGACGCAACATTCGCGCTCTACAAGGTGGATCTGGACAGCAGCGCCGACGTGAACAATATGTCGGCCGAAAAGATGGCTGAAAGATCGACCGGAGCGGAAGGAAAAATAGTATGGGGCCTTTCCGGCAGCGAGGAAGATACCCTTAATATGGATACCTTATACTACTACTATGAGACCAAAGCGCCGGATGGATATAATTTGGATCCAACGAAATATTATTTCACGATTCGCGGCAATAACGCTAAAACCGTGGAGGAAAAAATAATCGGAAAGTTCGGACAGGAATTTTACGACGCGGATTATTCGATATTCTATGATACCGAAAGTCCCAGCACCGAGATCACAAACTCTAAGGTTGAACCGACGCCGACGCCCGTGAGCACGCCGACCGCTACTCCGACGGCAACGCCCACAAGCACGCCTACCGCGACGCCCACGGCAACGCCGACAAACACGCCGACACCCGAAGAATCGGAGACACCGACGGCAACGCCTACAGTGACGCCGACAAACACGCCGACGCCTGAGGAATCCGAGGCTCCGACGGCAACGCCTACAGTAACGCCGACAAATACACCGACACCCGAGGAATCCGAAGCTCCGTCGGCATCGCCAACCGCGACCCCGACGGCAACGCCTACAAACACGCCGATACCGTCGGCATCATCCGCGCCGACGCAAACGCCGGGAAGACCAAATCCGAAGCCGACACCGAGCGCGACGCCTACGAACACGCCAAGCGCGACGCCTACGAATACGCCGAGTGCGACGCCTACGAACACGCCAAGCGCAACGCCGACAAACACACCGAGCGCGACGCCTACGAACACGCCGGGCCCGACGCCGACAAACACACCGAGCGCGACGCCGACAAACACGCCGAGCGCGACGCCTACGAATACGCCGGGCCCGACGCCGACAAACACACCGAGCGCGACGCCGACAAACACGCCGAGCGCGACGCCTACGAATACGCCGGGCCCGACGCCGACAAACACACCGAGCGCGACGCCTACGAATACGCCGAGCGCGACGCCTATGAATACGCCGAGCGCGACGCCGACAAACACACCGACTGCGACGCCTGCGGCAACACCGACAAGCACGCCAACGCAGACCCCCGGCAGGCCTAATCCTACTCCGACGCCGACTTCCACGCCGAGTGTGACATCGACTCCGAGCGCGTCACCGTCAGAGATGCCGAGTGAAGCGCCGTCAGAGATGCCGAGCGCATCACCGACAGCAACGCCGAGTGAAGCGCCGACACCCACGCCTGTGGTGACCGAGGCGCCTACACCGTATATACCGTCTCAGCCTACGTCAACACCCGTTGTAACCGAGGCTCCGACATCTACACCTGTGGTAACCGAGGCGCCCACGCCTTCACCTGTGGTGACCGAAACGCCTATACCCACACCGTATATACCGTCTCAGCCCACGTCAACACCCGTTGTAACCGAGGCGCCGACGCCCACACCTGTGGTGACCGAAACGCCTATACCCACACCGTATATACCGTCTCAGCCCACGTCAACACCCGTTGTAACCGAGGCACCCACGCCCACGCCTGTGGTGACAGAGACACCCATGTCTACACCTGTGGTAACCGAGGCGCCCATGCCTACGCCTGTGGTGACAGAGACACCTACGCCCACACCTGTGGTAACCGAGGCGCCTACACCTACGCCGATCCCGCCGAGGCGCACGCCTTTGCCGACATTGCCGTTTGTTCCCGGCACATCATCGTTCGGAACAAATTCGACACCGGCTCCCACGGCGGTATCAACGCCCGCGCCGACACCCGAGGTATCGGCAGCGCCCAGTGAGTCGCCCGCGCCTTCAATGACGCCGGCGCCCGGCGAATCGCCGCTGCCCCCCATGCCGCCCAGCGATTTCGGAACGCCGGAAGGCGATAATAGCGGAGGCGACACGCCGGAAATCCCGAGCGAGGAGATCGCGCAGGCGAGCAGCGCCGAGGGCGACACCGAGACATTCGGAAGCGCTTCCGCGTCCGGCAGCGACACAGAGTCGATGCATCAGTACCGCACCGGACCCGCTCAGGGAGAAACGCCGAAAACGGGCGACGAGGACAGACCCGGACTTTGGATCATGCTCGCCATGAGCCTTGCTTTCGGAGCGGCCTGGGCGTTTAGGCGGTCGAAAACGGAACATGATGATCAGCGCTTATAGACGGGAGGATACAAACTATGAAGAATAAAATTTTAAAATGTATCGCGGCTCTGTGCGCGCTGGCATGTGCGATTTCGATCGCGCAGATCATCAGGATAGAGCATCAGTACAAGGTCGGCGAAAAAGCGTATGACGACCTGGCGCTGAATTTGGTAACGTTGTCGGCGGCCGACGATTTCACGGCCCCCGGCGACAGCTCCGGCGCTCCGATAGACGTGAATTTTGAGCTTTTAAAGCAGATGAACGCCGAGGCGGTGGGCTGGCTGTACAGCCCCGGCACCGTGATAAATTATCCGGTCGTTCAAAGCGACGATAATTCATATTATCTGAAGCACCTTTATAACGACCAGAAAAACTCGTCGGGCGCCATATTTATGGACGCGCTGAATAATCCCGATATGACCGACGCGAATACCGTTATATACGGCCACAATATGAAAAACGGCTCGATGTTCGCGTCGCTTCAGAATTATTCCGACCCGGCTTATCTGCGCGAGCATCCGGTGATCTACTACATGACGGCGGACAGGGATTACAGGATCGACGTGTTCGCGGCGTATCCCGAGGTTTCGGCGGCCGAGGCCTACACGATCAATTTTGATTCCGAGCCGACGTACGCCGGATTTTTGCAGAGGCTTTGGGCAAAGTCCGAGGTCTCGGCAAACGTGCCGATGACGACCAACGACAATATTGCGACGTTGGTGACATGCACCGGCTACAACAGCGACAGATACGTTATTCAGGGCAAAATAACCCCGATAAATTAAAACCAAAAGCGGAGCCGCAAAAGCTCCGCTTTTTAAAATCCGAAAAACTGAACTAAGAGTACCGACATGAGTATGCCGGTCAGGTCGGCGGCGAGGGCGGCGAAAAGCGTGTGCCGCACGTTTTTGATGCCCGCGCTGCCAAAATATACCGCGATCGTATAAAACGTGGTCTCGGTCGAGCCCATCATTATCGAGGCGATCTTTCCCTGAACCGAGTCGGGTCCCGAGTTTTTGAAAATATCGGTCACCAAAGCCAGCGACGCGCTGCCCGACACGGGGCGCAGGAGCCCGAGCGGCACCAGTTCGGACGGCATATGTATCAGGTCGGTCAGCGGTTTGGCGGCTTTGGCGATAAGCTCAAGGCAGCCGCTTTCGCGGAACATATATATCGCCGCCATCAGGCCGACGAGCGACGGGATTATGTTAAAAACCGATTCGAGGCCGTTTTTCGCGCCTAACGTGAACGCGTCGTAGATGTCCGTTTTTTTGATAAAGCCGTACATCAAAAATATAAATATAAAAAATGGCACAGAGTATGCCGAGATCATTTCCATTTTTTTCTCCTTGTTTTTTAAAATTTCTTTTCCAAAAGCTTTACCGCCGTGATGCCGACGGCCAGCGCGCATATCTCGCAGATCCAGATCGCGGGGATGACCTCGCCCGGGCTTTGGGCGCCGTAGCTCTGGCGCAGCGAGATCAACGTTGTGGGTATAAGCTGCAGCGAGGCGGTGTTCAGCACGACCAGCATGCACATCTCGTTTGTGGCTCTTCCTTTGTCGCGGTTCAGATTGTTGAGCTTGCGCACCGCGTTTATGCCGAGCGGAGTTGCGGCGTTTCCCATGCCCAAAAGGTTCGCCACGATATTCATAACGATCCCGCCGAAGGCTTCGCCGTCGGGCTTGAGCCGCGGAAACAGGCGGCGCAGCGCGGGGCCCATAGCCTTGGCTATAATTTTTATCAGTCCCGCCTCCTCACCGATTTTTGATATCCCTGTCCAGAGGCACATGATCCCCAGCAGCGACACAGTGAGGTTCACAGCCTCGCCCGCTCCGTTTATCGCAGCGGCCGCGGTCTGCTCGACCCGCCCCGTGAATATCGACACGATCAGCGAAATTATTATCATTCCGCCCCATATGTAATTCATCATTTTGCGTCACCCTTTGTTTTTATCAATTTGTAATATTATTTTTAACTTTTTGTAAGCCCCGGTTTTCAAAATTCACGCTTTTTATCCCGCGAAACGCTGTATAATCATGAAAAGGCGGCGGGTGTTTTGTTATGTAATATTACAGATATATTGCACAGTATATTCCGAGAACGCGCGATAAATTCCGCTTTTGCGAGGTATAATTGTCCGCTTGATATTACAAAATACGATTATATTATCTTTTTTAAAAAAACTGTAATAATTCTGCAAAAAACCCTTGCATATTGTCGCAAGATGTAGTAAAATAAATTAAAAGTGGAGCGAAATGTATCGAAATGTATCGAAAGGGCGAGAAAGGAGGCGCGACGAGATGTTTATTGGCGAGTATTTGCAGACTGTGGACGCTAAGTTCAGGGTCAATGTTCCCGCGGGATTCCGCGCGGAGCTGGGCCAGACGTTCGTCGTTGCCAAGGGCGTGAACTGCATCGCGCTCTATCCGCGCTCCGAATGGGAAGGCTTCCTCAACAAGATAAAAGAGAGAAAAAAGCTGCTGTTTTTTACCTCGGGCTCCAAGGAGTGCGAGCTTGATACTCAGGGTAGAGTCGTTATACCGCCCGATCTGCGCGAATATCTGGGGCTTAAAAAAGAGATAGCGGTCGTCGGAACATTCCGGCACGTTGAGATATGGAACAGAGACGCGTGGAACGAATATTTTGACGACGATGAATACAGCGCCGAGAATATCGGAAAAATCATGGAGGAGCATGAGCTGATATAAGTATGGAGTTTAAACATATTTCCGTGCTGCCCGACGAGAGCGTCAGAATGCTCGGCGTCAAGCCCGGCGGCGTTTACGCGGACGGCACGCTCGGAGGCGGCGGACATGCGTCGCTGATTTGTGAAAAGCTCGGCGAAAGCGGGACTTTGATCGGGATCGACCGCGATCTTGAAGCGCTTGAGGCTGCCAAAGAGCGGCTCCGAGAATACAAGTGCGGTATCGTGATCCGCCATGACAATTTCTTTAACATCAAATCGATACTTAAGGACTTGAGCATTGAAAAAATCGACGGCGCCGTTCTGGATCTGGGAGTGTCATCTCACCAGCTCGACGAGGCCGAGCGCGGCTTCAGCTACAACATGAACGCGCCCCTTGACATGAGAATGAACCGCGAGGATAATTTGACTGCGGCGGATGTGGTCAACACGTACTCCGAGGAAGAACTGCGAAGGATACTCAGAGAATACGGAGAGGAAAAAAACGCGGCGAAGATCGCGCGCTCGATAGCGCGGGCGCGTGAGAAAAAACCTATAGAAACCACGACGGAGCTCAGCGACATAATAAAATACTCGTTTCCGCCGCAAAAGCGGTACGGGGACAAGCATCCCGCCAAGCGGAGTTTTCAGGCGATCAGGATCGAGGTCAACGGCGAGCTTCGAGGTCTTGACAAAGCGATCGAGGATTTTATCGAGTCGCTTCGGCCCGGCGGAGTTCTGGCGGTCATCACATTCCATTCTTTGGAGGACCGAATAGTTAAAAACACATTCAACAAGCTCAAAACAGGCTGCACGTGTCCGAAGGATTTTCCGGTGTGCGTCTGCGGCAATAAACCGAAAATAGAGCTCGTAAACCACAAGCCGATAACCGCGGCGGCGGACGAGCTTCAAAAAAACAATCGCGCTCACAGCGCCAAGCTGAGAGCGGCAAGAAAACTTTAAAATTTACAGAAAGGGATGGGTCGGGTGCCAACCAAGCAAAGAGAGACATATAGGCGTCAGTCGGCGCCGAATCGTAATTACAGTTACAGAAACGAATACCGGGCCGCCGCGCCGTCCCGTTATGATAACAGATATGACAGCACAAGACGCGCCGAGAGCCAAAGACGCCCGCGCGCCGCGCAGACTTCCTACCGTCAGCGTTACGGCGAGAATAATCAAGCCGGCCGCTCCGTTTCCGACAGCCGTCGGTATTCGGGCGGCTCGTATAACGGCGCGGGCGGATATGCCGGATACGGGGTCGATTATTCGGCGCCCGCTCGGCCTTATTCCGATAGGGACGTCCGCGTATCAGACTATTCGTCGCCGCGCTACGGAACATATACCGATTATCCGCAGGCGCCGCCCGTAAGGCGAGAATACCGTGAACCCGAGCGGGAGCGGCGCGACGAGACCCGCGGGACACGAACGGCGCAGAGGCGCGTGCTCACGCGCGAGCAGCGAGAGGCGGGACGCAAAAAGGTGCGCGCCAGAATGAAAATGATCGGTCTTATCGGATTCATATTTTTGCTCAGCGCGGTTATGATATACAGGCAGACGGCAATTTTCGGAAAAAACAGAGAAATTGAGCGGCTGAATAACGAACTGTCCGGAATACTTGTGAAAAACGAGGGTATTCAGTCAAGCATTGACAGGTCAATAGAGCTCGGAAATCTTGAGACCTACGCTAAGAACAGGTTGGGCATGATCAATCCCGACTCGTCGCAGATATTCTATGTTGATATGGGCGCCAAAGACGAGGTCGTCAAATCTTCATCATCAAAATAGCGTCGGCTTCGGATTTTACATAACCGAACTGTTCTAAAGCGGTGAAATTTGAAATAAACTTTCCAATGTAAACGCCGATCAAATATGACGCTTGGTCAGAATAGCGGTATTTGATCGGTGTTTGCGCAAAAAGAACGGCGGCCGCGCACGGTCGCCTTGTTGGATTTATGGAGGAAAGCGTATGTCGGTTAAAAAGACAAAAAGGGCAAAAAAGAAAAGCGGAACAAGCGGCAGACTTATTTTCATAGCCGCCGCCTTTGCGCTTTTGATGGCGCTGCTTTGTTTGCGCATCGGCTGGATACAGATAGTGCGGGGCAAAGATTTGTCGCGGCAGGCTCTCGATCAGCAGACCAGCGACAATACCGTCAGCGCGAAGCGCGGCAATATTTATGACCGCAATTATAAGGTCCTGGCCTCAAACATAACCGTTGAGTCGATAAGCATAAGCCCCGAGGTCGTCAGAGATTCCATAGAGGATAAGAGTCTCGGCATTGACAGTGTGGCGAAAAATATCGGCGATATTCTCGATATGGATATGGAAACGGTCAAGGATAAGATCGACAAAAAAATTCAGAGCGAGACTCTGAAAAAGAAGGTTGACAAAGAGGTCGCCGACACGCTGCGCGAGTATGTGGAATCGGTCGATTTGAGCGGCGTTGTGTTTACGGAAGACGTGAAGCGTTATTATCCGTATAACAACTTTGCCGCGCAGGTCATAGGCTTCTGCGGAACGGACAATCAGGGCCTTGAGGGTATCGAAAGCATATACGATGATCAGCTCAGCGGAGTGCCCGGAAGGGTCGTTTCGGCTCAGCAGTCCACGGGTCTTGAGGGAAACAGCGGATACGAGAACTATATCGCCGCGCAGGATGGAAACAGCGTTGTGCTGACGATAGACGAGACGATCCAGAACTATGCCCAGAAAAATCTGGAGGCCGCAGCGGCGGACAACAGACTGGCCGAAGGAGCCGCGGCGATCGTTATGGACGTCGATACCGCCGAAATTCTCGCCATGTGCACTGAGCCGGACTATAATCTGAACGAACCGTTTGAAATCACAGACGCGATCAAAGAAAAATATCCGGATATTGAACAAGAGCTTGAAAAATTGGAAGGCGAGGAGTATAATGAAAAGCTGGGAGAGGTAATGCAGACGGTGCGCCGCAACAAGGCGGTGGTCGACTCGTACGAGCCCGGCTCAACATTCAAGTCGGTAACCGCGTCGATCGCGCTCGACACGCGCGCCTGCGCGCTGACCGACATGTTCACCTGCGGCGGCTCGTATCAGGTGGCCGACAGAACCATAAACTGCGCCAATACCTCGGGTCACGGGACGCAGGATTTTTCACAGGCTGTGCAGAATTCCTGCAATCCGGCGTTTATTCAGATAGGCCAGAAAATAGGCAAGGAAAGATTTGTAAACGGCGTGAAGGCCTTCGGGTTTTTGAGCAAAACAGGAATAGAGATCCCCGGAGAGGCCGCCGGTATGGGATACGACGCCAGCATGAGCGACGTCGATCTCGCCACCGAGTCGTTCGGTCAGTCCATAACGGTCACTCCCCTTCAAATGGCGGCGGCGGTCAGCGCGGTCGCTAACGGCGGCACGTTGATGAAGCCGCATATCGTGAAGCAGATAGTGAATTCCGATATGGGCATTGTTGAAAGCACCGAACCCGAGATCGTGCGTCAGGTCATCTCGAAAGAGACCAGCGAGGAGATGTGCAAGATCCTTGAGTCGGTTGTTTCGGAAGGCGGCGGCAAAAACGCGTATCTCGCGGGATACAGAATAGCCGGCAAGACCGGAACCTCGGAAAAGATCCCGAGAGGAAACGGAAAATATATCGCCTCGTTTATCGGATTCGCTCCGGCCGACGACCCGCGCGTGCTCTGTCTGGTCATTATGGATGAGCCGAACGGCGACAGCTACTACGGCGGACAGATAGCGGCTCCGGTCGTGCGCGATATTTTGGGCGAGACATTGCAGTATTTGGGCGTTGAGCCCATGTACAACTCCGATGAGGAAGAGTATATAGACGTGGAGGTGCCCGATATTGCCGGAATGAGCAAGTCCGACGCCGGTATCGCGGCGGATGAGAACGGGCTTGTGATAAAAGTCAGCGGAAATGGCGAGACGGTCGTCGACCAGATCCCCAAGCCTCACACCAGAGTAACGCAGGGCAGCACGATCGTCGCGTATACCGAAAGCGGCGGCGCCGAGAGGACCGTGGCGGTTCCCAACGTGACGGGCGAGACTCCGGCCTCGGCCAACGCGACCCTTGAAAACAACGGGCTGAACGCCAGGATCAAAGGCGTTTCCAAGTTCGGCAAAAACGCGACCTGCATCGGACAGTCCCCGGTCGAGGGAACCATGGTCGAGCCGGGAACTGTTGTGACGCTTAATTTCAGATATGACGAGTCGGAAACGACCAATGATTAGATTAAAACAAATTTGCGCGATTGACAGGAAAAGGAGAAGGTTATGACTTTATCGGAATTGCTGAAAGACGTGAAAGTTAAAAAAATGTCGGGCGGCGGCGGAATGAAAATAAGCGGTGTCGCCTATGATTCAAGAAAGGTGAAGCAGGGTTATGTTTTTGTCTGCATAACCGGATACGCGACCGACGGACACAAGTTTGCGCGCTCAGCCGTGGAAAACGGAGCGGTGGCGGTCGTTGCGGAGCATGATCTGCCCACGGTCGACGTGCCGTGCGTGGTCGTCGAAAACACCAGAAGGGCGATGGCGCATATCGCCGCCACATATTATGATTATCCGTTTAAGAAATTTAATCTTATAGGAATCACCGGAACCAACGGCAAGACCACATCAACGTATCTGATAAAGGCTATCCTTGAGCATATGGGCAAAAAGGTCGGCCTTATCGGCACGAACCAGAATATGATAGGCGATATGGTTATCCCCACATCGCGCACCACGCCCGATTCTCTGGAGCTTATGCAGCTTTTTGATGAGATAGCGAAACACAACGTTGACTATGTGGTTATGGAGGTCTCGTCGCACGCGCTCGCTCTCGACCGAGTGACCTCGTGCGAGTTTAACGTGGGCGCGTTCACGAATATAACCCAGGATCATCTGGACTTTCATAAGACGATGGAGGAATATCTCGCCGCGAAAAGCATACTCTTTAACATCTGTAAAAACGGCGTGATAAACGCCGACGACAGCGGCAGTAAGCTGCTGCTTGAAAAAGAGACCTGCGACAGCATTATAACCTACGGCATTGACAGTGACTGCGACCTCAAGGCGTCGAATATTGAACTCAGAAGCGACGGGGTGAAGTTTGACCTGAGCTTTAATGGCGAGACCCATAGGGTCGATCTGCCGATACCGGGCAGGTTCTCGGTATACAACGCCATGACGGCCATAGGCTGCTGCCTGGCGGACGGGATTTCTCTTAAAGACGCGGTCGACGGAATACACACCGCGCACGGGGTAAAAGGCAGGATAGAGATCGTCAAGACTCCCGGCACGGACTATACGGTGATCATTGATTACGCTCACACGCCGGACGGACTTTTGAACGTTATAAGCGCCATAAGAGGCTTCGCAAAAGGCCGCGTTGTGACTCTGTTCGGTTGCGGCGGTGACCGCGACGCGTCAAAGCGTCCTAAAATGGGCAAGATAGCGGCTGAACTTTCAGATTTCTGCATTGTTACCAGCGACAATCCGCGCACCGAGGACCCCGAAAAGATCGTGCAGCAGGTCGTTGAGGGCGTGAAGCAGACGGACTGCGATTATGTTGTGATAACAAACAGGTTTGAGGCGATCGAATACGCTCTTGACCACGCTCAAAAAGATGATATAATATTACTTGCGGGAAAGGGACATGAGACGTATCAGATACTCGGAACCGAAACGATAAAATTTGATGAGCGTGAGATAGTTACAAAGCTTCTCGGGGTCTGAATTTTAAGATATAGGCAAACTAAGGAGAGAGAGTTATGAAATGGTGTATGAACGTCAGCGCGATAGCCAAAGCCTCGGGCGGAGAGATCCGTAATCTGAGCGGCGACGAGATCGTTAAAAATATCGTGCGCGACGACAGAGAAGTTGAGGAGGGCACAGTTTTTGTGGCCCTCAGAGGCGAGAACAACAACGGCCACAGATTTGTGGAGAGAGCGGTGGAAAACGGTGCTGTCTGCTGCGTTGTGAACAAAGACGAGGGTGATTTCGGAAGCCTGCCCGTGGTGGCGGTGGACGACACCTTTAAGGCGCTTCGCGATATCGCTTCGGCCTATCGCGATCGGTTTAACATTCCGGTGATAGGAATAACCGGCAGCGTCGGAAAAACCTCGACCAAGGGCATGATAGCGTCGGTCATGGGAACCGAGTTTGCCACTCTCAAAACGGAGGGCAACTACAACAACGAGGTCGGCGTTCCGCTGACGCTTTTTCGTCTGTCGGACGACGACGAGGCAGCCGTTATCGAGATGGGCATGAGCGCCTTCGGCGAGATCTCGCGCCTGTCGAGGATCGTTAAGCCAGACACCGCGGTTATCACCAATATCGGAATATCGCATATCGAGCATCTGGGCAGCCGAGAGGGAATTTTAAAGGCGAAAACCGAGATATTGGACGGACTCTCGATCGACGGAACCGTTATTCTAAACGGCGACGACGATCTGCTCTGGTCAAAAAACGGCGAGCTTGAATATGAAACCTTGTATTACGGGATCGAAAACAAGGCCTGCGATCTGGTCGCCACCGATATCAGGCTGTTTTCCTCGGGAAGCGAGTTCACAGTGCGCATAGACGGCGAGGATTACAGATTCGAAACAAATGTTCCCGGAGTGCATCATATTTATAACGCGCTTGCCGCTATTTTGACGGGTTACAGATACAACGTCAGCGTTAAGAATATGATCAAGGGAGTTCATGATTTTGCTCCCGAGGGATTCAGGCAGTCGGTCAGCAAATACCGCGATTTCACGGTTATAAACGATTGCTACAACGCCTGTCCCGACTCAATGGAATCGGGAATGGACGTTCTCGGTCTCACAGCCGAGGAAAACGGCGGCGGATCGCGCAGGGTGGCGTGTCTGGGCGATATGCTGGAGCTCGGAGACAAGTCTGTTGAGGCTCATTACAAGGTGGGCAGAATGTGCGCCGAGAAAAAAATCGATTGTTTGATTACGATCGGCGAAATGGCGCGCAATATCGCGCGCGGCGCCCTTGACAGCGGAATGAACCCAAATGATATTTATGAGTTTGAATCGGGACCGGACGCCATAGAAAAGATCGCCTCGATCATTCGAAAAGGCGATGTTATTTGGATAAAAGGCTCAAGAGGCATGCGCCTTGAAAAAATCGCGGAGGCGCTCGATAAAATTGGAAACAAGGATCAACTTTAAATACGGAGTGATCCCGAATTTAATTGATGGGAGAGAAGCTTATGTATTATATAATCGGAGGCGTCGCGGCGCTCGCGCTGTCGCTTTTGCTGGGAATGTTTACCATTCCGATGCTCAGACGCCTTAAATTCGGTCAGGAGATACGCGAGATAGGACCTTCCTGGCACGCGTCGAAATCAGGAACTCCCACGATGGGAGGAGTAATTTTTATCATATCCTCGGCGGCGGCGCTTATTATCACCTGCTTGTGGGGATTTCTTTTCGGCGGAAGAAGCGGCAATTTTACCGAGCTTCTGATTGTGGAGCTGCTTTCGCTGTCGTTCGGCGTTATCGGATTTATTGACGATTATATCAAGGTTGTCAAAAAACGCAATCTGGGCTTGACCGCGGTTCAGAAATTCGGTTTGCAGTTTCTGGTATCGCTGGTTTTCGCGACGTTTGTCGCTGTGTTCGGTGACACAGGAACGGTCATAGATTTGCCGTTTGCCAAGACAAATATTGATTTAAACTGGTTCTATATCCCGTTTATTATATTTGTTATGCTCGCGACGGTCAACAGCGTTAATCTCACCGACGGTCTTGACGGTCTCGCGACCACCATAACCATGGTGGTTATGCTGTTTTATCTTTTGATCTCACTGAGGATAAAAAACAGCGCTATGGCGCTTTTCGCGTCTGTCATACTGGGCGCTCTGGCGGGATTTTTGTTCTACAACAGAAAACCGGCGAAGGTTTTTATGGGAGACACGGGCTCGCTTTTTCTCGGCGGAGTCGTTTGCGGTCTTGCCATAACGCTGCGACAGCCTTTGACGCTGCTTATTGTGGGTCTCGTTTATGTGATTGAGACTTTGTCGGTCATCATGCAGGTGACGTCCTACAAGCTTACGGGCAAGAGAATATTTAAAATGTCGCCCATTCATCATCATTTTGAAATGTGCGGCTGGAGCGAGGAAAAAATAGTATGCGTGTTCTCGCTCGTGACATTGCTGCTCTGCGCGGTTATGTATATCTTCGGTTAGAGTGTAAGGTTTATTCAAGGGTTATTTGCCCTGCGAGGTGATTTTATTGGCGGATTATAACAGAAATATGAACAACGGACGAAGACCCGGCAGAGAGCGGGGTTATTCGTATAACGAAGCGCGTCGCACCGAGACCGACAGGCGCGTCCGCCCGAACGGCGGAGCGGTTGAAAGACCTGCCGGGGTGCGCGTTACCGCTAAAAATATACTTAAAATAGGTGATACAAAAATCAGGCTGGGAGCTTTTGATTACCAGTTTTTGATGATCACTATTATTCTTGTGGCTTTCGGCATAATAATGCTCTACAGCGCCAGCAGCTCGCGCGCGTATGCCACACAAAGCGGCGACAGTCTGTATTACGTGAAAAAGCAGCTGGGAGGTCTGGGTCTGGGCGTTATTTTCATGTTTTTCTTCATGATGATCGACTACCATGTGCTGGCTAAAATTTCGCCGATCATGTATTGCGCGGGAATAATCATGCTTATCATGGTGCTTATACCGGGCGTGGGAACAACCGCCGGCGGCGCTACCAGATGGCTGTTCGGATTTCAGCCGTCTGAGATCATGAAGCTTGCCACGATACTTGTGGTGGGTCTTTATCTTGACAAATATCAGGCGAATTTGGGGCATTTTTTTACCGGATTTTTGCCCTGTTTGGGAATTCTGGCGGCTGTGGCGGTGCTTCTTATGATGGAGCCGCATTTCAGCGCCACGATCCTTATCGTGTTCACCGGACTTTTGATGATGTTCGCGGCGGGCGCGAAATACCGCCATTTCGGAATAATGTGCATACCCGTTGTGCTGGGCGGGATCGCGATGGTAATCACGTCGCCTTACAGACTTCAAAGAATCATCGCGTTCAGAGACCCGTTTGTTGATAAGCAGGGCTCGGGCTGGCAGATAGTTCAGTCGCTGTACGCCATCGGTTCGGGCGGAATATTCGGAGTCGGCTTCGGTCAGAGCAGACAAAAATATATGTCGCTGCCCGAGCCTCACAATGACTTTATTTTTTCGGTTCTCGCCGAGGAGCTAGGTTGGTTCGGGGTTATAGTGGTTATTGTTCTGTTTATCTGTCTCGTTTGGCGGGGAATAAAAATAGCGCAAAAGGCTCCCGATATGCTGGGCACGCTCATTGTGGTCGGCTGTATAGGACTGATAGGAGTTCAGGCTTTGATCAATATAGGCGTTGTTTCGGCTTCGTTTCCTGTTACCGGAATGCCGATGCCGTTTTTCAGCTACGGCGGCACGGCCCTTGCCATAACAATGGCCGAGATCGGGCTGATTCTGAATGTTTCAAGACAGGAGAGGGTGCTGTGATATGAGAATTTTATTTGCGGGCGGCGGCACCGCGGGACATATTAATCCCGCTCTTGCCATTGCCAATTATATTTGCGGACAGGAAAAAACCGAGATAGCTTTCGTCGGCACAAAGGAAGGTCTTGAGGCGGAGCTTATACCGAGACTTAACCATAAGCTCTATCTTATAAAAATACACGGCTTTGAGCGGACGCTGAATTTGCAGAATTTCAAAAATATTTTTGAGCTGCCCATGAGCTATTCGGCTTCGAGAAAAATTATTAAAGAGTTCGGGCCCGATATAGTAATAGGCACGGGAGGCTACGTTTGCGGCCCGGTTTTGCTGGCTGCCGCGAAAATGGGGATCCCCACTCTGGTGCATGAGTCAAACGCATATCCCGGCGTGACTACCCGCATGTTGGCTCCGCGGGTTGACACTGTGGCGATCGGCGCCAGGCCCGCGGCGGATTATATGAAAAACGCGAAGCGCGTGCTGTATACCGGAAATCCGGTGCGGCCGTCGATCTTGTCCGCCGACTCTTTTGACGCGCGCCGCAGACTCAAGCTTGACGAGCGGCCTTTTATCGTGTTTTTCGGCGGCAGTCTGGGCGCCAAGGATTTTAACAAAACAATAGTTGACTGGATATCAAGCGTCGCCGAGAGCAAAAAATACCGCATAATGATGGGCACAGGAAAGTTTCATCAATACGACGCGGTTATCGAGAGATTCAAACAAAACGGAGTCGATATCGAGAAATATCCCGATATTGACGTCAACGAATATATATACGACATGGACATTGTTATGGCGGCTGCCGATTTGGTGGTGTGCCGCGCGGGCGCCAGCACGCTCAGTGAGCTGACAGCTCTCGGCAAGCCGTCCGTGCTTGTTCCGTCGCCGTATGTGACCGCCAATCATCAGGAGCATAACGCCAGAGCGGTCGAAAAGGAAGGCGGCGCAAAAGTTATTCTTGAGAAGGAATTCACGCCCGAGGCGCTTGGCGCGGCTGTCGAGGAACTGGCCTTTGACAAGCAAAAACTCGCGGAAATGCGGCGCGCGGCTAAAAACGCCGGAACCGTTACCGCCACGGAGGATATATATATCGAGGTGAAACGGCTTACGGCTTAATCACAAACCCGTTTGCGGCGCATATTATATCTTTGAAAAGGGATTTAATATGCGTTAAAAAACGGAGGGATTTATGTGACAAGCTGTATAACCGTTAACGGAAGAAGAAAACTGTCGGGTGAGATCAGGGTCCAGGGCTGCAAGAATGCCGCGCTTCCCTGTTTGACCGCCTGTCTGCTGTGCGAAAATGGACGCTGCCGCCTGAAAAATTGTCCGCTTCTCACCGATGTGGAAAACACTGTCGAAATTTTGGAAACACTGGGTTGCAAATGCGCCTTTTCCGAAAAAGAAAAAGCTATCGAGATCGACGCGGAAAACGTGTTTGGCACGATTATCGAGAACGATATGATGAACCGCATGCGCTCGTCGATACTGTTTATGGGAGCAATGCTTTCAAGAAACGGAGAGGCCGATCTGGGTTATCCCGGAGGATGCGCGATCGGCTTGAGACCGATAGACATGCACCTCGGCGCGTTCAGAAGGCTGGGTATCGGGATAGAGGAAGAGGGCGGAATGATACGATGCCGCGCTCGTTCGGGCTTAAAGCCCGCCCAGGTGCCGCTGCTTTGCCCGAGCGTTGGGGCGACGGAGAACATTATGCTGCTTATGGCCAAGTCGGACGGCGAGACGGTTATCAGAAACGCCGCGCGAGAGCCCGAGATCGTCGATCTGCAGAATTTTCTCAACGCGATGGGAGCGGATATTCGAGGCGCGGGCAGCGACGTCATTGTGATAAACGGAGTAAAATGCCTGCGCGGAGCGGAGTTTGAAATAATGCCCGACAGGATCGCCGCGCTTACATATATGTCCGCCGCGGCTGCTTGCGGAGGAAAAATCTATCTGCGCGGCGTGAATCCGGAGCATTTGTCGATTTGCTTGTCTATCCTCAGAGATATGGGGGCCGAGATCAAAATAACCTCTGACGGTGTTTCGCTTGAGATGAACGGACGCCCGAGGGCGGTAAAGAGGATCAAGACCTTGTACTACCCCGGTTTTCCCACCGACGCTCAACCCGCGTTTATGGCGGCGATGACCGTCGCGAAAGGCGCCACCGTGTTTGTGGAATCAATATTTGAGAACCGATTCAGGCACGCGCCCGAGCTTGTCAAGCTGGGAGCCGACATAGACGTGAACATATGCCACGCAATTGTGCGGGGCAGGGAGTGTTTGAGCGGAGCCGAGGTCAGGGCGTTTGATTTAAGAGGAGGAGCCGCCATGGTGATCGGCGGATTGATTGCCGACGGGACCACGCGCGTGAGCGGCGCGGAGCACATAGAGCGGGGATATGAGAATATTGCCGCCGATTTCGAGGCGTTGGGCGCGGACATAAAAAAGAACTGTTAGAAAAATATGAGATACGCAAAATTCAGATAATTCAGAAAGTACATAGGAGAATTGCCATGAACGAGAGAAATACCGGGCGAGCAAATTACAAAAGCGGAAATCGGCGGCCGCGGCGCCGCGTAAACCGGCGCGACCCTGTTAAAACGCGCGTGATAGCGATGTGCGCGGCGGGCATAGCGGCGCTCGCGGTGATTTTGGTGTGCGTTTTTCTGCTCGCGCCCGCCTTTGACATAGAGACGGTAGCGTGCGAGGGAAACACCAAGATCAGCTCCGAGGCCCTCGCGCAGACCTCGGGGATCCAAACGGGAGGAAATATTTTTCTGACATCCCTTTCGGATAAGAAAAAACATATCGAGGAGCTTGATTATATCGAAAGCTGCGAGATAACCCGCGAGCTGCCGCACACGATCAAGATCACCGTTGTGGAGAGGCACCCGTCAGCCTACTTTAATTTGACCGGAGGTCTGGCGGTGACCGATATGGACGGCGGCGTTCTGGAGGTGCTGAACTCCGCGGATGCCGATGAGATCATCAAGACCAAAATAACCGAGGAGCCCGAGCCGAGCGGAACGCCGATGCCCGAGGAGGACGAGGACGAGAATGACTCGGACGAGCCCGATCCGGATTCAACGGCCGACGGCACGATCTGGGGTTATGACGATGACGGAGACCCGATCTACCGCGTAAACGGCGGACATTATGAGTTTGACGAGGACGGCAACAGGTTTTTTGTGGATGACACACCCGAGGAATCTTCCGAGCCGAGCGCGGAACCGAAAGAAACGGAACCAAAGGACGGTGAACTGCAGCGCACGCAAGGCGGCGCGGTCATATACAGCGCGCCGGTGGTCTACGGCGTGGAGCTAAAAAAATATGACGTCGGAAAAAGAATAGAGAGCAGCGACAATGAGAAGCTGGAGTCGGTACTGGGCGCGCTCAAAGCGCTTGACGCCGCCGGACTTCTGGACAGAACGACAAAATTTGACGCCGAAAACGTGAATGACGTAAAGTTTACGGTCGAGGACAGACTTGAGGTATGGTTCGGCACATTTGACGAGTTTGAGTATAAGGCAAAATTTACCGCCACGGTAATAAACAACAATCTTTCGCCGTATGAGAGAGCGATAGTTGATTTCCGCGACTCAAAGCTGTACGTCCGTTCGGCTAATTACAGAACGCCTATAGTTATCGAAGCCGAAGCCACGCCCGATCCTGACGCGGACAAGGAGGACGACGAGAGCGACACAAAAAAATCAACTAAAAACAAAACCGATGAGGACGGAGATTCGGATTCCGCGGCGAATCCGAAATCGACCAAATCGCCCAAAGCGACGGCGACTCCGAGGCCGAAGTCAAAATCGAATGTTGATGATTCTTCATCCGATGAGGACGAAGTCTCAAGCGACAGCGATCGCGCCGACACATCCTCGGAAGACGACGATCCCGATGCGGACTTGATCGAGTAATATGTTGTTTGGGTTTTCCGTTTCGAATCGCGGATAAAACATTCTTGACAAAACCAAAAGCACATGGTATACTGAATTAAATCAAAAGGGGCGCACCACCACGGGTACGACTTCTTTTGATTTTTTATTTTTTGAGTATTTCAGAAAGGCGGGACAGGATGATAAAGGTAAACGGCGAAATCCGCGAAGGCTTTGTCGGCAAAACGCTGTCGGAGCTGCTTTGCGGCCTTGGATATAAAGAATCGTATATCGCTGTCGAACTTAATGGCGATATTGTGAAAAAAGACAGCTACGGCGCCGTCGTGCTAAAGGATGGAGATTGCTTGGAAGTTGTAAGCTTTGTCGGAGGGGGTTGATTTTATGGCGCCTTCATACGAGGAATTTGAACGGGTAATGACAGAACGCCACACCCGTCCGGTGTATGATAAGCTGCGATCGGCGCGGGTCGCCGTTGCCGGACTCGGGGGCTTAGGCTCAAATGTCGCCGTGTCTCTCGCCCGCGCGGGCGTGGGCGAACTGATGCTGGTCGATTTTGACAGGGTCGATCTGAGCAATCTTAACCGTCAGCAGTACGAGATTGCGGATTTGGGGAGATACAAAACCGAGGCGCTTTCCGAGAGGCTGACGCGAATCAATCCCTACGTGAAACTGACCTGCAAAACAATAAAGGTCACGGCGGAGAATGCCGTCGAGATATTTGGCGGATTCGGCATCGTTTGTGAGGCATTCGATCGCGCGGACAGAAAGGCGATGCTGATAAGCGCGCTGCTCGGCGAATGCCGCGACACTGTGATCGTGTCGGGCTCAGGCATGGCGGGTTATCTCAGCTCGAACATGATACAGACAAGGCGCGCGTTTGATCGGCTTTACATATGTGGCGACGGCGTGACCGACAGCGCGGATGTGAACGGGCTCATGGCGCCGCGCGTCGCGATATGCGCGAATCATCAGGCAAATATGATTATCAGATTGATATTAGGAGAGAAGGAAGTATAAATGAAAGACACATGGAAATTAGGGGAGTGTGAATTCACGTCCCGTTTTATTCTCGGGTCGGGTAAATATTCGCTCGACCTCATAAAAGCGGCGGTTGAGAACGCGGGAGCGCAAATAATAACGCTAGCTCTGCGCCGCGCGACAACCGGAAACGTCGCGAATATTCTTGACTACATACCAAAGGGCGTGACGCTGCTGCCGAACACCTCCGGAGCGAGAAACGCCGAAGAAGCCGTGCGTATCGCGCGTCTCGCGAGAGAGGTGGGCTGCGGCGACTTCATCAAGATCGAGTGCATAAGGGATTCAAAATATCTTCTGCCGGATAACTACGAAACCGCGAAGGCAACTGAGATCCTGGCGAAGGAAGGCTTTGTCGTAATGCCGTATATGTATCCCGACCTTAACGCGGCGCGCGACATGGCAAACGCCGGCGCCGCCTGCATTATGCCGCTCGGCGCGCCGATTGGCACCAACAAAGGCCTTGCGACAAAAGAATTTATCAAAATACTGATAGAGGAGATCGACCTGCCCGTGATCGTCGACGCGGGCATCGGCAAACCGTCGCAGGCGTGCGAGGCAATGGAGATGGGCGCGGCGGCGGTCATGGCGAACACCGCCATAGCCACGGCGGGCGACGTTCCCGCGATGGCGGAAGCGTTTCGATACGCGATCACGGCCGGACGCGCGGCATATCTGGCGGGCACGGGGCGCGTGCTTGAAACGGGCGCGGCGGCGTCATCGCCGCTCACGGGTTTTCTTGCCGATTAAGGAGGGAGCAACATGGAAAAAATCAAAGAGCTTGACCCGAAAAACAGGATCGACCATATGACATATCTGCCCGATATGGAGATCATAGACTCGGACCTTGATAAACGGGTCGTGAAGGCAATGAACGAATATGACTATACGCTATTTACCGAAAACGACGTGCTTGCGGCGCTTGAAAAGGACGCGCTGTCTCCGCGCGATTTCGGGGCTCTGCTCTCGCCGGCGGCCGAACCGCTGCTTGAACAGATAGCGCGGCGCGCGCGGCTGGAAACGCGAAAGCATTTCGGTAATTCAGTCATGATGTTCACACCGGTGTATATCGCGAATTATTGCGAGAATTTCTGCGTATATTGCGGTTTTAACCGCCACAATAAGATCCGCAGGGCAAAACTCGATTTTGAGGAAATGAAAAGAGAGTTTGAGGCCATCGCGGAAACGGGCTTGCAGGAGGTGCTTATTCTCACGGGCGAAAGCCGCAAGGGGTCGGATGTTCGGTATATCGGCGAAGCGTGCAGGCTTGCTCGCAAATACTTCAAGGTCATAGGGCTCGAGGTTTATCCGATGAATTCCGACGAATACAAATACCTCCACGAATGCGGAGCGGATTATGTTACGGTGTTTCAGGAGACCTATAACAGCGATAAATATGAAACTCTTCACCTTGCGGGGCACAAGCGCGTTTGGCCCTACAGATTTAACGCGCAGGAGCGCGCTATACTCGGCGGAATGCGGGGCGTGGGATTCGCGGCGCTCCTGGGACTTGACGATTTCAGAAAGGACGGGTTCGCGACGGGTTATCACGCGTATCTTTTGCAGCAGAAGTACCCGCATGCGGAAATCGCCATATCCTGCCCGAGGCTCAGACCAATTATAAATAACGACAAGATCAATCCGAAGGATGTGCATGAGCGTCAGTTGTTGCAGGTGATATGCGCTTACAGGCTGTTTCTGCCGTTCGCGAGCATAACTGTTTCCACGCGCGAGAGCAATGTGTTCAGAAAGAATGTGATCTCCATCGCGGCGACCAAGATCTCCGCCGGTGTGTCCACCGGAATAGGCGGACACATCGAGGGCGAGGAGGCAAAGGGCGACGCCCAGTTTAAGATCAACGACAGCGCGTCGGTTGATGATGTTTACCGAGAGATCGAGGAAATGGGCATGCAGCCGGTCATGAGTGATTATATCTATGTGTAGCAAGCTGATTTGCGTTTCAAACCACGCGCTGTGCGGCGCGGATTTCATAAGGCGTATCGGGGATATTATCGACGCAGGTATTCCCGTTATTCTGCGCGAGAAAGACCTCACCGAGCGCGAGTATTATAAGCTGCTTTGCGAGATCGACCGCGGGGATATAGTCGCGCACAGCTTTGTTCGGGCGGCGCGGGATTTTGGCTGCGAGAAAATACATCTGCCGCTGCCGCTGCTTGAGACGGCGGACATCTCGGGCTTTGCCGAGGTTGGAGCCTCAACTCATTCCGTGCGGGAAGCGATCCGCGCGCGGGAGCTTGGCGCCACCTATATAACGGCGGGGCACGTGTTTGCAACCGACTGCAAAAAAGGGCTCGCTCCGCGCGGAACGGGCCTGCTTACGGCTATAAAAAACGAGGTTGATATTCCGGTGTACGCCCTGGGTGGTATCTCGCCCGAAAACGCGCAAGAAGCGTTATACGCCGGAGCCGACGGCGTCTGCGTTATGTCGGGCTTTATGCAATGCGTGGATATATCTCAATATACTGAGGGATATAGGCGTATTTTAAAAAAATAGTTTAGTGCCGTAGGGAGACCTACTCGATCGCCCGTTCTTTGAATACTTTGCCAAAATTTATTCAGCTATCCGTTTTAATCTTTTTTCTGCGTTATTTAAGAGTTTTTTGTATGAGCTTCTTGACAGTCTTTTCCGTGTTTTTTATAGTTTCGAGGTATGCTTCTTCAACAGGCGACAATGTTTGCACCTTATATTTTCTGTATTCGGCTGTTGCTTTTTCCATTGCCGCTTTGTGACTGATCTTTCCGGCATCGAGTAAAATGTCTTCTCCGGTTGCGGATAAAATCGAGTCCAAATGATCTATGTAGTCTTGCATATACATCGGATTTTTTCGCATTGCCTGCACTTCCGCGAAGTCAAAATATCCCGAAACAAGATTGCCGAGCACTTTCAGTTCTTCCTCGGTAAGATAATTTTTAGCGATTTTCGCATCGGCAAGTTTCGGGAAGTCACCCTTAAAGCCCTTCATTCCCATAAACGACTTATCGGCGTCGGCCCGCTCATAGATCACCTCGGCGGCGGTATGACCGTGAGCGGCATAATGCAGCTTGTTTTGCACTATTTTGAAAAACTGTTTTGAAGCCTCGCTGTATGGGTCGTAATCAACGCTTGTGGCATAGAGATCAAGAACCTGACGATACAGCACTTTTTCGGAGGAACGGATGTCGCGGATGCGCTCAAGCAGCTCCTTCCAATAACTGCCGCCGCCGTAGCCTTTTAAGCGCTCATCGTCCATTGTGAAGCCTTTGATCATGTACTCTTTCAGCCGTTCGGTCGCCCAAATGCGAAATTGAGTGCCGATAATTGATTTTACTCTGTATCCAACCGATATGATGACATCGAGATTGTAGTAATCTACTTGATAGGTTTTTCCGTCAGACGCAGTTGTTGCAAAATTTGCAACAACTGAATTTCTTATCAATTCACCTTCATTGAATATATTTTTTATATGCCTTGATATAGTGGACTTATCTCTTTGAAAAAGCGCCGACATCTGATCAAGCGTCAGCCAGACGGTATCATTTTCCATACGGACGTCAATTATCGTATTGCCGTTTTCTGATTGATATATAATAATTTCACCTTGTGGGGATGTATTCATATTATTCATTTATAATACCTCCTGTTTATAATAGGTAGTGTCAAACAGACACCCCTAATTTTATTATAAATTTGATTTAAATGTCTATTTTTACGAGGTTTTTGCTTTT
>CANRHV010000014.1 GCA_947630505.1 uncultured Monoglobus sp. | reverse complement strand
ATGGAGTGATAAGAAAAAATTTAACATGAGTAAACCCACGTAAAAACGTACTTTTCGGAGTTTTGCTCATGGCTACTTTATTGGTATTAAGGAGGGGTCTGCCTGCCCATACGCTGTCCGTATATTCGCTGCGAAATTCAGATACGTCTGATGCAAGTGTCTTAAATTGAGCCGTGGTTCCCTCGAACAAACCGCCAACGTGCACGCCCCCTGCTGCTGTACCCATACTGGCGTCTGCCGCTGTCCCTTCGAGGTAATAGCACGCCCTTGTTTCAACGAGAGTATAAATTGTCTCATCTAGATACCCTATGATACCGCCTCCCTTATTTGACTCCGTCCCAATAAGACCTACATTATAGCAGGTGGATACATAATTACCAGACACGGTCACACTTCTTCCTATAATACCGCCAACATAAGTCAAGGTTTGCCCGTTCACATTTGCGGTATTATAGCAATACATTACATTATTTCCTCGTCCCAAAATGCCGCCGATAAAATCGCTATATCCCTCGCCAATTATTTCTCCGGTGTTGTAACAGTTTTTTGTCAGACGATCGTCAATAGTGTTTGAATTAAAATAATAAAAAGATCTATTTCCGATGATACCTCCTACATAATGCTCACCTTTTATTACACCTGTATTGGAGCAGTTTGTTATTTCCGCATAAGACTCGCCTGTAATGCCACCGACATACTGAATGCCGGATACAGTTGCTTCGTTATGACAATTATCTATGTGGCCTCTGTTTACGCACACATACCCCGCAATGCCGCCGACATAATTGCCGCCTGTAACCGAGCCTTTAACAGTCAGATTTTTAATGGTGGATATTTGGTCGCCTCTAATATATCCAAACAGACCTTGATACTGCAAACTGTCGTCGTTTATATATAGTCCGCTTATAGTATGGTTTCCTCCGTCAAAATTACCGCTGAACCATTTAGCGTTGCTTCCGATAGGCGTCCATTGATTGTCCTCATTTCCTCCCAAATCAATGTCGGATGTAAGCTTAAAATAGTAACCACTATATGTATTGCCGTCTTGTACGCTTTCGGAAAGCCTTTTAAGCTGCTCTGCGGTTTCAATTTGATACGGATCGTCAGACGTACCTGTACCGCCTGCGGCATCGTCAAACGCCGCTGACGCGGTTAGATTAAACACCGGTATCATGGCAAGCACCATTGACAATACAACAGTTAGACTTAAAATTCGCTTTTTCAAAGTCATTCCTCCTTTTGTAAATATCCTTCTATAAATATCGTTTATAATACCATATCGGAAATTCATTTCGAGCACCGTTTGTGCCGCACCGAGCTTATTTTATGCTGCGCTTTTTCATAATTACATTCATACTCGTATGTTTTAAGGTTGCGTTTCTTAATTAGATAGGTGATTTTTGTTATAACAACATAACAGAAATTATGTTGCTGAGTAAGCTTGGTATCCCATAGTTTTCGGTATTCTGCCGATACAAATGAAGCAAAAAAAGCACGAAAAACAGACCAATGTAACTTGTGACTTTTCATTGGTTTTCTTCGAGTGATATATTTTTTATTTTTTCACAACAAAACAATTACAAAAATCCGTAAAAAGTGATTTTTTATAAATATTTAATCTAAATCCAGAAAAATCAGCCCAAATCATTGACAAACATAATGTTTTGTATTATAATTTTTATATCTATGTAGACATATTTGCATATTTAAACAACATAATTTCTGTTATGTTGTTTTTTAACAGCGCAAAAGTCCGAGCTTTTGCATTTGCTTAAGGTGAACAGCGCCGCTTTCCATTGTGTAGATACGCGTTGTGTTTATGCTCGAATGACCGAGAATGTCCGCGAGCCGCACCACGTCCTTTTGAATGGAATAAAACGTCCGCGCGAACAGGTGTCGGAAGTTGTGCGGAAATACCTTGTCTTTCGATACTCCCGCGCTTTCGCATAAAGCCTTTAACATTCGCCATACGTTGCTGGGTTCATCGGTTTGCCCGTTTTGGTCTGAAATACGCTGCCCGACGTTATGCCCTGTTCTTTCATATATCCTTTGAGCATTTTACAAAGCGGCGCGGTCAGTATCACCACGCGCATTTTGCCCTTGCACCGTATCGTCGCTTTGCCCGTTTTAACGGCGTTTGCGTCAATAAAGCGCAGCTCCGATATTCGTATGCCGGTGTTGCATATCGTTTGCATAAGATAATACAGCCGGCGGTTGCCCTTTTTCTGCGCGGCGCTCAAGAGTCTTTCGTATTCTGCTTTTGTAAGCTCTTTTTCACTTTTGGCGAAAATCTGCCGTTGGATTTTCAGCGTTTTCACATGGCAGTCGTGCCAACCCGTAAAACGGAAAAAGCTGTTCAGCGAGGATAAGACGGAATTGACGCTCGCGGGCGCGTAGGTTTCGATTAGATACTCCTTGTACGCGAGCACGGCATTTTTGTTAATTTCTTTTCCGCTAAGCCATGCGCCGAACGCGCTAACGTCGCGTATATATTTCTCCACGGTCGCCGCCGCGCGTTCCTCGTTTTGGAGATAGCTCTTAAAATTTTCTATATGTTTATCTGTAATGCTTTTCATTGTCAACAACTCCTTATTCGTTTATTCTACCACGAAAACTTTATTTTAGAAGTTGTCAAGAATTTAACGCTGTTTTTCTGCTTAGCAAACGGTAATTCTACATTGTGTATACCTCCGAAATTTAATAAAGGGTTTGGGATAATTTCCCAATAATTTTTTGCGTATAAAACGGCTTGTCCGTTTCGCAAAACCGCGAACGGGTACCCATTCGCTTTGCTTGCTGTTATTCATAATTTGCAAGTAAAGTAATTTTGATTTATTAAAATTGGGTACCCGTTTGCTGTGCTTGCTATACTGCAATTTTTATTAAGCCGCCGCAGGCAATGCTTAATTGTATTATACGTTAAGGCTTATATGAATTTTGTCAAAATCGGACGAAAAATTTTTTGGTTATTTTCCAAAATTCTTTTGCTTTTTCAACTTACCTTATGTAATTTATTAAACAAAGCAAATAATTTTAAAGAGCTTTTTCATCCCTCAGCAGTGGGTCGAGTATTATTTTACTTATCCTTCTTCCAAAATATGAACAAGTCTTATTAACAAAAACAAAATAGGCATTGACATACCGACTTAATTGGCGTTATACTGTTTTTACAGAATAACGCCATAGGGATGAATAATGAAAGGGGATTCATCAAATGGCAAATATAACAAAAAGAAACAAGAGCTATCAGATTCGAGTAAGCTGCGGTCGAGACATTTCGGGAAAACAAATTTTCCGTACAAAAACCTGGAAACCGAGCCCGAACATGACAGCAAAGCAGATTGAAAAAGAGGTAAACCGCCAGGCAATACTTTTTGAGGAAGCCTGTAAAAACGGATTTGTCTCGGCTCCGATAAATTTTTCCGATTTTATAGATCAGTGGGTCGAGGAATACGGCAAAAAGAAATTAAAGAAAACCGACCTTGATCACATGCGCTCTATGCTGAAAAGGCTTAAATCGGAAATTGGGCATTTGAAACTCGATAAAATCGGCAAGCGTGAAATACAATTTCTGATAAACTCACTGAGCGGCGGCAATAAGTCAAAAGGACTCAAACCTCTCGGAGCAAAGTCGATCAAGAACTACATATCCTGTGCCTCGTCCATTTTCAGCTATGCAGTAAGGCTGGATATAATAAAAGAAAACCCGTGCAGGAACGCTAATATTCCAAGCGAGCAGCGGACTGAGCGCGATATGTACACGGTTGACGAGGCAAGAGTATTTCTGAAACATCTGACCGAAAAAGCGCCGTTAAAATACCAAGCCTATTTTATACTCGCGATCTACAGCGGGTTCCGCAGAGGCGAGTTGTGCGGACTGACATGGGACGATATTGATTTTGAAAATCATATAGTCACGGTCAACAAAGCCTTATATCACATCCCGTTTGAAGGAAATGTTTTGGACACGCCAAAGACCTTGTCCTCAAACCGCTGCCTCAAACTTCCGGAAATAGTTTTTGATTATCTGAAAAGGCTGCAAAATTTTTACGCGGAGCAGAGCCGCATATTCGGCACAAAATGGGCTGAAAATGATTTTGTATTCAAACGGGATGACGGCGAAGTTTTGTCACCGCTCGCGCCGTGCCAATGGTTAAAGAATTTTTGCAAAAGAGAGAACCTGAGATATGTCAGCCTTCACAGTTTCAGGCACTTAAACGCCTCGCTGCTGATCGACAGCGGAGCAAGCGTTAAGACAGTCCAATCCTGTCTCGGGCACAGCGACGCCAACACAACGCTAAACATTTATGCCCACGCTTTTTCGAGAGCTCAGGCGATAGCAAGCGAAGCTTTGGCAAACAACTTTAACTTACAATAAAGCCAAAACATAAAAATGTTGAGCAAATGTTGAGCAAATCGTTTTTTAGGCAAACAAAAAACCGCAAAACCTACGGTTTCACGGCTTTTTGGGTGGTACACCTTCGGGGATTCGAACCCCGGACACCCTGATTAAGAGTCAGGTGCTCTAGCCAGCTGAGCTAAAGGTGCATATCTCAATTGAGGCAACGTTAAGATTATACTATGTGATGAAAGGTTTGTCAAGGGATTTTTTGAAAATTTTTTATTTTTTCAAAAAATTTGTTAAAGGGCTTGATTTTTTGAAAAGTTTGTGATATATTAATACTCGTGCTAAAAATATGCCGGTGTGGTGGAATTGGCAGACGCGCTGGACTCAAAATCCTGTGGTAGTGATACCGTATCGGTTCGACCCCGATCACCGGCACCAGCGGAAAAATGACCGCTTTTTTACGAAAGTCATGCAAGGCATGACTTTCTTTTTTGAGCGGTCATTTTTCCGCTTTTCCCACGAAGTCTTTCGGACTCCGCGGGAGCCCTTTATAGATTGACGCTTTTTTACGAAAGTCATGCAAGGCATGACTTTCTTTTTTGAGCGGTCATTTTTCCGCTTTTCTCTCAAGGTTCAGGAGGTAGGCTTTTTTGTCGGCGCCGGCGGCGTAACCGGTCAGGCCGCCGCTTGCGCCTATTACCCTGTGACACGGCACTATGATCGAAATCGGGTTGCGGCCCACCGCGGCGCCCACGGCACGCGCGGACATCCTCTCGATTCCACGAGCGCTCGCAAGACGCTTGGCGATCTCGCCGTATGTCGCGGTTTGGCCGTAAGGTATTTTTCGCAAGAGATTCCAAACCTCGTTTTGAAAATCACTGCCGCGCAGGAGCAGCGGCGGCGTGAAATCCGGCTCTCGGCCCGAAAAATATATATCAAGCCATTTCCTCGCGTTCTTAAATATCGGCAGCTCTTTTATTTGCCTTTCGCTCCCGAGCCCCGCGGCGAAATGCTTGGCGCCAAAAAACCACAACCCCGTCAAATTCTCTCCGTCCGAAGCCATCAAAACTTTTCCCAAAATTGATTGATATTCCGCTGTGTAGTTCATACTATCCCCGCTTTCTATGTTATTATAACATATGTTGATTATTTTTCAAACTTTTTTGCAATAATAATTGATTTTTTCAAGGTTTTATGATATAATTCATAATACTTTTGTATAAAGGAGTGCTAAAAATGTTTAAACGCAAAATTCTTGCCGCAACAATCGTCTCGAGCTTATTGCTCGGCAGCGCGGCATTTGCCGCGGAAATTTCGGTTCCTCCGATGACTGCCGAGATAACCTCGGGCTATGCGGATTATTTGAAAAACCCCGAGAATTATACCGTTATCCCCGACTCCGTTAATTACGAGAACGAACACCGCAGAGCGTTTGCGGCGGCCGCGCTGCCCGCGAAATATGACAGCAGAAAAGATAATATGGCCATTATGGGAAAGGTGCCGCCCATCCGCGACCAGGGTCTCAACGGCGACTGCTGGGCTTATGCGGCGATCGCCGCGGGCGAGTTTTCGACCATTCTTGATTTCGGAACGAATTATTCAAACACAGCGAATCTATGGTCCGAGCCGCATCTGGCCGCGGCTATGTACGGAACAAGAAACGCCGAATACGCGCCTTATACCGCATATCATGACTTCGCGGTCTCGGACACGCCTGCCGGAGGCAACCGCGAAATGGCAACGTCGTACTATACGCGCGCAAAGGCGTGCGGTCCGGTTTTGTATAACAATTACGACGAAAGCGTGTTTGAAACGTACAAAAACGGTGGATTTAACAACTACGAGCCGATATTCTCAATAGGCGCGGAAAAACGCACGCTCGCTTTAAAATCGGCCGATTATATTACCGATAACCATGAGGGCAGCTCAAAACTGACTTTTGATATAGTGAATAACACGGCCACAAACCTGAACTACGGCCTTAATCAACCGGTTATTGACTCAATAAAAGAAGCGATAGTGAGCCGCGGAGCGGTCGGAACCTCATATCTTGCGTATGATTCCAATACTACTAATAACACTCAAGAGACCCGAGAATATTATAATTCCGCGACCCACGCGTACTATCTTGACTGGATAGATATGCTAAACGGCACAGTTGAAGATGATGACAACGGCATATATAACGGTATTTTGTCATTCAGTTCAGACGGCAGCTACACATTCTTTATTCCCTCGAACCACGGCGTGACAATTGTGGGCTGGGATGATAATTTCTCGGCGGATAATTTCGCTACGACACCGCGGCTTCTCGACGGCACAAAGGTTAACGGCGCGTGGATAATCAGAAACAGCTGGGGCGAAAGATGGGGCGACGGCGGCTATCAGTACGTGTCTTACCTCGACCCGGCCATAGGCTTCGCCTCGTACACATACGATTTCACGGATAAGCTTTCGGACAACGTATACTCGTATGAGATCGCCGGCACAAGCGGCACGTCGGGCGGCAATTATTATGATCCATATAACCCGATATTACAAAATCCGGAATACAGCTGCTCAATTTTTGCCACTCGTTTTACCACCGAGAACAACGACGAGGAAAAGCTTACCGCTCTCGGTCTGTATATCACGGACAGCACAGACGATTACGAGGTGATCGTGAGAAACAAGCCGCAGGGCGAAGACCCGGGCAAACTTTCGATTATCGACTTCGGCGGAGATGAAAATATTGTGACATTCAAAAATCCCGACGGAAGCGGAACATCAAGTAAATTCAGCTTTGAGAGCGCGGGATATAACACTGTCGAATTAGCGGACCCGATCACAGTCAGCGGCGAGTTTGAGATCATAATCAAAGTTTCAAATCCGGAAAAACTCGGTAAGAGATTCTCTATCCCCAATGTTCAAAGGCAAGTAAAAGGCCGTATAATTGACGCCGTAAACGGCCAATACGAATTTATAAGCGACATGACGGACGACGAGGCCATGACCCACTTCAAACCCACAGAGGGAGTGTCATTCTCGGTCGCGTCTTACGGAGGACCTTCCGGCGGTCCCTATGAAATTTCAGGTTGGCGCGACAACGCAAAAGAGATTTCATTGCTGGGCAGCAATACAAAAGACCCGGAATTTATTGTCAGCAACTGGGCGATAAAGGCATATACCGACAAAGCCTCAACTCCGGCGACGCAAGAGCCGCAGCCTACGGCAACGCCCGAAATTGAACCCACGAACGCTCCCGAACCGACCGAGGTTCCCGTTCCGCCGACAACAACAGAGCCGACGGTAACTCTGCCGCCCACTTCGGAGGAACCCACAACAGCGCCCGCGACGGCCGCCCCAAGCGAGCCTCCCAAATTTGAGAGCGAGCTTGTTAAGCATGACAACGGGACCATTGATGTTTTCGTAACAATGCTTGACCAAAGCTGTGAGGACCCGGCGGTGCTCTTGGGCTTATACGATGACAACGGCGCTATGGTCGGACTTGTGGCGGATTTCGCACCCGAGTTTGACGAAAACGGCAAATTCTCGATCCCCGGTATTTCCCACGCCAACAATGAGAAATTTGCGAAGATCTTTGTTTGGAACGGCTACACCTACGAGCCGTACGCCGAGCTGCCGGAACTGATAAGTCTTTCGGCCGAACAGTAAATTTAAGCGAGGCGCGTCATGACACACTATTGTCATGACGCGCCTCGTTTTTTATCATCAAAAGCTCTTATGCGCTTTCCGATTCTTGTTTTTTATTTGCCTGTTTGCGTTTTTTGCGAGCTATCAGGATTATTACCGCCAGCGCGATAAGCGCGGCGCCCGCGATTCCCAAGACAGGCCACAGGCGGTTTGGCCTGTGAAGCACGGTGAACTTGCCCTCTCCGGCGGTTTCGAAAACCATATAGCTGCCGTCGCGCTCGCCTTTTATAATCTTGGTCCCTTCCTCGGTGTCGATGGCGGCGCAGTTGCCCTTGCCGTCTTTGTCGCGGATATGAACCTTTATATTGCCCTGATAGTCGGGACTTATGTCGAACTCATACGCCGCCAGAGCCTCACAGCCCCGCGGGAATTCTCCCGAAATTTCTGTCTCGTGCGCCGTCACCTCGGTGCCGTCGCGGAAGTTGCCCTCAACCAACATGGTCGGGGGATCGTCGCCCGTGGCGATGGTTTTCACGGCGTCGGTATATTCCGCTTTAAATATCGTGTCGCGGATTATCGGCGCGGTCGTGTCCTCGCTCCACTGCGGACAGTAGCCGTCACGGTACTCCAGCTCCGGGATCAACGACGGGTCAAGCACATCGCCGTAGTTCACGGTCGTCTCATACAGCGTGTTGCCGTCCACCTCGAACTTGGCGTCGAACTTAAACAGCGCCAGATCGGCGGACTCGGCCTTGAGCAGCGCTCCGATATCCGAGTCGGCATTGTCGCTGAGCGCCCTGTTCTGGGGCAGATATATGTCGTCGTTTGCCATGTACCACTTATCGTCGTTAAAACCGACCATTCTCGCGGGCAGCGTCCCGCTCCCCGTGATCTCCTCGGGCAGAAGCGCGACCGCCTTGCCCTCGTAGTCGGTGCCGTCGATTCCGTTCAGATTTTCTTTGATAAAATAGTTGTTTATGACCGTGCCGTCCGCCTGACCCGCGATCGCTCCGGTCTTCTCGGTGCCGCCGAATATTCTCGGCAGGGCGTAGCACTCGCAGATAAATTTGCCGCTGCCCGCGATTCCGCCCGCCAGACGCGTCGCGGTCAAATCCGAGATCGCGGCGCAGTCATATATTTTTCCGGACGAGCTGCCCGCGATTCCGCCGACGTACTCGCTGTCGCTTTTCGCGCTGCTGCCGCAGGCGCAGTTTTTGATTATGCCCAAAGCCGCGTCTCCCGCGATGCCGCCCGCGTAACCGTCCTTGGCGTATATCTCGCCGTTGCTCACGCAGCCGTCGATCACCGCCTTGACATAGGACGAATTTGTGAGGATGCCGCCGCTTTGCAGCGTGATGTTGTCACCGTTTTTTACAGCCGACTCGATCCCCACGGTGCCGCCGATACCGCCCGCGGATTTTCTGCCGCTGACGTTGGCGTCGTTTAAGCAATATATAACAAGCGCGTTGTCGGTGTTCTCGCCCGAAACGGTTCGGGGCAGAGCCACGTCGACGCTGTTTATGTCTTTAAGCTCGGACTTTATCTGATCATCGTTTAAGCCTATCGGCTCGTCGGCGTAGACATTTGTGAAAAGAAAATCGCGCAGCGCTCCGAATATTCCGCCCGGCTTCGGGGTGATGTTCGGCAAATTATGTATTTTGTCGCGCACGTCCTTGATTTTTTGACGCGCGCTGTCTATGCCGCTTTCCACCGTCTCGACGTCGGACCTAAAATCGTCGATCGCCTCGCCCGCGCGGCGCACGGGTCCCTCTAAAGCGTTTGCCGCCGCGTTTGCGTCACTTCTTAAAGTGTCAGCCGCGCGGTTCACCGAGTTCATAGCGCTGTTGGCATTTTCCGCCATCGGGTCGATCACGTTTTTCTCCATATAATCAAGCCGCTCATCGAGCCGCGCCAGGCCGTTATCCACCGCGTTCATGTCGCCGTTGTTGTAGGCGTCGGTTATGTCGCCGACTATGCCGTCCACATCGCTAACAAGCGTGTTCACGGTGTCGGCAGTCGAGTTTATGCTGTCCGCCACGGAGCCGATCTTGCCCGCCGCGTCGGTTATATCCTCTCTCGCGCGGCTGTCTATGCTGTCGATCAGAGCCGCGCCGCGGTCGGTTATGCCGCTAAGCTCCGCGTCTATGTTTGACGCCGCGTCCGACAGCGTGCTCTGTATTCCGCTGTCCAGATCATTAAGCCTGTCGCTGAAAGCGGATATTATATTCGAGCTTCCGTTTCCGCTGACACGGCTTATTAGATCGTTTAAGTCATCGTTCACATTTTGCCGCAGATTATCCGCGCTGTTTGAGGCGTTGTTGACTACACCGTTCGCCGCGTTTACCGCGTTGTTTACATCGGCGCTGACCTGATTATGAAACTCGTTTAAATCGTCCTTCACGCGCTGAATGTCGGCCGCGGTCAGCTCGGCGTAGGGCTCAAATCTGCCGAATATGCCGCCCACGCTCTGCTCGCCTAGGACTTCGCCGTAGTTCCTGCAGGAAGTGATGCAGCCGTTCTGTCGTCCCGCGATGCCTCCGATATTGTCGCCAACATTTTTGTAGCCCACAACGGCGCGGTTCTCGCAGCCGCTGACAAGGCCGGGATTTGTGCCGCAGATGCCGCCGATATTGTGGCTGCCCTCGGTCGGGTCGTAGTTCACGCCGCCCTCGTTGGTCGATGTCTTTATCACTCCCGAGTTTATTCCCGCGATTCCGCCCACCGCCGTCTTGCCTTTGACCGAGCCGAGGTTCCTGCACGACTCGATAACTCCGGTGTTCGTGTTCTCGCCCGCGATTCCGCCCACGGCCGTCTCGCCGTCCACTACGCCGTCAAACGAGCAGTTGACTATTTTGCCGCTGTTTTTGCCGATTATTCCGCCCAGAACCGCAGCGCTGTTTTCGGCGGACTGAGCGGTATTTATGCCCGCGTTGGCCGCAACGTTGCCAAGTATCTCTCCCAGAGAAGCGCCGCCGCTTGACGGTGACGAGGCTTTGACGCTGCCCGAGATATTAAGATTGCGTATCTCGCCGCCCTCGCCCAGCTCGAAGCACAGGCCCTTCTGCGAGCCCTCCTGATTGAGCTTGACGCCGGTTATACTGTGGCCGCCGCCCTCGAACACGCCGCAAAAAATTTTCATAGGCTCTATCTCGGTTTCACTCATATCAATATCGCTCATCAGCGTGACCTGCATGCCGCGCGAATAGCTGTCGTAGGTGCAGTTTTTGGCAAGGGACACAAAATCCGCCGCCGATGAGATGTTTATAACGGGCGCCTCGCCCTCCGAAAACGCGGGCGCCGCGCACAAAGTTATCAGCATAACGACCGCCGCGTATGATATTATCCTGTTTAAATATTTATTTTTCAGCATCTTTTCCACCCCGCTTTAATTTTTCGCTCGGCACCTCGGTCATGTCGTCGATCACCGCTCTGACGTCGCCTTTTATTACGCCGTGGATAGTTCCGGTTATATATCCGCTCACATATCCGTTTATTTTGCCGTTTACCATAACGGTGCCGCTGTGCTCTTTTTTCTCTTTGGTCTTTATCACAAAGCCGCCCTTTTCGACCAGCTTGTCGAATACGACCACGATCTGCGGCAGCAGCGCCATAACAAGTATTATCGAGATCAGGGTTCCGCGGCCGAGACAGATACCGAGGCCCGATATGATCGGGTTTGTTGAGATAAGACCAATCAAAAATCCCGCGATCGTGAGTATCAGTCCCGACGTCAGGATAGTCGGGAACGCGCCGTTTATCGCGTCTATAGCGGCGGCGCGGTTGCCGACTCGGTCTTTTATGTCAAGGTATCTGGTCGTGAACACTATGGCGTAGTCTATCGTGGCGCCCATCTGTATCGAGCTCACCACCAGGTAGCCCAGAAAATACAGCTTTTCATTCATCAAATACGGGAACGAGAAGTTTATCCATATGCTGCCCTGGATCGTCAGCACCAACAGCACAGGAACGCTGGCCGAGCGGAAGGTCACGAGCAGTATCAGCAGCACCGAGATTATCGTGAAGAAATTGATCTTTCGGTTGTCTCCGCTGAATGAGGACTTGAGGTCAAGAGCGGCGATCGCGTTGCTGACAAGTATCGGACTGTCGTAATACTGCGACACGGTTTCGCGGATCTTGTTGTGAAGCTCAATGACCTCGTCACTTTCGTTGTCTCCCGTGTAGGTGAACACCAGCCTCGAGTACTCGCTGCCCTCAAGCTGGCTGCGCGCGTCGGTGACCTTGTCATATACCTCGTTTATATCGTCGTTTTCGTCGCCCAGGTCGATCACGCCGTAATCCATCTGCTCATGCACGAACATTAGTATGTCGATTATCGAGACCGTGTAGGAGTCGACATCGCGGAAAATGGGCGCGTACTGCGATACCGAAGCTCCGTACGCCTGAAACAGCACGTGGGCGGTGTCGATATCTATATCCATAAGCTCGGCGAACTGGCGGGGCGTCACCTTGTCGGTCAGGGTGTAGCCGTCGCCCGCGTCCACGTTGGCGAGACCCAGCGCCGACGATATCCCCTCATACTCGCCCACATCCTGGAGTATCTTTTTTTCCTTGTCATAGTTGCCCTTGGGGATGATAACCGCAAGCTGTCCGCCCGCGTCGAAGGTGCCGCGTATTTTGTTTTTGTCGGCTCGGCTCTGGCTCACGCGCACGCCCGCCACCGAGCTTTCGTCAAAGGCGTACTGGCACATTGACGAGAGAACGATGGCTATGACGATTATTATTCCCATGAATATCGGCATGACTTTTCTGACCGCCATAACGATCTTGCCGAAGCCCGATATGTCGGGTATGTAGTTTCGGTGAACGGTTTTGTCGATGGCGTTTGAGAACATATATAAAAGCCCGGGCATCAGCAGGAACACGGTTATCAGCGAGCAAAATATACCCTTGCAAAGCACTATGCCCAGATCGCGGCCTATTCCCATTTTCATAGTCATAAGCGCCGCAAGGCCCGCCACCGTGGTGAGGCTGCTGGAGCTTATCTCGATTATCGCCTTCGAAAGCGCCGCCACTATAGCGTCGTGGGCGTTTTTGGTCTGTTTTTCCTCGGCAAACCTGTGGGACAGAATTATGGCGTAGTCGATCGCCAGCGCCAGCTGCAGCACTATCGCCACCGAGTTTGAGATAAACGAGATCGTGCCCAGCATATAGTTGCTGCCCATGTTGAGCACGGCGGCAACCACAAACACTATCAGAAACACCGGAACATCCATAAACGATTTTGATGTGAACAGCAGTATCAGAACGACAACGATAACAACGCAGAATATTATGTTGCGCATCTCGCCCGCAAGGTCCCTTGAGGCGGTGTCTATTGAATCCGAGTATATGTAGCAGTCATAGTCCGAAAACTTGTTTTTGACCTCTTCCTCTATGGCGATCTCCCGCTCGTTGTCCAGAGCGTTGTCCAGAACTATATTAAACAGCGCGGACGAGTCTTTAAAGTGATCGTCGTCGTTTTCAAACTCGACCGATTTTATGCCGTCGACCTCCGCGATCTGCTCCGAGATCTTTTCGGCCTTATCATAAGATATATTCGAGATCATAAAATAAAACGAGTCGTACGCCGTGAACTCCCGCTCCATCAGATCAATACCTATTTTGGTCTCGGTGTCGCCCGGCAGATACGCCGTTATGTCGTTTTCGACCTGCACCTTAGGAATACAGGTGGCGAAATAAAACACCGCAATGGCGAAAATAAGATAAAAAGCCTTTCGCTTGTCTACTATAAATAAAGCGACCTTATCCATAAAGCTCGGTTCGGACGCGTATTTTTTCATTTTATCACCCTCTCATTATTCGGACGCCGACAAGTTGACGGCGTCTACTTAATATTATAATACTATTTTCTGCCTATTACAACCGACAATATATCATATGTGTTGTTTATCTGTATTTTTGTAATAAAATCCATCGGGACTTGCTTATACAATAACAATATTTTGACATTTACAACAAGATACTTGACATTTGTGCGGTTAAATTGTATAATCAAATCAAGTAGACAATGCTCAAATAGGGATCGCCGATTGCGCGGCAAACGGCGCGGGGACCCGTATCGATATTTGAGCGGCGTTTATTCAATGAGAGGGAGTGTATATTATGGGAAAGCAAAAAAAAGAGGACTTGAGAGTCAGACGCACCAAGAAGCTGCTTTCCAACGCGCTGTTTGATCTGATCCGCAAAAAGCCTTTTGAAAAAATCACGGTCTGCGATATTTGCGAAGAGGCGATGGTCCACCGCGCCACATTCTATTCGCACTACAGCGACAAGGACGAGCTGCTTATCCACGCGATCGACGATCATTTGCCGCTGAAAGTCTCGGACTTGTCGGCGGATTCGCGTGATCTGGTCGAGGGTATAATAAATTACGTGTCCGAAAATAAGGACGTGTACGCGTCGATTTTCAGAAGAAACAGCCTTTATTCGGTTTCGGACCGGATACAGGGTATGCTTGAGAAAAAGCTGGCGGAGGTTGTGAGCGAACGCATAAAAAACGGCGCGGAGATCCCGGTGAGCCCCGAGTTCTGGGCCAGATTCTACGCCGGCGCCTGCATTTCGGTAGTCCGCAAATGGCTGCTCGGAG
This sequence comes from uncultured Monoglobus sp., assembly GCA_947630505.1. Lineage (GTDB taxonomy): Bacteria > Bacillota > Clostridia > Monoglobales > Monoglobaceae > Monoglobus. The sequence continues at coordinate 32,855 of CANRHV010000014.1, read as the reverse complement.
ACATGAAACTGAGCAAGGAAGAACTTATTGACAATCTGAACACACTTTTGCTGGCATCTTATTCCGGATAATGCAATTTCTACAAATTTCGCCTCCGCCCTTGATTTTTGTGTAAAAATGTGTTACAATTTAACTTGTAACATTTCTGTAACATTACTGTAACATTTATACAAAATAAGGATGTTGCGGACGCGAAAGGAAGAATTTTACATAATGCTTAAAAATATGTTGAGGCGGGCTGCCGCTGCGGCGGTGTCGCTCGCAGTGGCGTGCGCGCTCGGAGGTGTTTACGCCGTTGAGTCGGAATATGACTATGATTTTCAAATCGACGTGTCGATGTTTTCAAACGCGGAGCTGGGAACCGTGAGCGGCGACACTGTCGGCAGCGCGGGTCTTGAGATAACCGAGGGCTCCGGCAAGATTTACATAAACGGCTATGAAAAACAGCTGAGCAGTCCGCTTATCTACGCGGGCGGCACGCTGATGACGGCGCTGACGTCGCTTCAGGACTTCATGGAGTGCAAGGTGTATTACGACCCCGCGGAATACACGGCTTATATCATAAAAGGCGAATACTCCGTCAGGGTCGCTCTCGGCAGCAATCTGGCTGTGATAAACAACACCTACACCGACAACTGGCAGCAGCCGCTGATAAACTACGGCGGCGTGCTGTACGCGCCTCTTGAGTCGCTGATGAGCTCGCTTTGGTACAGCGTGGACTACAGCTCGCGCGACAGCGTCAACATCGTCAGCCACGCCAAAGAGAAATACAGCTACGGCTATATCGGAGGCGCTCACGTGGTGTATATAGACCCGCTGAGCATACGCGTTCAGGAGATCGTGAACCGCTCGGCAGAAAGCTGCGGCAGACCGAACTACAGCAACTCGACGTTTTTCGGCTGGGAAAGCGACGGCGACACCTATTCGGTCGGCATATTGGTCAGCGAAGGCAGAGTTATATCAAACGAGATAACTCACGGAAGTCCGATCACCACCCTGATCGTCCACTACGACGGCTCGGTCGAGATCAAGCGCGTTTCAAACATTTATGACGAGAAAAACGTCATGTTCGCGGTCAGCGGCGTGGGCGTGCTGCCCGAGGTCACCGCGGCCGAGGAAGGCTTCTACGGGACATTTGATATCGACCGATACACCAACAGAACCTATGTGGGCTACAACAGAGAGCTGAACAAGATAGTTCTCTGCGTCAGCTCGTCGACCACGCTGGCGAGAGCCGGACAGGTGCTTTCGGGTCTGGGCTGCGCCTCGGGCCTGGCTCTGGACGGCGGCGGAAGCGCGGCTCTGGGTCTTGACAACGGCGTCCGCTTCTCGTCGGACGGCAGAAAGCAGTACGCCGTGCTCTACTGGGATTAAAAACAGAATAATATATGTATGACACCTCATCAGTCTGCTTCCCCTCAAGGGAAAGCCTGATTTTGCCTTCCCCTTGAGGGGAAGGTGGCAGGCGCAGCCTGTCGGATGAGGTGTCATTTTATACGTTTTATTATCTTGAATTTATAATAAAATTATTTATCCCCTCGGCTATGGCGGCGGCGATCTTTGCGCGCCACGCCGAGCTGTTCAGATTCAGCGCCTCGGTGGGGTTTGAAAGATATCCGAGCTCCACCAGCACCGCGGGCATGTTTGTGTTGCGCAGCACCGAAAAATTGGCCTGCCGCACGCCGTTGTCCTTTATGCCGAGAGCCGCGGTGGCCGCGTCCATGATCGACCGCGCCAGCCGCGCCGAGGTCGAGTTCAGTCTGTAAACATATGTTTCAATGCCGTTCGCGGCGGGGTTTGTCGAGCTGTTTGTGTGTATGCTTATAAAGTAGTCGGCGCCCCAGTCGTTGGCCTCGGCGGCCCGCTTCCTCAGATCGGCCGCCACGGGAGATATCACGTTCTCATCGGGTGTGGTGCGGTATTCACGCACATCGTAGCCCATGGCCCGCAAATCGTCCGCCAGCTGCGTCGCCACCGACAAATTGACGTCCTGCTCGATCACGCCGTTTCCCACCGCTCCGGGGTTCGGGCCGCCGTGTCCGGCGTCGATAAATATTTTAACTGCCATATATTTCACCTTTCCTAAAATGTTTAAGACGCGTATCACGCCTCAATATATTATATAATTTTGAGGTATTTTGGTGAAAAATAAGGACTTTTGCAAACGCCGCGAGCGCCAAATTTCTACATAATACTTGTATTTTAATAATTCTGTTATCGTTTTGTAACAGATGTGTGTTATAATATATATTAAGGCAAAATACAAATGAGAGTTTTTTGTGAAAACAGTATTAAAATCATAGCGGTTTATAAAAAGTTTTGGCAAATTCTTTAAAAGATAAGAAATAATCTTGTCAAATCCTTTTTTTGTGCTATAATAATACTTGAGATTATATGACTAAAACCAAAAATGCGTATTGTTTGGGGGCATTTTGAATGAACGACGAAAAAATGGTCATATTGGGCGGCGTGCCTCTTTCGGGTGAGGTAAAGATCAGCGGCGCGAAGAATTCCGCGGTCGCTATTTTGGTCGCGTCCATTCTGGTTAACGGGAAGTGCGTTATCGAGAACGTGCCCCGCGTCAGCGATATATATGACCTTATAGGAATAATAAAAAGCCTCGGCTGCGAGGCCGGCTTTGTCGGCAACGACGTTGTTGAGGTGGACTGTTCGGGCATAAAGAGCCACAGAGCGGTCGGCGAGGCCGTGCGCAAAATTCGCGCGTCCTCGTATTTCATGGGCGCTCTTTTAGGCAGAATGAAAAAAGCCAGCGTGGACCTCCCCGGAGGCTGCGATTTCGGCGTGCGCCCGATAGACCTGCACTTAAAGGGCTTTAAGGCGCTGGGCGCCGAGAGCGATATAGAATACGGAGTCGTTAACATCAAGGCGGACAAGCTGGTCGGAGACACGGTCTATATGGACGTTGTCTCGGTCGGCGCCACCATTGACGTTATGCTGGCGGCGGTCCTCGCCGACGGCATGACCGTTATAGACAGCGCGGCCAAGGAGCCGCACGTGGTCGACGTGGCGAACTTCCTCAACTCGATGGGCGCAAATATCCGCGGCGCGGGAACCGACGTTATAAAGATCAGAGGCGTGAAGGAGCTGCACGGCGGGACCTTCAGCGTGATACCCGACCAGATCGAGGCCGGGACCTTTATGATAGCGGCGGCCGCCACCGGAGGCGATGTGATCGTGAGCAACATCATTCCCAAGCACATGGAATCGCTCAGCGCCAAGCTTGAGGAAATGGGAGTCGGCCTCGAGGAGGACGACGAGGCCATCCGCGTTTACGTGAAACGGCCCGAGCTCAGACGCTGCAACGTCAAGACCCAGCCCTATCCGGGCTTTCCCACCGACCTGCAGCCCCAGATGCTTGTGCTTCTGACAAAAGCGAAGGGCACCAGCATAATGACCGAAAACGTTTGGGACAACCGTCTCAAATACGTCAGCGAGCTCAACAGAATGGGCGCCGCGATAACGGTCGAGGGCAGCGACGTGGCCGTGGTCGAGGGCGGCACCAAGCTCACCGGCGCGCCGGTATGCGCCAAGGACCTGAGAGCCGGAGCCGCGATGGTCATAGCCGGCCTTATGGCGGACGGCGTCACAGAGATATACAACCTTAAATATATAGACAGAGGCTACGAGGACCTTGAAAAAAAGCTCAGGGCTCTGGGCGCTCAGATCACCCGCAGAAAGGTGAATCCGATGCCCGACTACCTCAAGGCGGCAAACAAATAACATACATAGAACGCGGGAGATAACATATGAAGCTGCACCCATTAAAAAGCGGAAGCAAAGGCAATTCCTGCCTGGTTTATACCGACAAAACAAAGATACTGGTCGACTGCGGCATCAGCGGCAAGGCGGTATGCGCCGCGATGGCGCGCGTCGGTGTCTCGCCCGAGGAACTGGACGGGATCGTGGTGACCCACGAGCACTCCGACCACATAAAGGGTATTGGCGTTATGATGCGGCGGTACGGCATACCGGTCTACGCCAACTCGGTCACCTGGGCGGCTATCATGACAAACGATTTGGGCAAGCTTAACAACGAGTATATAAAGATCTTTGAGGGCACCGAGCCCTTCTCGATCGGTGACATAGGGATTAGGCCCTTCCGCATCCCGCACGACGCGGCATACCCCGTGGGCTACAGATTCGACGACGGCAAGGACGCGGGCGCGGTGGCCACCGACATGGGCACTCTCACCGAGGAAGTGATGCGCGCGATCGCGGGCTGCAAAACGGTGCTGCTGGAGTCCAACCACGACATCGGCATGCTGGAGGTCGGAAGATATCCCTACCCGCTCAAGCAGAGGATACGCGGAGCCTTGGGCCATCTGTCGAACGACGACGCGGGCAGGGGCGCCGAGCTGCTGGTAAAAATGGGAACAGAGAATATAATCCTCGGCCATCTCAGCGAGGAAAACAACTATCCGGATCTCGCCTTCGAGACCGTAAAAGCCGCGCTGACCCGCTCCGGAATAAAAGTAGGCCGAGACCTGCGCCTAAGCGTTGCAACGTAAAGCATAAGGACAGAAATAGTTTTCTGTCCTTATTTATCTAAATTAAAATCTGTTCTGGCTCAATACCAATTAAAACAATCGGCACTAACGGATTTGACCGTCCTTCTCTGATAATATTTGCAACCTCATTTTCAAACCATGCAACTCCCGTATCCATTTTTAAACGCATTTTTTTGGTAGGTATTATTTCTATGCCAACATCAATATCGTTACGCAGATAGAAAAAAGTGTGTTTAACATGTAAATCATACGCAACACTAAAATACTTTCCAAACTGTACTTCAAGTGCTACTCGTTCTTTAACAAAATCAACTTCATTATTTGTTCTATACGCATTTAAACCATTATCTTGAATAATTTGCTTCTGAATTTCTTTGTCGCGTATGTTTGCAATTTCACGTGCTATATTAATATCTTCCGTTACATAATAATATGTCTTTAATTTATGCCAATTTTGAGGACATAAAATATTTTCAAAACATGAATTTAACTTCTTTTGATCATACTTAACAGCTCCCTTTGTTGCCTTAGCGTTACTTATTTTAGTATATTGGTTTGCATCAATATTCTGAATTGCGCCAATTATTTCATCCCAAAGAGCTCTTCTATGAACCATCATATATTCATAACCGTTAAGATGATTATACAAATTTGCGACTTTCATTAAATTCCTCCCATTCTTTTGGACGTTGAGCGATTTTGTCAGTAGCTTTAGGTGTATATATTTTCTGATAGATTGGTCTTGTTATTAGTGTATCATTAGACAATTTTTTTATACGCTCTAGCCCTATCGCCACATATTTGGGAAATAATTCTGTACCATATGCGCATCTCCCGTTTTTTAATGCCGCTATTAATGAAGACCCAACACCTGCAAACGGATCATAAACGATATCCATAGGATTTGTTAGCGCCAAAACACATCGCTCAACCAATTCAACAGGGAATTGACAAGGATGATCTAATTTTTCCGGATGGTTCGCTTTGACATTTGGTATATCCCATATTTGAGCGTCCCAGTCATCATATAGTCTATCCAATGTTAGTTGCCAAACATCTTCTGGATTTTTCCCTTTTGGATTTCCACTTAATTTTCCCTTTTTTTCTCCTTTAAAATAACGTTTGCCAGGATATTTTGAAGGAATTCGCACATCGTCCAAATTAAACGTGTAATCATCTGTCTTTGTAAACCACAGTATCGTTTCATATCTACCGCTAAAACGTTTGGAGCAGTGTAACCCATGTCCAAAATGCCAAATAATTCTATTACGTAGTTTTAATCCTAATTGTTTGAAAATAGGATAAAAAAATATGTCTAACGGATATATCTCTCCATTATTAACGTAATTACCTGTTTGCCAACACAAACTACCATTTGATTGTAATATTCTAACTAATTCACTTAAAACAGGAGTGATATTATTCAAATATTCATCAATACTCGTTTTTGTTTCATATGTTTTTCCAATATTATAAGGAGGTGATGTAACAATTAATTTTACAGTTTCATCTTGCATTGAACGGCAAAATTTAAGAGCGTCATCACAAACAAATTTATAATTTAATAAATCCATATCCATATCCCCACGTTTCAAAATGATAAATATATACTTCTTATAAATATTATACCACAACAATAAAAATTAGTCAAATATAATAAAACAAAAATGTTTTACCATTCATTGCGGCATTTGGGACACACGCGCTTTGCTGTGTAGCCCTGCGCCTCGTTTTTCGGAACGCGGAATTTTGTCTTGCACACCGGGCAGGTATAGTAATTATAATTCGCGCGGTCGCGGCTCATAAAGTCCTTTATATTATTGAAAAACTCGATAAAAATGCGGTTCTCCCTTGATCGGGCGTATTCCTTTTTGGACAAAAACCGCAGTATAAACAGCGCGTAAAACACCGGCGACAGGCGGCTGAGCCACACCATCCAAAGCAGGCGCCCCAGCAGCGACAGCGCCGCGCCCGCGATTATCAGAGCGCCGCCCAGCTTGTCAAAGCCGTAGCGCCCGTTCATAAACTCGCTGAATCTTCCGAACACATGATCACATCCCGTTGTTTTATGAATATACTTTACCACAGCCGAAAAATTTTGTCAAACGGATTTATTTGGACAGACAAAGTTTAAAAAAAACAATTGCAATACCATTAAATTTATGTTATAATTAAATCAAATTTTGTGATCGAGGTGTTAATAATATGACAATGCGTAAAATTGCCACATTCATTTTGTCCGCGTTGCTGCTGTGTACGCCGGTATTTGCCGAAGAAGCGCCTTATGATGACCGACAGGAGCTTTATGACTGCTATACCGACGAATATCTTGAATATCTGAAACATCCGGAAGATTTTACTTTGATCCCGGATAAAATGAAATATGTTATCGACGACCGACCGGTGTCCGCCGTCGCGGCTCTGCCGGCAAAATACGATTCCCGAACGACCGCGCCCTTCAAAATGTCGTATCCTTCGGTCAGAGACCAAGGACACAACGGTAATTGTTGGGCGTACGCGGCAACCGCCGCGAGCGAGTTCAGCGCGATCAAAAATAACGGAAAAAGCTTCGCGAACAATTCATCGCTTTGGTCCGAGGTCCACATGGCCGCCGCTATGTACAATACCACAAATCCCGAATACAAAAAATATACCGACTTTCATTTTTACGCTTCGGACACGATTTACGATCCCGAGGGCGGAAACCGCGAAATGGCAGCGGCATATTTGAGCCGCGGGCAAGCGACCGGACCGATCCTCGACTCTCAATATCCGATGAAAACATATACGGCGTATAAAAACGGGGGCTTTTATGACTATAAAACGATTTTTGATTTCGGAACGGCGGACAGACAGCTCACCTTAGAAAACGCCATGTATCTCACGCAATTCGTCGGCAGCTCGAAGCTCGATATCACATACGACGCGAACAATAATGTGAAAAGCGTGAAATCGGTTCCAAACACCGAGGTGATAAACAGAATCAAACAAGCAGTCATGGATTACGGCGCCGTGGATGTGGCCTATTGCGATGATCCGAATCCCGCGTATTATAATGAGTCAAAAGCGGCATATTCCTCCTCTTGGAAAGATATAATTATGAACAATGAAGTTGATTATGACAGTTTGTTCAGCGACGATGACACGGGATACAGTCTGTTATATTACACGAATCACGGTGTTGCTATCGTGGGTTGGGACGACAATTACCCCGCCTCTAATTTCGCGTCAAGCGTCGGCAGCTATGACAGCGCCACAGGCAAGGTGACACCCGTAAACGGAGCGTGGATAATAAAAAACAGCTGGGGCAGCGACTGGGGCGATAACGGATACGGATATATTTCATATATGGACCCCACTATAGGCTCAACGGCCACCGTATATAAATATAAAAACGACGCGCCGTCCTCGATCAAAGAATATAACATGGCGGGCTCCGATTTAGGATATGCGTATAATTTGTTGAACGGAATAATATATGCCTCGCGTTTCAAAGCGAACGGAACCGAAGAACTGGACGGCATAGGCTTGGAAGTAAATAGTAATTTGGAGGAATATGAGGTCATAGTAAAAAGCGGCGTTTCGGAAGATATGCCGGAGGAGATACCCCACAATAAATTTTCCGATGATCCGGATATAGTCATGCTTAAAGATCCGGAAAGCGGGGCCGCGGTTTCAAAGGTCATTTTCCCATATCCCGGATACTATTATCTTGAGTTTGCCGAGCCGCAGTTTGTCAGCGGAAACTTTGATATTATAATAAGACAACACTGTCCCGATAAAATAAAGCAATCAAACCTCGTTCCGTATGCCGGCAAGGTTGTTTCCAATAATTCAAGCGAGGTTGACCCCATGGGCAACAACGAGCCTGTGGCGGGAGTATCGTTTGTTTATGAAAATAATTGGTTCAATTATCGGTGGAAGGACACATTTGAGGAACCAATGAATGTAACATACAACGGCGTTCCTTCAAAGATATATTTTAACTGGACCGTCAAGGCGTATATGGGCGGCGCGGCGCCTCCGAACGAACTCACCATATCCGATTACGCAAACGGCGCGGCTCGTTTGTATACGCCCGAGAGCAGCGGCGGCCGATCGGTATATCTGATAGTCGCAAAATACGACAGCCGCGGCGCGCTTGTTGATGTTGATTCGGACATGGTCACTCTCAAAGCCGGCACAAAGAGTTATAAAACCGAGAAATCACTGTCCGCGGCCGAGCCGGGCGAATCGCTGCAAATAATGGTTTGGGATGATCTTGACAATATTGAGCCTCTGTGCGCGGCTGAAAAGGTCTACGCGCAATAGGCGAGCGTTTACATCGCTGTTATGGCGGCCTCTGACTGTTCAGTCAGAGGCCGCTTCGCGTAATAAAATTTTAAAAAACTATTGTATTTATTTTACAATTATGATACAATATTTTTAATAGACAAATTTCAGCGGAGGTGAGCCGATGATAAAATTTACAAAAATGCACGGCATAGGCAATTGTTATATATACATAAACTGTTTTGAGGAAAAAATCGACGACCCGGCGGAGCTGTCGCGCTTCGTGTCCGATATGCACTTCGGTATCGGCAGCGACGGTCTGGTTTTGATCATGCCCTCCGACAAGGCGGACTTTAGGATGCGCATATTCAACGCCGACGGCTCGGAGGCTGAGATGTGCGGAAACGCCACCCGCTGCGTCGGAAAATATGTTTACGACAAGGGCCTGACCGACAAAAATCAAATAACGCTCGAAACTCTGGGCGGCATCAAGGTACTCGACCTTGAAATCGAAAACGGCGCTGTCAAATCCGTAACCGTCGACATGGGCAAGGCGGAGCTCGACCCCAAAAATATCCCGATAGATATGGAAGGCGACAAGATAGTCAGCCGCCCGATAACCGTCGGAGGCCTTGAATACAGCATTACCGGCGTTTCGATGGGCAACCCCCACGCGGTCGTGTTCACGGACGACGTCGACAGCCTAAACCTTGAGCAGATCGGGCCCGAGTTTGAAAACCACAAGCTGTTTCCCCGCCGCATCAACACCGAGTTTATCCGCGTGATCGACGATCACACCCTGCAGATGCGCGTGTGGGAGCGCGGCAGCGGCGAGACATGGGCCTGCGGAACGGGCGCCTGCGCGGCGGCGGTCGCGGCGGTGCTTAACGGATACTGCGAGTACGGCGAGGAAATTTTGATAAAATTAAGAGGCGGAGACCTCAACATCACCTACATGCCCGACGGCACGGTCATCAAGAGAGGCCCGGCGGCTTTTGTGTGCGAGGGCGAGCTCTGCGCCCCTCAAAATATATAAGGCATATAAAAATTAAAAAGGAGTGTTTAAATTGCGAATAAACGAAAATTATTTAAATGTCAAAGAGAGCTATCTGTTTTCCGAGATAGCGAGAAAGGTCAACGATTACGCCGAGAAAAATCCCGACAAAAAAATCATCCGCATGGGCATAGGCGACGTTACGCTGCCTCTGGCGCCCGTGGTTGTTGAGGCTATCCACAAGGCGGCCGACGAGATGGGCGTTAAAGAGACGTTCCGCGGCTACGGCCCCGAGCAGGGCTATGACTTCCTGCGCGAAAAGATCGTTGCGTACTACAAAGAAAACACCATTAGGGTCGACATAAACGAGGTGTTCATCAGCGACGGCGCCAAGAGCGACGTGGGAAACATCACCGATTTGTTTGACAAGGACAATCTGGTTCTGGTTCCCGACCCGGTTTATCCTGTGTACGTTGACACCAACATCATGAACGGCAGAAAGATAGAGTACATGCAGGCGAAGGCCTCAAACGGATTCTGCCCCCTGCCCGAGCCCGGCGTGAAGGCGGACATCATTTATCTGTGCTCGCCCAACAACCCGACCGGCGCGGTTTACTCCTACGACCAGCTCAAGGCGTGGGTGGACTACGCTTTAAAGAACGACGCGATAATCCTGTTCGACGCGGCGTACGAGGCGTTTATCGGCGACAGCAAGCTGCCGCGCAGCATATACGAGGTTGACGGCGCCAAGAGATGCGCGATCGAGTTCTGCTCGCTGTCCAAGACCGCGGGCTTCACCGGAACTCGCTGCGGCTACACCATCGTGCCCAAGGACCTCAAGGTGCAGATAACCAAGCTCAAAAAGCTGCTCAAGGTAGACAGCGACGTTGTGGAGCTTAACAAGCTGTGGCTCAGACGCCAGACGACCAAGTTCAACGGCGTGCCCTATATCGTTCAGAGAGCGGCCGAGGCGGTGTTCACGCCCGAGGGACGCGCGCAGATAAAAGAAAATATCGACTACTATAAGCAGAACGCCCAAATCATCGCCGACACGATGGACGAGGTCGGAATCAAATATTTCGGCGGCATCAACTCGCCCTATATCTGGCTTGAGTGCCCCGGCGGTATGCGCTCATGGGAATTCTTCGACTACCTGCTCGAGAGCATCAACGTTGTGGGAACCCCCGGCGCGGGCTTCGGCAAAAACGGCGAGGGCTATTTCCGCCTGACCGCGTTCAGCGACAGGGAGAGCACGATCGAGGCGATGGAGCGCTTCAAAAAGCTGATGACTCCCGCGCCCGAGCCTCAGCCGGAACCCGAGCCGGAACCTGAGGCGATCGAGGAACCCGCCGAGGCCGAGCTGGTTATCGAGGAGCCCGAGACCGCGCCCGAGGAAGAGGCCGAGGAATAGACTTACTAAATCATAACAAAAATTCATTATTCAAAAAATCACTTCATATATTTGTATGGAGTGATTTTTGTTTTTGAGGTGATATTATGAAGTTCAGCGAGATACGGCTCAAAGAGGTCATATGCGCGGCCGACGGCGAGAGGCTTGGCTACGTGTCCGACATGGAGATAGACGAGCGGAGCGGCGCGGTGCGCTCGCTGCTGATACCCGGCTCTTACAGATTTTTGGGCATGCTGGGCAGGGAGGACGACATAACCGTGCCGTGGGATAAAATTTCAAAAATCGGTGACGATCTTATAATAATCAACAGGGTGTGAAAATCATGTCGAAATTTTTGTCACTGTTCTTTTTGCATTGACAGCCGCGCTTTGCTATAATTTTTATGAAAAGCGAATACAAAACGCGCTCACAAAAGAAAGGATGACAAAAATGCTGTTTGATTATTTAAAAAAGGGAACCGAGCCCGTTCCCGAAAAAACGTATGACGTGGAGATCCGCGAAATCGAGAGAACAAACACCGAGATCGACCTATCGAAAATAAAGTCCGTAAAAAAATTTGTGACCCACGGAAACTCGCAGTCGATCCCGATAAACTGCATAAAGCCCAACCCGAACCAGCCGCGGCTCGAGACCGACGAGAACGCTCTCGCCGAGCTTGCGGCCTCGATCGAGAACTACGGCCTGATGCAGCCCGTGACCGTACGCCAGACCATACCGTTTGAATACGAGCTTGTGGCGGGGCACCGCCGCCTTGAGGCGTGCCGCATGCTCGGCATGGACTACATACCGGCGACGGTTATCCGCGCCACCGGGACCGACAGCGCGGTCATGGCGCTGATCGAAAACATACAGCGCGAAAACCTGAATTATTTAGAGGAAGCCGAGGCATTTCAGACGCTTCTCTCGGAGCACGGCCTGACCCAGGAGGAGCTGGCCGCCAAGCTCGGCAAGAGCCAGTCCACGATAGCCAACAAAATACGCATATTAAAGCTGCCCGTGAACGTGCGCGCGGTGCTTTGCGAGTACGGCCTGACCGAGCGGCACGCCCGCGCGCTTCTCAAGCTGCCCGACGAAAAAAGCCAAATGGAGGCCCTTGAAAAAATAACAAAAAACGAGCTGAATGTGGCGCGCACCGAGGCGCTGGTTGAGCGCATGCTGCGAAAGATAAACGAGCCGCGACAAGGCGCGGACAAGCAGCCCTCGCGCAAGCCCAAAACCTTCAGAGATATACGCATATTTTCGAACACGATCAAAAAGGCGGTGGAGCTTATGAACAAAAGCGGCGTGGGTGCTGTGGCGAAACGCCGCGAAGAGCCCGACTATATAGAATATCTGATAAAAATTCCAAAAGAATAATATGTGGGGCGCCGCGTGAAGCGGCGCCTTTGCAAAAATCGGCTCGCTCCAATCGCGCGGGTGTTGACAAACGCGCCAAAAATGTTGTATAATTAACCATAGCGCGTGACGCGCGCCGAAAATTGAAAAATAACAAATCAATACTTATCGGAGGTGAAACCATGAAATACGTATGCGACCTTTGCGGATATATCTACGACGAGGCGGCGGGCGATCCCGATAACGGAATAGCTCCCGGCACCAAGTGGGAAGATCTGCCCGACGACTTCGTTTGCCCCCTCTGCGGCGTAGGCAAGGACCAGTTCAGCAAAATGGATTAATTTATCAAAAAACTCCCCGCGATCTCACGCGGGGAGTTTTTTGGTTTAATTGGGAAGAATTAATTATTTTTTAAAGTATCTCGCTCGCGGCGGACATCGGCGTCATATCGCTGAGGCCGTTCCAGACCATAAGTTTTATGCTGCCCACCTCGACGCCGTCCGGGATATCGACCGTGTTTGTGAACACGTAGTTAAGGTCGCTCAGATCGGCGTCCATCACCGACATGCTCACAAGGCAGTCATTTCTGTCGTATACCGCCATGATTATGTTCACGGTCATCGGCTCGATCGCCACGTCTCCGCTCGCGTTCTCAAGCGTCACGTTCGCCGTCACGTCACCTTTTATGCCGCTCTTGTCGGTTATGTCGTTTCCGCTCGCGTCGGTCAGCATTACGTCGGATTTAAGCTCAAGGTTCGAGTTTATCGAGCCTATCAATGTTATCGCTCCGTCGGTCACGTCAATGTTAAACTCTTTCTGCTCCGCGGCGGTCAGCTTCACGCTGTCCTTTTGAATCGAGATCGGATACTCGCCGTCCTCGTCGCTCTCAAGCGCCTTCAGGTTTATATCGCATACCTCGCCGCTCTCTATCGCAGCTCCGCTGTACAGCACCGTCACAGCGCCTTTGCCCACCGATGTGAACAAATCGGAATCCGACGCTCCCTCGGCGGGTGTTACCGACTCATAATCAAACTTAGACGCGTCGTAGTTTATAGTTAAGCGGTACTCGGTTATTCCCGAATCTCCGTCCGCAAACAGATATACGGGGATCGACAGCGTGTCGCCCGCGGCTCCCGATACCGAGCCGACAGATATCGCCGCGCTTCCCGGCTCTATCTTCGGCACCGTGTACGCCGCCTCGAATATTCCGCTGTTTTTGCAGCCGTCCTTTACGGCTATCGCCTTTATCGTAACGTCGTCGGTTATCGCTATGCCGCCCGAATATCTCTTGCTCTCTGTCGTGGGCTCGCTGCCATCCGTGGTATAGTATATCATCGAGCCCGAGGTCTCGGAGCGCAGCGTTATTACCGTTCCTACCTCAAGCTGTCCCGCCTTATGGCTGGATGTTGGCGTTTCGGTATTGCCGACGGTTATCTTGCCGCCTGCGGTCTTGCTGGGGTTCATTCCGTCTTTAACGGCTATAGCCTTTACCGAGGCCGTCTCGGTCAGGGTTATCGGTTCGCCGTAGAAATTTGATGATGTATTTGGCGCCGTTCCGTCAAGCGTGTAGTAAATCCGCGCGCCCTCGGTGGCCGTCGTCAATGTCACGGTTTTTCCGCCTATAAAGCTCGATATGCTTATCTTGGGCGTCTCGGCCATGCCCGCGGGCTGCTCCTTTGCAGACACCGTCACGGTGAACGCCGCCGAAAATCCGTTATGCGAAACGGTTATAGTCTGACTTCCGACATAATTCGGATCATAGCCCGAAACATTATAGCCTGTGATCTCCTCGCTTGTGCCGTTGTTGTACAGCGCGCTCACGATCATTCCCGCCGTGTCAAGCTGCTCGCCCTGCGCGTACGCGCGCTTGTTCGGCTTTTGCGCTATAACAAGACCTATCATGCTCTTTTGAACCACGGTTATATTAAAGTTCGCCGTATATCCCATATACTCGACCGTGATGGTCTGCTCTCCTATGCGGTTCATGTCATAGCCGCTCAATGTATAGTCGCTTATCTCCTCGGTTTTTCCGTCGCTGTATACAGCCTCGACCTTGAGGCCGCTCGTATCAAGCGCCGTGCCCTCGACCACTGTGGTCTTGTCGGGCTGCGCCTTTATCCTGATACCGCTGAGCGTGATCGGCGCCTCGGTGGGTATTGGCTCAGTACTTTCTTCGAACTTAGCGCCCACGAATCGAGCTCTTGAGCCCGGGATTAGGAAATAATATACGGAGCCGGCTTTTACATAAATTTGGCAAATCACTTTTTTGCTATACTCATCAATCAAAACGCTGCCAATATTATCACGTTCGAGATCAGTCGCGCCCTCCTGAACCGCATAGAATTTTGCCGGTGGATCTTGGACTGACATGCCATATGCGTATATCGTAAAGTTGCCGCTTTCCGCAGCAGTGTATTTCATAGCACAACCTCCGGCTTTTCCGTTACTCCAATAGCCATTCGCACTATTAGATGTTATGGCAAAATTATTGCTGAAGCCGTCTTTAAAGGTGCTTTCACCGATAACCGCTTTTTCAAGTTGACTTGTTCCCACAAGGCCGCGCATAAACTCCTCTCCCGCTTTCTTATACTCGTCACCGCTTGACGCTTTCCAGTAATACTGATCCACGGGTACTTCCGTTGCCGGCGTCGGCGCGAGCGTCGGGATGGGCGTTGGCGTTACCGTAGGTTTGGGCGTTGCCGTCACCGGAACATCCGTCGCCATAGGCACGGGCGTCGCCGTGGGTGTCGCCGTAGGCTTAGGCGTCGCTGTAGGTTTTGGCGTGGGCGTCGCCGTGGGCTTAGGTGTTGCCGTGGGTTTAGCTGTGGGCGTCGGCGTCACCGGAACATCCGTGGGTACGGGAGTGGGCGTTATCACGGGAGTTGGCGTCACCGGAACAGCTGTAGGCACCGGCGTAGGCGTTATCTCGGGAATTGGCGTTGGCGATGGTGTAGCCGTAGGTGTTGGCTTAGCCGTGGGCGGAGGCGCAATAGGATCATGCGGTTCTACAGCCTGCAAATACGGATATCCGTTATTCTTATTGGGTGATATTCCCCATACGTCCGTGAAATCCCATACCGTATACGTTAATTGCTCTTTCGCATCTTCGGTCGTCAATCCTATTCCTTTACCTTCATCGTTTCTGCCGCTTGTATTTTGATCGTAATAACACGCGGTTACTTCTGTATAACCATCTTTATAACCAATGAATCCACCGACATTTGAAGCCGAGGTGTTTTCAGGCTTTATGTAGCCCGTAGAGTAACAATTGTTTATGACCGTTTTATTACTGCCGCTGTATGAACCAGCACAACCGATCAATCCGCCCATATAGTTGGATGCGCCTGTCTTTAAGCCGGTTATGCTTGCGCGTGAATAGCAATTTTCTATCAACGCATTGGTGTAATAACCAACTTTTGTTTCTCCTATTAATCCTCCGACATACTGTTTTGCCTCAACGCTGCCGACAGAATAACAATTTGTTACACTGCCGTTTGTCACGTATCCGGCAAGTAATCCCACATTGTTCGTTGTAGTTGCTATATTTCCGTCTACACCGAGATTGGTGATTGTTCCCGAAACCTCTCCGAACAAACCGCTGCAGGTGAAATTATCCTGCGTGATATTCAGTCCCGAGATCGTATATCCCGCTCCGTTAAAATTACCGTCAAAATTCCGTCCGCTTCTGTTGCCGCCTATCGGCGTCCAGAACGTGGCATCCAAAACTATATCATTCGCAAGCTCGTAATATGAATCAGTTTTGCCTATTCTGCCTTCTGTAATAGCAATCAGATCCTCTACAGAATAGATCATATACGGGTCATACTTTGAACCCGAGCCGATATTATCATATTCATATTCGCCAAATTTAAGATACGGATAACCGTCGTTGATATCCGAAGAAACGCCCCATACATTTTCAAAATCCCAGCCTGTGAATGTATTTCGGTTTTTCATTTGCGCCGTTGTTGCCGCAAAGCTTCTGTCTGTGTCAAGTGTTTTTGCTGTCGTTTGATCGTAATAGTTAAACAGACTGACTGTATAGCCGTCAATTTGTCCTATTAAGCCACCATACACGGCGTTATCATTCTTTGTTCTTATATAGCCCGTTGAATAGCAGCGTTTTATGACTGTCTTATTATTGTCATCATATGAATCATCATAACCGATCAATCCTCCCATGTAATTGGATTCACCTGTCTTTAATCCGGTTATACTTGCGCGTGAATAACAATTTTCTATCAACACATTGGTGTAATAACCAACTTTTGTTTCTCCTATTAATCCTCCGACATATTGTTTAGCTTCTATGCTTCCTGTGGTATAGCAATTTGTTATATTACCGTTCGTTACACATCCCGCAAGCAATCCTACATTATCCGTTGTAGTTGTTATATTACCGTCTACACCAAGATTTGTGATCGTTCCCGAAACCTCTCCGAACAAACCACTGTAGGTGAAATTATCCTGCGTGATATTCAGTCCCGAGATCGTATATCCCGCTCCGTTAAAATTACCGTCAAAATTCCGTCCGCTTCTGTTGCCGCCTATCGGCGTCCAGAACGTGGCATCCAAAACTATATCATTCGCAAGCTCGTAATATGAATCAGTTTTGCCTATTCTGCCTTCTGTAATAGCAATCAGATCCTCTACAGAATAGATCATATACGGGTCATACTTTGAACCCGAGCCGATATTATCATATTCATATTCGCCAAATTTAAGATACGGATAACCGTCGTTGATATCCGAAGAAACGCCCCATACATTTTCAAAATCCCAGCCTGTGAATGTATTTCGGTTTTTCATTTGCGCCGTTGTTGCCGCAAAGCTTCTGTCTGTGTCAAGTGTTTTTGCTGTCGTTTGATCGTAATAGTTAAACAGACTGACTGTATAGCCGTCAATTTGTCCTATTAAGCCACCATACACGGCGTTATCATTCTTTGTTCTTATATAGCCCGTTGAATAGCAGCGTTTTATGACTGTCTTATTATTGTCATCATATGAATCATCATAACCGATCAATCCTCCCATGTAATTGGATTCACCTGTCTTTAATCCGGTTATACTTGCGCGTGAATAACAATTTTCTATTAACACATTGGTGTAATAACCAACTTTTGTTTCTCCTATTAAACCTCCGACATATTGTTTAGCTTCTATGCTTCCTGTGGTATAGCAATTCGTTATATTACCGTTCGTTACACATCCCGCAAGCAATCCTACATTATCCGTTGTAGTTGTTATATTGCCCGATACTCCGAGATTGGTGATTGTTCCCGAAACCTCTCCGAACAAACCGCTGCAGGTGAAATTATCCTGCGTGATATTCAGTCCCGAGATCGTATATCCCGCTCCGTTAAAATTACCGTCAAAATTCCGTCCGCTTTTGTTGCCGCCTATCGGCGTCCAGAATGTGGCATCCAAAACTATATCATTCGCAAGCTCATAATATGAATCCGCATCTCCGATCTTGCCCTCAATAATAGCAATTAAATCATTTTGATTATATATCATATACGGACTTAACTCAGTTCCGGAGCCGGTTATGCTAAATGTGCTTGTTCCAAACTTTAAATACGGATAACCGTCATTTATATCCGAAGAAATACCCCATACATTTTCAAAATCCCAGCCTGTGAATGTATTTTGGTTTTTCATTTGCGCCGTTGTTGCCGCAAAGCTTCTGTCTGTGTCGAGTGTTTTTGCCGTCGTTCGATCGTAATAGTTAAACAGACTGACTGTATAGCCGTCAATTTGTCCTATTAAGCCACCATACACGGCGTTATCATTCTTTGTTCTTATATAGCCCGTTGAATAGCAGCGTTTTATGACTGTCTTATTATTGTCATCATATGAATCATCATAACCGATCAATCCTCCCATGTAATTGGATTCACCTGTCTTTAATCCGGTTATACTTGCGCGTGAATAACAATTTTCTATTAACACATTGGTGTAATAACCAACTTTTGTTTCTCCTATTAAACCTCCGACATATTGTTTAGCTTCTATGCTTCCTGTGGTATAGCAATTCGTTATATTACCGTTCGTTACACATCCCGCAAGCAATCCTACATTATCCGTTGTAGTTGTTATATTGCCCGATACTCCGAGATTGGTGATCGTTCCTGAAACCTCTCCGAACAAACCGGTGTAGGTATATTCGTTTGAATTAATGGTCATACCCGTAATCTTATATCCCTGACCGTTAAATACACCGCTGAATGATTGGCTTGAATTGGCGGTATGGCCAATCGGGATCCAATCACCATAGTTTGACAGATCAATATCCTGAGTTAGATAATATGTTCCGGACAAATCATTTCTTACAGCATTAAGCTCCTCAACATTGGAAATATAGTATGTTGCACCACTGTCTGCAAGCTCAACATTATTATCCGAATTAACCTCAGAATAATCCATTTCCGCTTGGTCTTGCGGACTTTCCGCAAATGCTTCCGTCGCTTCCGTTGTTTCGTATGTTTCGGGCGGCGCCGAAGACGGTTCCTCCTCGGCGAAGCTCAAAACGGGCAATGACATAACAAGCATCATAAAAGACACAGCCATCGCGATAAGTTTTTGTTTTTTCATGTCGTTTCCTCCGTTTATAATATAATATTAATTTATTTTTCATATAACATTTAAATAATCGTAATATTAATTTAATACATTCTGCACAAATTTATATTACATGGTCATTTTGACTATACAATATATTTTATCACGGTCATTTTGATTTTACAATATATATAATAAACAAATTTAAGGAGTGCTGTTTATGAATCTTAACTATATTGCAATAGGAAAAAGAATCAGAAACGAAAGACTGCGAAGGCAGCTGTCACAGGAAAAACTGGCCGAAATGGCGGAAATATCTCCCGTTCATCTCAGTCATATCGAAACAGCCAACACCAAACTCAGTCTGCCGGTTTTGGTAAATATCGCGAATGTTCTTGACGTATCGGCGGATTCTTTACTGTGCGACAGCCTCTCGGTCTCGGAAAAAGCTTACAAACATTTCATACAGCGCGAACTTGAAGATTGTGACAAAAAGGAGCTCAAGCTGCTTTCCGATTCGGTAAAAGCGATAAAAGCCTCGTACAGAAGCCTCTGAACGCAGACACTAACATGAAATATTACACAAAAATCACAGGCATTTTTTTACATTAAAAGCAGTTGAAATCCGCGCGGTATAGTAGTATAATGAATATGTATGGAATAATCTCAAGAATAATATATTAATTTTACTTATATTAATTAAAACGGAGGTATTTATTATGGACTACTTAGCTGAATACGAGAGATGGCTCAAGGAGGCGGACGAGGAGACCGTCAAGGAGCTTGAGGCTATCCGCGGCGACGAGGATGAGATCAAGGACCGCTTCTATAAGCCGCTGGAGTTTGGAACCGCGGGCCTCAGAGGCGTTCTCGGCGCGGGCATCAACCGCATGAACGAGTATGTTGTGGGCCAGGCGACCCAGGGCCTTGCCAATCAGCTTATCAAGACAAACGGCGCGGACGCCGACCTGAGCGTTGTTATCGCTTACGACAGCCGTCATAAGTCGGACGTTTTCGCGAAGGAAGCCGCCCAGATACTGGCCGCCAACGGCATCAAGGCGTATCTGTTTGAGGAGCTGAAGCCGGTTCCCGAGCTTTCGTTCTCGGTCGGATATTTAAAGACCACCGCGGGCATCGCGGTGACCGCCAGCCACAACCCGGCGAAGTACAACGGCTACAAGGCGTACGGCGCGGACGGCGCCCAGCTCAATCCCGAGCTTGCGGCCATCGTTCTCGAGGAGATCGAAAAGACCGACATCTTCACGGGCGTTAAGAAAATGGACTTTGAGGAAGCGATAGAAAAAGGCCTGATCGTTATGATAGGCGACGAGGTCGAGGAGGTTTATCTCGACAGAGTTCAGGAGCAGTGCGTGAACCCCGAACTGGCGAAGGAAAAGGGCGGCACTTTGAAATTTGTTTACACCCCGTTCCACGGCGCGGGCAACAAGCCCGTGAGAAAGATATTAAAGCGCGTGGGCTTTGACAACGTTGTTGTCGTTAAGGAGCAGGAGCTGCCCGACGGCGACTTCCCGACGGTCGAGTTCCCCAACCCCGAGTATAAAGAGGGCTTCCACCTTGCGATAGGCTACGCCAAGGACTGCGGCGCCGACCTGATCGTCGGCACCGACCCCGACAGCGACCGTGTGGGAATCCTGGTTAAAAATGACGAGGGCGAGTATGTGAACTTCACCGGAAACCAGGTGGGCGCTCTGCTCTCCGAGTATATACTCTCGGCGCTCAAAGAAAAGAACGCCGTTCCGAAGGACGGTTATATAGTAAAGACGATCGTTACCACCAACATCGTCAAGGACATCTGCGACGCCTACGGCATCGACATGAAGGAAGTTCTGACCGGCTTTAAGTTCATCGGCGAGAAGATAAAGGAATCCGAGGAGACCGGAGTCGGCACATACCTGTTCGGCTTTGAGGAAAGCTACGGCTACTTAAAGGGCACATACGCCCGCGACAAGGACGCGGTCGTTGCCACAATGCTGATCGCCGAGATGGCGCTCTACTATCAGGAAAAGGGCAGCTCAATCTTTGAGCAGATGGACAAGATATACAAAAAGTACGGCTACTACAAAGAGCAGGTCGTTTCGGTAACTCTCGAGGGAATCGAGGGCCTCGCCAAGATCAAGTCCACAATGGACAACATCCGTTCCAACCCGCCCAAGTCGGTGGCCGGCAAGAAGGTCATCGCGATACGCGACTACCTGACAAGCGAGCGCGTCGATCTTCTGACGGGCGAGAAGTCAAAGATCCTGCTGCCTCAGTCGAACGTTATCTATCTGGAGCTTGAGGACAAGAACAACTTCGTTATCCGTCCCTCGGGCACCGAGCCCAAGATCAAGGTATACTGCCTGATGAAGGGCGAGACCGAGGAAGAGGCCAACGAGCTTCTCGAAAAAGTCAAAGCCGACGTTGACGAGATCGTTAAATAAGCACTACACAAAGAACGCGCCCGCGCGGCGCGTTCCTTTTTATTGCGGAAGCCGATTATGGTTGACATTTTTAATTGTATTTGATATAATACGCTTTGTATTGATCAAGCAAAAAACCGAAAGGAATGATTATAAGCATGAAGATCAGACTGGCGGATTATGTGGCGGATTTTTTGGTAAACCACGGAATTCATGACTGCTTTATGGTGACCGGCGGCGGAGCCATGCACCTGAACGACGCGCTGGGCCACAAAGAAGGTCTCAAGTGTCTTTTTAACCATCACGAGCAGGCCTGCGCCATAGCCGCGGAGAGCTACGCCCGCGTAAACAACACCATGGCCGCGCTGTGCGTGACGACGGGCCCGGGAGGCACAAACGCCATAACGGGCGTGCTGGGCGCCTGGCTCGACTCGGTGCCGATGTTCGTTATATCCGGCCAGGTCAGATACGACACGACCGCGCGGTATATGGAAAAATTCACCGACGGTCTGCCCCTGCGCGCGGTGGGCGATCAGGAGTACGACATCACAAAGTCGGTGAGCCCCATGTGCAAATACGCGGTCATGATAGAGGACCCGCTCGACATCCGCTATTGCCTCGAAAAGGCGTATTATCTGGCGCCCAGCGGCAGACGCGGCCCGGTCTGGATAGATATTCCCGTAAACTTTCAGGGCTGCATGATAGAGACGGACGAGCTGCGCGCCTACGACCCAAACGAGGATGCGGCCGCCAAGCCCGCTCCGGTATCCGACGATATAATTCTTGATATAATCAATAAGATCAAAAGCTCAAAAAGGCCCGTGCTGTACGCGGGCAACGGAATACGGCTCTCGGGCGGATATGACGCCTTCCGCGAGACTGCGGACAAGCTCGGGATACCGATTGCCACTTGCTGGGACTCGATCGACGCGATCGAAAACGACAGCCCGTTGTATGTAGGCCGCGGCGGAATAATGGGCGACCGCGCGGGAAACTTCGCGGTGCAGAACGCCGACCTGATTTTGGCCGTGGGCAACCGCCTGTCGATACGGCAGGTGGGCTACAACTACCAAACATGGGCGAGAGAGGCGCGCGTAATAATGGTGGACGCCGACCCGGCGGAGCTGAAAAAGACGACTATACACGTCGAGATCCCGGTCTGCGCCGACGCCAAAGACTTTTTTGAAAAAATGAACAACGCCTTGTCGGGCGAGCCCGCACCCGTTTTCAGCGGCGAAGGCTGGCTTAAGACCTGCGCCGATTGGAAACAGCGATACCCCGTAACACAAAAGCGGCACTTTGAGGAAAACGGCAAGACCGCCAATGTGTACGCCTTTATAAATTATCTGAGCGGCAGCCTGCCCGACGGGAACCTGACCGTGGTGTCAAACGGCAGCGCCTGCGTTGTGAGCAGCCATAACTATATAATAAAAAAGGACGCGAGGTTTTTGATAAACAGCGCTGTCGCCAGCATGGGCTACGGTCTGCCCGCGGCGATAGGCGCCTGCGTCGCGGCCGATAAGCGCGAGACTATCTGCATAGAGGGCGACGGCAGCATTATGATGAACCTGCAGGAGCTTCAAACGATCATCACCAACCGTCTGCCGATAAAAATATTTTTGATAAACAATGAGGGCTACCACTCGATAAGGCAGACCCAGAACAATCTGTTCGGCGAGCACACCAAGGTGGGCATCGGCCCCGAAAGCGGTGATCTGAGCTTCCCCGACTTTAAAAAGCTGGCGGAAGCCTTCGGCTATAAATATCTATCCGCAAAAAGCAACGCCGAGATGAAACTCGCGGTCGACGAGGCGCTCAAAACCGACGGCGCGGTATTCTGCGAGATATTCGTCTCGACCGACCAGAACTTTGAGCCCAAAAGCGCCACCAAGCGTCTGCCCGACGGCACGCTGGTGAGCCCGCCCCTTGAGGACCTGGCCCCCTTCCTCCCAAGAGAGGAACTGCTCGAAAACATGATAATAAAACCCGTTGAATAAAGCTAAGCGCCCGCCGAAATTTGGCGGGCGCAATAAATTACAAATTTTTTGAAATATGATCGGCGGTTATTTTGATCCCTTCCTCGAAAGGCGTTTTCGGCTCAAAGCCGGTGTCGCATCTGAGCGATTCAATATCGGCGCAAAGATACATCACCTGCTTTTCGGCGTACGGCACTTCTCCGAATCCGATCTCGGTTTTGGGGCTCGCGATATCGCGCATCGTCTCTATATATTCTTTTAAAGGCCGCGCCTTGCCGCTGCCGACGCAATAGACCGCTCCGTTTTTGCCCTTTTCCGCCGCCAGATAAAACGCCTCGGCCGCGTCACCGCAATATAGATAATCCCACATCTGCTCGCCCTTTGTGCAGGACGGGCGCTCGCCCATAAGCAGTTTTCTTAAAGCAGCCGAGACCATGGTGTTCTCTCCGTCATTGGGGCCGTACACGCTGAAAATCCTGCACCAGATATGCCTTATCCCGAGGTTTTCGCACAGCAGCCTTGACATTTGGCCGGCGCACAGCTTCGCGATGCCGTAACCGTTTTCGGGATTTGCGGGCGTATCGGGCGAGATCACGCCGTCACATCGGCCGTATTCCGCCTGGGAACCGGCTCCGAGAAATACCTCGCAGCCTAAGTCTTTAGCCGCTTTGACCGCGTCAAGGGTATATTTAATGTTGTTTATCTGTGCGTCCAAATCGTTTCTGGCCGCGCCAAACGTGCCGCCCCATCCAAAATGGAAAAACGCGCCGCATTTTTTATGAATAAGATTTTTAAGTTCACTCAATCCCGACAGATCGCACTCCACGCGAATAACGCTGTCATGCGCCGGAATATTATTCAGCCTGTTTGAGCCCGGCCGCGCGACCGCGTATACCCTGTATCCCTCGCGGGTCAGCTTGCGCGTCAGCGCCGCTCCCAACATTCCGGTCGCTCCGGTTATAACCGCAGTTTTCATTGTGCGGCCTCCTCGTCGTCAAAATTAAGCCGCTTTTCTTCTATAACCAACGGTCGGTGCATTATTCGTTTATTTATGTTGAGTATATACTCGCCCAAAAGTCCTATAAAGAAAAGCTGTATACCGCCAAGCACAAACACGCCTATCAGTATCGGAGCGTTGCCGAGCGGGAAGTTCTGCCAATGCACAAGTTTCATTATCAGATAAGCGAACGCCACGCCTATGCTCAGTATTGAGATCACAAAGCCCGACATGGTGGCGAGCCTGAGACCGATCTTGGTGTAGGAGGTGAAGCTTAGCATCGCCGCGTCGTACAGACTGTAAAAACCGTTGCTGGTCTTGCCCGCCCGCCTCTGCTGCTGCTCGTATTCTATGTCCTTGCGCTTGAAGCCGAGCTCCGCCACGATACCGCGCAGAAACGGCTCGGAATCGTCTAAGTTTCTCAGCACGTCGATAAATGTCTTGTCATAAAGACCCGTGCCCGTGAAATGCTCGATCTGCTCCACGTCGGACATCTTTTTGATCACCTTGTAGTAGCAGGTGCGCAAAAATCTGATAAAAGGATTCTCGCGGCTGGAGCTTTTTATCGCGCTGACTATTTTATAGCCGTTCTCCCATTCCTTAACAAGCCTCGGAATTATCTCGGGCGGGTCCTGAAAGTCGGCGCACATGAGTATCGTGCAGTCGCCCGTGGTCTGGCACATACCGTAGTAGGGCGAGTTGAACTGACCGAAATTCTTGGCGTTGAAGATAGCCTTGATCTTTTTATTATCGGCGCATAAGCCCGCCAGCAGCGCCCTGGTGCTGTCCCGCGAATCGTTGTCTATAAACACGATCTCGTAGTCGTAGCCGCCCAAATGCCGCTCGAACTGCTCAATGATCGCTTTGCTCAGAGGAACAACGTTCTGTTCCTCATTATAGCAGGGAATAAGCACGGAAATTTTTTTCATAACTATTCTCCTTTACGAATCGCCTCAATGATCACGCGTCCCATGTAGTCAATCATTTCATCGGTCATGCCGGGGTACACGCCTACCCAGAATGTGTCGTTCATTATTCTGTCGGTATTTTCGAGCCCTCCGACCACTCTGTAGCCCTCTCCGGACTTTCTGAGCTCGTCAAAGCAGGGGTGCTTGGTAAGGTTGCCCGCGAACAGCATTCGGGTCTGAACGCCCTTTTGCTCCACATAGCGCACAACGCTGTTTCTGTCGACGCCCTCTTTGCAGGTTATCAAAAATCCGAACCAGCTGGGGTCCGAGTTCTCGCACTCCTCGGGCAGTATCACCCTGTCGCTTATCGGCTCCAAAATTTTATGAAGCCTTGCGAAATTATGCTTTCTCCTTTCCACGAATGACGGAAATTTTTTCAGCTGCGCGCAGCCTATCGCCGCCTGCAGATCGGTGGCCTTGAGATTATATCCGAAGTGGGAGTACACGTATTTATGGTCGTATCCGAGAGGCAGCTCGCCATACTGTCTGTCAAAGCGGTGGCCGCACATATTGTCCATGCCCGACTTGCACACGCAGTCTCTGCCCCAGTCGCGCATTGACTTTATAATTTTCGCCAGCAGCGGATCGTTTGTGTAAACCGCTCCGCCCTCGCCCATCGTCATGTGGTGCGGAGGATAGAAGCTCGATGTTCCGATGTCGCCTATCGTGCCCGTGAAACGCTTCTCGCCGTCTATGGTATATTGCGAGCCCAGAGCATCGCAGTTGTCCTCCACCAACCAAAGGTTGTGTCGATCGCAAAACGCCTTGACCGCCGCTATGTCAAACGGGTTGCCTAAAGTATGGGCAATCATGACAGCCTTGGTCTTGTCCGAAAGCGCGTCCTCAAGCTTTGTCACGTCTATGTTGTACTGCGGGATCGTGACGTCCACAAACACGGGCACAGCTCCGTACTGGAGGATCGGCGTCACGGTCGTCGGGAATCCCGCCGCGACGGTTATTATCTCATCGCCGCGCTTTACCGCCCTTTCGCCCAGAAGCGGCGAGGTCAGCGTCATAAACGCGGTCAGGTTCGCGCTTGAGCCCGAATTCACCAGCGCGCAGTATTTAACGCCTAAATATTCCGCGAGCTTTTCCTCGAACTCATCGGTATATCTGCCCGAGGTCAGCCAAAACTCAAGCGAGCTGTCAACCAGATTCACCATCTCATCGGAATCATAAACTCTCGAAGCGTAGGGTATGCGGTCGCCCTCCTCAAAATCTTTCTTTTTCAGGTGAAACATCTTGCAGTATTCGTCAACCATTTCGAGTATCTGCTGCCTCGCCTGCTTTTCGTCGGTATTTTCAAACATTGTTTTATCCTCTCATATATTCGATTATCTGTTTTTGCATTATTTTATCTATATCATCGGCGCTGCCGCCGCCCAGGTAAACCCGCGTCCACTCAACGGTTTTTTCAACCGCCTCGGCCACGCGCCAGCGGGGTCTCCAGCCGAAAACACTCTTCAGCTTCGAGCAGTCAAGCTTAAGGAAATTCGCCTCATGAGGCGCGTCCTTCGGCGCGGCGCTTATCCATGAGATACCGCCCCATTTCTCGCAGAACATATTGACGATCGCCGCGGTGTCAACGCAGTCGCGCTCGTCGGGCCCCACGTTATAGTATCCGGAATATCCGCGGTTTTCATACTGCTTTTCGGCTATCATCAGATAGGCGAAAAGCGGCTCAAGCACATGCTGATAAGGCCGCGTGGAAGCGGGGTTGCGGACGATTATATTCTCGCCCTTTTCCGCCGCGCGCACGCAGTCGGGAATTATCCTGTTTTTCGCGAAGTCTCCTCCGCCTATAACGTTGCCCGCTCTAGCGGTCGATATCGCGGCGCCTCTCTCAAAAAAGCTGTCCTTATAGCTGTGGGTCACAAGCTCCGAGCAGGACTTGCTGTTAGAGTACGGGTCAAAGCCGTCCAGGGGCTCGTCCTCTCTGTAGCCCCAGCACCACTCATTGTTTTTGTAGACCTTGTCGGTGGTGACGTTTAAAAATGATTTCACGCTGTCCGAGTTTCTGACGCACTCCAATATATTGACCGTTCCCATAACGTTGGTCTCGTAGGTGTATCTCGGGTTTTTGTAGCTCTCAAGAACTATGGGCTGCGCCGCCAGATGCAGCACGATCTCGGGCCGCGCCTTATCAAACGCGGCTTTAAGCCCGTCAAAATCCCGTATGTCTCCGATAACCGACTTAATTCCGCTCCCGATGTCCGCCAATTCAAACAGCGAAGGCTCGGTGGGAGGCTCAAGGGCGTATCCTGTCACGTCGGCTCCGGCCATCGTCAGTATTTTGCACAGCCAGCTGCCCTTAAAGCCGGTATGTCCGGTTACAAAAACCTTTTTGTTTTTATAAAAATCAATGTCAAATTTCATATTAATAATCAATACCAAACCTTCCAGGGCGCGTTGCCTTCCTCCCACATCTTCTCAAGAACCATCTTGTCTCGTTGGGTGTCCATGCAGCGCCAAAATCCATCGTGTCTGTAGGCCATCATCTCGCCCTCTCTGGCGAGCCGCTCCATCGGCTCCTTCTCAAACACCGTGCGGCTGCCCTCGATGTAATCAAACACCTTGGGCTCCAAAACCATATAGCCGCCGTTTATCACGTCTCCGTCCTCCTCATCCTTCTCGCGGAAGGCCTTTACCAGTCCGGACTTCGCGATCTCCAGCACGCCGAAACGCTGATTTAAGTCAATAGCTGTAATAGTGGCGATTTTGCCATGGCTCTTGTGGAACTCCACAAGCTTGTTTATATCAATATCACACAGACCGTCGCCGTAGGTCAGCATAAAGGTCTCCTCACCGATATAGTCGCGAACACGCTTCACCCTGCCGCCGGTCATGGTATGAAGACCCGTGTCAACGATAGTCACCTTCCAGGGCTCCGCCACGTTATTATGAATGATCATCTTATTCTCGCGGCTGAAATCAAAGGTCACATCGCTTCTGTGCAGATAGTAATCGGCGAAATACTCTTTTATCACATACTGCTTGTATCCGGCGCAAATTATAAAGTCGTTGTATCCGTAATGCGAATACTCCTTCATTATGTGCCACAAGATCGGCATACCTCCGATCTCTATCATCGGCTTCGGGCGCAGATGGCTCTCCTCCGAGATTCTCGTGCCCAGTCCTCCGGCTAAAATTACCACTTTCATAGTAGTTCTCCTTTATTCTCGAAAAATGTCAAATGTCGGTAGAATATCATATATATTTTACAACATAGCTGTTTGTATGTCAAGCCCGAAATATACCAAAGAACAGCGTAATAATTTTAAATAATTTGAAAAGTCGGGAACAAAATGAGCCGCTCGATCGTCTAATATTATATAATGTGAGCAAATTTTTACAATTTGATAAGTTTATAATAATCGGAGCAATAGTATGAAAAACACGTTTAAATTATTGATCTTATTGGCGGCGGCCGCGGCGCTGATAACTCAATTCGGATGCTCATCTGACACGCGGGCGTCCGCCTCAACGCCGCCGCCCACAGCCGCAAAATACGACCTCGACCCGACCGCGCCGGTGATCGAGTTTGTCGCCGAAACAAAAAGCGCGGAAGGCAAGCCCGAATACTATCTGTTTGATGACAATCCCGAGCATCTCAACGCCAAATATCTTGCTGACGGTGAGACGCCTTCAAGCATAGTACATTTTGAAAACCTGACACCGGGCCTATACACCGTGTTCAGCTACCACCATCGCGGTTACTCCGTGGACTTTTGGACGGACCTTTACTACGACGCGGCGTTTTCCTCAAGCAGCGGCAGCTTTAAGATATTGAATCTGGGAATAGACAAAAACTGGGACTGGAACCAGGCCTGGGCAGATTATACAAACACTCCGGTTTCAATACCCGAGTACCTGCGCACATTCGGCTGCTCCTGCGGCGCGGGCATCGCGCCCGACCACGCCGACGGCTGCCCCGCGGTTATACGGGATCAATCAAGAACGCCTAACACCGAAAAATACGTCAGCCTCGGCGCCGAGCGCGAGTTGTCCGCGGGAGAAACGGCGTATCTGAGCGATTTTGAAAGCTACATAACCGAAAACGACATCAATCATTTCAGATACGGCGGATGGAACGAGCCGATGTGGATGATGATGAAATTCGAGGTGCTGAGCGGCACGGTGAATTTTGACACACTGGCCTACACCGACAAAGCGGCGGCCAAAAACAATTTTAAAACTCTTTTGAAAGGGCCGTACGACAACGAGCCCCAGTATAAGGGTATAGCCGAAAACGCTCCGATCGTGACCGCGGCTTTTGAGTATGAAATAAACGACAAGACGCCGAGCGGCCCCGTGCACGTAACGGTCAAAAACTCCCGCGCGCCCGAGGGTATCACAATACCCGACGGAGTTTTCGCCACCAACGTGAACACCTGGCGCGAGCCCCTGCCGATCGCGGCCGAAAGCGACCTTATGCGCCTTAAATACGCCGACGACACCAAAATGGGCCTGTACGGCTCGGAGGTGCCCGACGGGTGGAAAAACAACATCTGGCAGTTTGACGCGTTCCACACCAAGCACTACGGGAACTATGACACTGAGCAAAGCGAAAAGATAGCGTCATACGGCGTGCCGGTCATGACGAAATTTCAACCCAATATCGACATAAAGGACATAAAGCACCCGAGCGGCAGCGAGGTCTGCGACGACGATTTTTACAAATACAACGCCTGCAATCTGGGCAACTTCGGCGTCACCGAGCGGTACGAGATCAGGCTGAAAAACTCGGGCTCAAAGACGCGCAAATTTAATTTTTATTTAAGCTCTATCGCGGGACAGGTATACCGCTACAGCCTGACCGACGCGGAGAGCGGAGAGACAGCGCAAAGCGACGGCGGGACCTATATCATGAAAAAGTTTGACGACGATCCGCCCGAGGACCCGAACTCGAAAAGCGACCCCAAAGAGCGCCTGAAGCCCGACGAATACGGAGACACTATCGCGTTCTCTCTGGAGCCCGGAAAGACGTACAGCGCCGTGATCGAGATCACCACCCTGACGGGCTGCGTCGCGCCGATGCACAACCGAATGAGCGTTGAATAAAAAAAGACGTGTCAAAGAATTTTTTCCTTGACACGCCTTTTTATTCTCAAATTTTATTTCGTCAAATAATTATATATCATTATCGCCGCGTCGGCTCTTATTAGCGGCTCCTTCGGTGCGAAGGTGCTGTCCGGGTTGCCTCCGACTATGCCAAATCCCTTCGCCAAGGCTATATACCCCTCCATGCCGGGCGTTATGTCGGCGCTGTCCGAAAATCCCGCCGCGAATATGTCGGTCATTTGAGCTATTTCCTCATAGCCAAGCGCCCGTATAATATACTTGGGTCCGTCCTCGCGTATGCAGGGCAGATTTTCGTCTTGCGCCTCGCCGCTTTTTATTATTCCGCGGGCCGCGGCGTACTTGTATAATCCTCTTTCGTAATACGGCGTTATCGGATAGTGCTCGCCCTCGAGCGCCGCCACGAACGCCAGCAGCTCGCTTTGGGTTATAACATCGTTCGGGCGGAAGCTTGTCTCGCCCTCGGGCAGAGAAATAACTCCGTTCTCAAGCAGCTCGCTTATCGCGGTCTCGGCGTAGTGTCCGCTTATATCGTCCGCGGAGGCGGCCGCCTCGTCCTCTTTATACTCGGTCCCGTTGTAGTCCAAGAGCTTTCCGCTCTTGGCCGAAACAATACTCGCTTTGCCTATCGGCAGAGCGTACACGATCTGCGCGCTCTTTGCGCCGCTTTCGTCGGTCCTGATCGCATACCGCGCCTCGATACCGCGCTGCTCCGAGAGCGCCGAAAACGCCTCATCGGCGGAGATCATTCCGTCGGGCGATTCAAACTCAATATCGTCGTTCCAATCCTTGGAAAACTGCTTTATTTTTCCGCTGACCTTGTCGACCGTAATGCCAAGCTTGTTGTCTTGGTACTCGTACCCGTTTTCCATACGGTAAAAATTAAACCAATAGTCTCTGTAATAATCCGACTCGGGAGCCGCTGAATCCGAAGCCTCAATGTCGGAGTCCGCCTTCGCGTACTCATCCGCCGCATACTTGGCGGCAAAGGCCTTGGCGGTCTCAAGCGCCCGCGCCTCGGTAATAGTCGGCTTTTCTGCGCCGTTATTTGTGTTATTAAACGTGCTGATATCGAGAAGCTCTCCGCTTTTTGCGTCTATTGAAACGAAGGTATCCTCCCGCACGTTCATATCGCCGCGCACCTCGCTCAGCGAATAGGTCAGATTCGCGATGTATGTCAATGTTCCGTCGTCCTTGCGGCTGCCTCCGAGATAATCAAAGGTGCAGCCCGAAAACTCCTTGCCCTCAAGTGGCAACTCGGATATAGCCTCCACAGCCGCCCGAGCCTCGGACTCGGACATCAGGCCCTCGACCTGCTCCATGTTAACAAGCTCCGACTGAGTAAATCCTCCGCCGTACGCCGCGGCCTCAGCTGCAAATGTGCCGCTCGCAGTATCATACGCGGCTCCGGCGTTTTGATATCCGCCGACATCCTGCTTGAATTCCTCTCCCGTTTTGGCGTCTATCATCTCGTCGGAATTTTTCGGCTCATACGCCAGAACCGCCGCGTCGTCCTCGTCCGCGCCGCCGTACTTGGTTATGTACTTCGCGGTCATGGGCGACAGCGCCTTAAATTTTTCCGCCGCCTGCTCGGGCGTTATAATTCCGTCGGGCGAGACGATATTTTCGGCGTATGTCATCGAAGACGTCAGCTGAACGAGCTCGCCGGTATCCTTGCCGAGAGTAATGTCCATATAGTTTCCGCAAAACGGCAAGCCGTTTACATAACGCTTAAAGCGAACCGTCGCGCTTGTCGAGTTCACGTCGTAGCCGTGCAGGATCTCGCCGTTTTGATCAAACTCCGGAGCGAGCACGGGATTCAGCCTCGCAAGATGCGAATATGCCGCAGCGATCACCTCGGATTCGGAAAGCTTGGGCAGAGACGCCTTGTCGGTATAATAGTTTCCAAACACGCTGTAGTTGTACAGCAGAATATTGCCGAATCCGTCCACGGTCGTCTCGATCCTCTTTTGCGTCTCGGCTCCCTCGGCGGTCTCCCACTGAAGCCGATAGCTTGTTATCCCGCCGCTTTCGGCGGAAACGCTGCTTGAGAACTCCGAAAGCTCCGCGGGAATATCGATTCGGCTCTTGGCCGTTGTGATCGCCGCCTCAAGCCCCGCGCTGTCCGCCGCGAAAACCGGCATAACCGAGATCGCGAGCAGCGCCGACAATACCAAACAAACAATCTTTTTCATATAAACTCCTCCTATTTTATATGGTAATGTCAAGCAGACATCCCTAATTTTATTATAAATTTGATTTAAATGTCTATTTTTACGAGGTTTTTGCTTTTTTTGCATAAAAATATAGCAA
>CANRHV010000013.1 GCA_947630505.1 uncultured Monoglobus sp. | reverse complement strand
CATACTTATTTCCGCCCTTTTCCCGCTCTAAATGCCACTTCCTTCTCACTCTGGAATTTTCTTTGGGAATTCACGAATTTTTACGCGGCGCGCGAGACGGTGAGCAAATTTTTGCGGCGTCTGCGGCGGGATGTGCAATTTTTTGCAGTCGATTTCGGGTATAATATTCCCATAATCTTTAAAAAACGCCGAAAATACGGGGATTTGTCGAAATTTTTTTCAAAAAAACTATTGACAAATATTGTTTTCTGTGTTATAATGTTACAAAATTGTTACAGTGATGTTTCAAAAACATTGCTGTAGCATAACGGAAGATTTAATATTTTAAGGTTTCAGGTATTTTCAGGCAAGTTAGGAGTGTTAGAATGAGAGCTGCTGTTTCGGAGTTATTCCGCAGGCGCGGGTTTGACGGAAACGCCGCCGAGGATATTCGCCGCGAGTCGGACGCGCTGAGAACCGGCACGCATAGCCGTATCGCGGAGATGAAGCGCGAGATCTCTCTGCTTATCAGCGAGTATGATGATAGAGCGGAGGAGGAGCAAGAGACGGTTGTCCGCCCGAACGAGGCGAAGGTGACGGGGGAGGAATTTGAACCCCTGTCCAACAGTGTGCGGATCATTAAGCTGAAGAACAGTTGACACAAACCCGATATGCCAAAAACGTCCCGTTTTGCGGGGCGTTTTGAATACGCGAAAAACCCGCGGTTTTATCCGCGGGCCTTGCTTTATTTAAGCTGTTATTTTGTTGTCTTTTTTGCTGCCGCGGGTTTGGCCGCCGTCTTTTTTGCGGCGGGCTTTTTCTCCGCGGTCTTTTTGGAAGCGGGAGCGGGCTCGGCCTTTTTTACCTCAGCCTTTTTTGTCTCCGCTTTTTTGGGCTCGGCCTTCTTTGCGGGCGCTTTTTTTGCGGGAGCTTTTTTTGCCGCGGGCTTCTTGGCGGGAGCCTTTTTCGCGCAGCCCGCGAGAGCCAGGAAAGCGTCGGGATTGCCGGAAACAACAATGTCGCCTCTCGCTATCGCGTTTGCGGCGCTCAGCTTTCCGGTCAGCACCTTGCTCAGGTCGCCGTAAACCAGCTCAACAGCCGCGTCGCGGTCATTATAATCATAACCCTGAACGTCAAGCTCGCCTGTTTTGGTCGAGATGTACATAATACCTTTGCAGTCGCTGTTGGTGAACTGGATCTGTACCGCCACGTTTCCGATTTTCTCAACGCTGGCGTTCTCCATAATCGCCTGAACTCTGCCGACTGCCTGTTCGAAAGTCATTTAAAATCACCTTTCTTTTTACAAGATTTGTTTAATTTTTAAATAAATTATAACCTAACGAAAGATGTATGTCAATATTTTTTACTAATTTTTTTGCAACTTGTACTAATTTATTAGCGTTTTTTTAAAATTTGTGCCCAATTTACACTATCAGCAATACCGCTTTTGACAATAATTTGGTGATAAGGCAGAGCGCGATCCCGATCACGCACGGCGTTAAAAACGAAAGAGCCAGCGTTTTCAGGCTTTTTGTCTCTTTATAGATCGTGATGAGGGTCGTGGCGCAGGGCCAGTGGAACAGGGTCAGGATCATCATGTTGACCGCGGTGAGCAGCGTCCAGCCGTTTTGCGCAAGAAGCGCAGACAGATTTGAAAGACTGCCCGCGTCGGCCATTGCGCCCGCCGCGGTGTAGCCCATGATAAGGATCGGCATGGTTATCTCGTTGGCCGGAAGTGACAGGATAAACGCCAGCAGTATGAATCCGTCGACGCCGATGAGCCGTCCAGCGGGGTCAAGCAACAGCGACAGCCGCGTCAGCATTGGGGCTCCGCCAACGTCCGTGTTTGCGAGGAGCCAGACCACAGCTCCGGTTGGGGCCGAGACCAGTATGGCGCGGCCCACGATCTTTATCGTTCTTGTGACGAGCGAAACCGCCAGCGTCTTGAGTATTTCGGGGCGGCGGTACTCGGGAAGTTCCATGGCGAAAGCCGACTCTCCGCCTCGAAACAGCGTTTTTGAAAAAAACAATGACGCGCCCCAGCTCACGGCGAAAGCGAGGCAGATAAGAGCCAGCACGCACAGCATGGGCATAAGCCCCGCGAGACGGTCGGGAACCATGCCGCCTATAAAGATCGCGGACAGCGAGATAAGTATCGCGAATCTGCCGTTGCATGGGATCAGGCTGTTGGTTATAACGGCTATCGTCCTCTGATTTTCGTCGGGCATAATGCGGCAGCCGCAGACGCCGACCGCGTTGCAGCCCAGCCCCATGCACTGTGTCAGGCATTGCTTGCCGCTCATGCCGCAGCGGGCGTAGCATCTGTCAAGATTAAATGCGATCCTCGGCAGGAAGCCCGCGTCCTCCAAAAGGGTGAACAGCGGAAAAAATATTGCCATCGGCGGCAGCATGACCGCCACTATCCATGTGACCGTGCCGTATATCCCGTCGACCAATATTCCTTTGAGCGGGTTCGGGACAAAGGCGGCCATGTGCGGCTTTATATACGCGAACAGCCTTGACAGCAGTTCGGACGGATAGTTTGCGCCCTCAATCGTCAGCCAGAGTATCCCCGCGAAAAACATAAGCATTATCGGGATGCCGAAGACCCGCGAGGTCAGCACTCGGTCGGCGAGACCGCAGGCGGCGTTTGCCGTTTTTCGCGGCGCGTCGGAACATTCGGCTGATATGCCGTCGGCAAGTCTCAGCAGTTCCTTGGGCTCCGAGAGTGATTCGCGCGCTTCGGTTTTGCGCGAGAGCTTATCATAATTTTTGTCTATAAGCTCTTTGAGGCAGTTTATGTCTCCGCGCCTTTTGGCGGTGATGCCAATCGCCGGTATGCCCAGAGCTTCCGAGAGCTTTTTAAAATTGATTTTTATTCCGCGCCTTTCGGCGATATCGCAGAAGTTTACGCAAAGCACCGCGCCGCCGCCGTTGTTTTCCAAAAACTCAAGCGCCAGCGCCACGCCTCGTTTTAGGGCCGACGCGTCCGCCAGTATCAGCGTCACCGCGTCGTCTCCGAGCGCGATCGAGCGAGCGGCAACGCTTTCCTCCGAGAATCCGCTGTTTACCGAGTGCGTTCCGGGCAGGTCGGTCAGCTCGTATTTTCTGTCGTTATATGTATATTTTCCGCGCGCCGCGTCAACGGTTTTGCCCGACCAGTTGCCGGTGTGCTGTCTGAGCCCCGTCATCGCGTTGAACACAGTGCTTTTCCCCACGTTGGGGTTGCCCAAAAGATACAGCCGCCGCGGCGCGTCCGTTCGTTTTTGTTTAAATATTTCGAGTCTCATATATTATAGCGCTCCTTTTAATCGGCGATGATTTTCACCAATATATTTTTTGCCTCGCTTTTTCTCAGGGCGACAAGCGAGCAGCCGCCCAAAAGATAGGCTGTCGGATCGCCCGCGGGTGAGGTGAAGCCGTTTTGAATACTCTCGCCCGCCACGAAACCCATCTCAGCGAGACGGCCGCCCGCAGCGGCTTTTATTTCGGCGATCACCGCGGTTTCTCCGCGATTCAGTTTATCAAGCTGAAATACGCCGTTTTTTTTGCATAAAAACATAAAATCCCTCGTTTCTATAACCATACTATGCCCTTTTAAATCAATTTGTCACATAATTATTCATAAAAGGGCTTGAAATCATTTCAAAAGTTTGGTAAAATATTATCATTGCGGAGTGTGCCCGGACATGCTTCGGATGAGGGTGATCAATTTGGAGATAAATATCGCTAACAACATCAAGACCGTGGAGCTGCTCAAGGTGGAGCTGCTGCAAAAGGTCACCGACCTGTTCGGAGACATCAGCGCGGAGACCGACAGCGAGACCGCCGCGAGGCTTGCGGATGACGCCGCGGCGCTTATCAACATTGCTTTTGTGATGGCGGCGAGGCTTGGGATCGATTATGAGAGCGTGGGCTTTGCCATGGGCAGGAAGCTGAAACAGGAAATCGACAGAGGCCACTTTATCGAGCGGCGCTACGGCGATCTTTCGGCATTGCTCGGCTATATCGGCTCTTTCGGCTCTTGACACGAAAAGAAGGTTATATATTATGAAAAAAAATTCCGCCGCGCCGATTTGCGAGGGCGCGATTGCGGCGGCGCTTACGGTTATTCTGACGCTCGCGGGCATGTATGTTCCCGCGCTCGGGATATTTGCCATGCTGCTTTCGGGAATTCCGCTCATGTGGCTGATCATCCGCAGAGGCGCGTATGTTTCCGCCGCCGCGCTTGTCGCCGCGCTGGCGCTTATATTCGCTCTGACCGGAGACCTGATCTCGGGCCCCGTCGGCTGCGCTTTGTCTTTGCTGCCGTATTTGACCGCGGGCTTCTGCATCAGAAAGCGGTATAAGTATTACGCGACGCTGGCCGCCGTGACGATCGCCAACCTGTTTGGCTATCTGATAATGATAATGATATTAAACGCAGTGAGCGGGAACAATTATGTGACCGAAATGATAGACGGATATTTCAGCGCCGTGAAGGACATGATGGGAACATACCTGAGCGGTGCGGGAGCGGGAGCGATGGGCGAGACGCTGACAGCGTCACTTGACGCGGCGAAAACGGCGATACTGAGCTATTTCCCGTCGATACTGATAATCGCGGCTCTGATATCCGGATATATTATGCTGTCGCTGGGAATATTTTTCGCAAAGAGGCTCCGCGTCTCGGGATACGCCTATGTTCCATTCAGCATGATACGGCTGCCCAAGAGCATGCTTATCATCGCGATAGCGCTTATGCTGCTGTCGTTTTTCTCAAGCGACACGAGCGTTTACACTCTTGCGCTTAAAAACATAGTCGCCGTTATCTCGTTTGTGCTGGCGGTCGGAGGACTGTCGGTCGTTGACTATAAACTGAGCAAAAAAATCAACTCGGGATACAAGCGGTTTTTGATATATCTGCTTGTGTTCGTTTTGGGATACATATTTATATCGCTTATATTCTACGCGCTGATGCTGGTGGGCATGCTTGACTCCAACCTGAATCTGCGCGTGACAAGGGAAGCCGGTGATGACGGTGAAAAATAACCGCGTCAAAAAATTCACTCTGTCCGACGTTCGGACGGGGTTTATTTGCAGTTCGGTGTGCGGCATAACGGTCATGCTTTTTGGCGCGGCGCTGATAATCCGCGGCGGAGCGTTCGGTATGCAGCTTCCGGGCTTTTTTGGGGTCGCGCTGGGCGCCGCCGTGCTGCTTTACTCGATTTTTACCATGCACATCAGAAAAAAGCGGGTCTACAAATATATGCATGAGTACTCGTTTTGCGTCGACGCGGTGACCCGAACCGCGATCGAGAACTTTGTTCATCCGGTGACGGTGATAAACGACGAGGGCGAGATAATCTGGAGCAACGACAGGTTTTTGAGAATGATAGACAGAGATTCGCACTACGGCGAGTATATCCAGGATGTGTTCACCGGTCTGGCGGTAGACAAATATATAGAGAGCGACGCCGAAGTGGTCGACGATTTTGAGTTCGGCGGACACAGCTACGTTATACACGGGCGCTCGATAGAAAGCGCCGACGAGGGAATAAGCCTCGCGGGTCTGTATTTTGTGGACGTCACCGAGATAAAAGAGCTGAGACAGCTGGCGGAGGACAATCGCGCCGTTCAGTGCCTTGCCGTTATCGACAACTACGACGAGGTCATAAAAGAGACGCCCAATTCCAACCACGGCGCGCTGATGGGCGAGATCGAGCGCAGGATAAACGCGTGGGTCGCGTCGGGAAACGGCGTTGTGCGCAGGTTCGAGCGCGAAAGGTTTATTATATTTTTCAGGAGCCGCGAATACCATGAGATAATCGAAAAAAGAAAATACAGTATTCTGGCCGACATCAGGAGCATTAATCTTGAAAACAAGATACCGGTGACATTAAGCATCGGAACGGGAATAGACGGCGAAACCTTTGAGGAAAACAACAACATGTCGGTTCTGGCGCTTGACATGGCGTTGGGACGCGGCGGCGACCAGGTGGTCGTCAAGTCGCCGTCGGCATACAAGTTTTACGGCGCCAAGAGCCGCGAGGTTGAAAAAAGCACCAAGGTCAAGGCCAGGGTCGTGGCGCACGCCATGCGCAAGCTGATAGACGATTCGTCAAAGGTCATAATCATGGGCCACAAAAACAGCGATATGGACTCGATGGGAGCGGCGATAGGCTTATGCCGCGCGATACGCACCCGCGGCGGAGACGCGTATATCGCGGTCAAGAGGAATTCCACCAACGCCGCGGCGCTGCTTGACGGGTTTGAGGACAACCCCGAATACGACGGACGCATCATAGGCGGCGATAAGGCTATGAATATTCTGGACAAAAACACTCTTTTGATAGTTGTTGACACCCACAGGCACAGCATGGTGGAGTTTGTCGACCTGCTTGACGCGGCCAAGTCGGTGGTTCTGATAGACCACCACAGGCGCTCGGAGGACTTTATCGACAAGGCGGTGCTTACCTACCACGAGCCCTACGCCTCGTCGGCCTGCGAGATGGTGACCGAGATACTTCAGTATATACAGGACAATCCGAAGATCGACATCAGCGAGGCGGAGGCTTTGTACGCGGGCATATTCCTTGACACCAAGGGCTTCACGTTCAAAACGGGCGTGCGCACCTTTGAGGCCGCGGCGTATCTCAGGCGGCTGGGCGTCAATCCGGTCAGCGTGCAGAGGCTGTTTAAGAGCGACATAAACGAGTCGGTCATGATGTCGAAAATTATCGGCAGCGTCAAGGTTTACCGCGACGGCATAGCTATCGCTTCAAGCGGCGCAAGCGGCAAGGAGCAGCAGGTCATCGCGGCAAAGGCGGCGGACGAGCTGCTCAACATAGCGGGTATAGAAGCGTCGTTTGTGTTGGCGAGAGTAGGGCACAAAATTTCAATCAGCGCCCGCTCGATCGAGACAATAAACGTGCAGCTCGTTATGGAGCGGTTGGGCGGCGGCGGACATATAACGATCGCCGGAGCGCAGCTCCCCACCACCGATATCGAGTATGCGGAGGAAAGGCTCAAAGCCGCCATAGACGAGGTCATGGACGAATAAATACGGAGCGGATCCGCGCTCGGGTCTGTGATATAATTATGATATAATAAAATTCAAAAGGAGTATATTATCATGAAAGTAATTTTGACACAGGACGTAAAGTCACAGGGAAAGAAGGGCGACCTTATAAAGGTCAGCGACGGTTACGCCAACAACTATCTGTTAAAGCGCGGTCTTGCCAAGGTGGCCACCAAGCAGGCGCTGAACGAGCTTGAGGGCAAGCGCGGCGCCGAGGAGTACCGCCGCAATCAGGAGGAGGTCAAGGCCAATAACATCGCGGAGCGCATGAAGGACATGACCGTAAAGCTCACGGCCAAAGCGGGCGCGAACGGCAAGCTGTTCGGCTCGATCACCTCAAAGGATGTGGCCGAAGCTCTCAAGCAGCAGTACAACATAACTGTCGACAAAAGAAAAATCAACCTGCCCGACGGAATAAAGACCTGCGGCGTGACCGATGTAAAGGTCTCGCTTTATACCGGTATTTCCGGCACCTTTAAGGTTGAAGTGACGCCTCAGTAATTACCGGACAAAGGAAAGCATACGAAAGAAAACGCGTTCGGGCGGCTATGCCGCCGCGCGTGATAAAATTTATCGGAGTAAAATTAAGTTATGGAATACGAAAACGAGAATCTTGAACCCGAGCTCACCGACGAGATCAATCTCAAGGTCATGCCCTTCAGTGATGAGGCGGAGCAGGCGGTTTTGGGCGCGATGATGTGCGACCGCAATCTTATCCCCGAGGTCATGGGGATAGTGTCGTCCGACGATTTTTATATCGACCGTCACCGCCGTCTTTATGACGCGCTGCTCGATATGTTCAATCTGGGCAAGGGGATAGACTTTGTGACGATAAAGGACGAGCTTGGAAAAAAGGGAATACTTGACCAAATCGGAGGAATGCAGTTCATCGTGCACCTCCTTGATTTGGTGCCTTCGACCGACCCTTCGAGTGTGCGGCACTACTCGGGGATCGTCAGTGAAAAGGCGAGCATCCGCAGGCTTATCGACCTGTGCGAGAAAACCGCCGCGAGATGCTATTCGGGCGAGGGCGATTTTGACGATATGCTGGCGGTGGCCGAGCAGGGCATAATCGATATTACCCACGACAAGAACAACAGCGGCCTTTCGCATATTTCAACTTACCTAAATGACAGTATTGAAAAAATTGAGCAGCTTGCCGACGCGGGCGAGGAGATCACCGGACTCACGACCGGTTTCGCGGATCTTGACCGCAGGACAGCGGGTCTGCATCCCGCCGAGCTTATTTTGATAGCGGGACGCCCCGGAATGGGCAAGTCGGCTCTCGGCCTCAACATAGCCCAGAACGCCGCGATAAAAGGCGGCGCCACAGTGGCAATATTCAGTCTTGAGATGCCCGGCATACAGATAGCTAACCGCATGTTGGCGGGCGAGGCGAAGGTCAGCTCCGAGCGCATTAAGCGCGGCGACATAAAAGACGACGACTGGCCGAGACTGGGCGAGGCGCTGTCGGCGCTGGTCGGCACAAATATTTATATAGACGACAACTCGGCCATAACCGCGGCCGAGATCGCGGCCAAGTGCCGCAAGCTGAAAATGGAAAAGGGCCTTGATCTGGTGGTTGTCGACTATCTGCAGCTTATGACGTCGGGCCTCAGAAATGCCAGCCGTCAGCAGGAGGTCTCGGATATATCGAGAACTCTAAAGGTCATGGCGAACGACCTTGAAATACCCGTGATAGCCTTGTCACAGCTCAACCGCGCGGTTGAGAAAAGAGACAGCAAAGAGCCCGTTTTGAGTGACCTGCGCGAGTCGGGCTCGATCGAGCAGGACGCTGATATCGTTATTTTCCTCTACAGAGAGGGATATTATAAAGAGGACTGCGAGGAGCCAAACAAGACCAAGATCAAATTTGAGAAGCACAGAAACGGCGAGGTGGGTTACGAATACCTGTCCTGGCTGGGTGAATACGTGAAATTTACGAACTGGAGCGGTAGGCGTGATTGATGAAAAAAATACCGATATTATAAATACTGTGCTCGGCAAGGTGTCGGCGGCTATGGACAAGTATTCCATGCTCCCGCGCGGCGCCGAGGTTTCGGTCGCCCTCTCGGGCGGCGCCGATTCGGTGTGCCTGCTGGACGCCTTGCTCAGGCTCTCAAAGACAAAAAAATTCATGGTCAGCGCCGCCCACCTGAACCACATGATAAGGGGAGAAGAGGCGGAGCGCGATATGAAATTCTGCGAGGAGCTGTGCGAAAGCTTGGGCGTCACTCTGTATACCGAAAAGCGCGACGTTCCGGAGCTTGCGAAAAAAAACGGCCTCACCGAGGAGGAGGCGGGCAGGCGCGCCAGATATGACTTTTTTGCACGCTTGATGAGCGAGCGCAACATAAAGGCCGCCGCCACCGCACATAACAAAAACGACCGCGCCGAGACGGTGCTGATGAGGATAATCCGAGGCACCGGGCTTTCGGGTCTGCGCGGCGTGAGATACAAGCGCGACGACGGCGTGATTCGTCCGCTGCTTGACGTGAGTCGCGCCGAGATCGAGGAATACTGCGAGGCGGCGGGGCTTGAGTATATAACCGACAGCACCAACTCGGATGCGCGCTATACAAGAAACAACATCAGACTGAACCTGCTGCCTATCATCGAAAAGGAGTTTAACCCGAGCGTTGTAAACGCCCTGTGTAATCTTGCCGATTCGGCGCAGGAGGACGCCGACTTTATGGAGGGCTATGCCGAAAGGCTCTACGCCCGCCTGAGACCGCCGCTTTCAAACAGCGGAATAAAGGCGCTGCATATCGAGAGTCTCAGGACTGTGGCTCAAAAGAGCATAGTCTCGCGGCTCATCATGCTGTGCGCCAAGGACGCCATGGGCGAGGATTACAAGCCCGAGCGAAAGCATATCGAGGCC
This sequence comes from uncultured Monoglobus sp., assembly GCA_947630505.1. Classification (GTDB taxonomy): domain Bacteria; phylum Bacillota; class Clostridia; order Monoglobales; family Monoglobaceae; genus Monoglobus. The sequence goes on along the minus strand of CANRHV010000013.1, from coordinate 37,980 downwards.
GTGCATAAAATTATTGACGGCGAAAGCTCGGGCGCCGAGCTGCCCGGCGGGCTTCGGGTCAGCGAGAGATACGGCTGGCTGGAGTTCTGGGCGGCGGATAAAGACAAAAACAATGCGGAATCATTAAATTCTTGTAACAATATTGAATTTTGTGTTGAAGTCGGAGCCGATAAGCTGTATAATATAGAAAAAACAGGCGCCGAGATCTCGATAACGCTGATAGGCAAAGACGCGCTCGGCAGAATGAGCGGCGATATACTGCTTGACGCCGACAAGCTGGGGCTTGACGACGAGAGCATAAAGACAGCGCGTTTCAAGCTGCGCAGCAGGATAGCCGGCGACAGGATCGCGGTCTACAAAAACGGAAAGACCAAAAAGCTCAAAAGCCTGTTTATCGACCGAAAGATACGCCGCGAGAACAGAGCGGCGGTTCCGGTGCTCTGCTTCGGCGACGAGATCATCGCCGTTTTGGGCGTCCGCGTCAGCGAGATATATAAGCCCGACAAGCACACCAAGAATTATCTTGTGGTACACTATGAGGAATAAATATGTGCAGGATCAAAAAAATTATGTTCGGCGAGGACGAGCTCAAACGGATAGTTTCGGACGTGGCGGACAAAATAAACAGTGACATAAAACGCGATGGGATAGATAAGCTGACGCTGCTGTGCGTGCTCAAGGGCGCCGCGGTTTTCGCCTCGGATTTGGCGCGGAAGATTGACGTTCCCGATCTCAGGATAGAGTACATACGCGCCTCGAGCTACGGTATGGGCGGCGTGAGCCGCGGCAATGTGGCTATAAGCGGCCTCACCTCGGAAATTGAGAACAGCGACGTGCTGGTGGTCGAGGACATAATCGACACGGGCAGGACGCTTGCGCGAATGCGGGAATATCTCAAAGATAAAAACCCGAAAAGCCTCAGGTTCTGCGGTCTGTTCGACAAGCCCGACAGGCGCGTTGCTGATTTTGAGGCGGATTACATAGGCGTCAAAATACCCGACGAGTTCATAGTGGGTTACGGTCTGGACTACGCGGAAAAATTCCGTCACCTGCCCTATGTGGCGGTGATCGAGCCGAGCGACGACGAACAATAAAAATATTGAAAATAATTTAATTTTTATATAAACGGAGGAATTGATATGAGATGTTTCAGAGAATACGCCGATGACGCGGCAAGGTTCGCCTCGCCGTATATCAAGAGAACGGGCGAGTTTTTCTCGGACGCCGGAGACAGCGTAAAAGACTGGTACGGCGCCAAAAAGAAGGAATACATGCGCCGCAGGAACCCGTCGCTTTGGGATAAGCTGTGCGCGGCTGTCGGCGGCAGCATAAAGCTCATTATGATAATAGCGGGCATTATAGGCGCTATCGCGGGCGGCATTGTGGCGGCCAGAATGATAATCAAAAAGCTGTACTGCTCGAACCACAAGATCGTTTCCTACGACGGCTCGGCCGCCGAGAAGCAGGCGAAAGAGGAAGAGCCCGAGGACGCCGAGGCGGAGGACTTCGCGCCCGATAGCGAAGAATCGGAAGCAGAAGATGAGGATGCGGCTGACGAGCCCTCGGACGAGATCAAAAAAGAAAAAGGATATATAGTATTATAGTATTGCGAGGTAAATAAATGGACATTCAAACAAAATTTTCCGATAAAGTTAAACATCTGGAGGCTTCGGCCATCCGCGAAATATTCAAACTTCTCGACAAGCCGGGCATAATCTCGTTCGCAGGAGGCGCGCCCGACCCCGAACTGTTCCCCTGCGAGCAGTTGGCGAAGGCGGCGAGTGACGTGCTTATAAACCAAGGCAAGGTGGCGCTTCAGTACGGCGTGACCGAGGGCTACACGCCCCTTCGCGATTGGGTAAAGAACCGTCTTGTTTCTCAGGGCATAATCAAAGAGGACGATTTTAACGAAACGATAATCGTCAGCGGCGGACAGCAGGGAATAGACCTTGCGGCAAAGTCGCTTCTAAACCCCGGAGACGGCGTCGTGTGCGAGCTGCCGAGCTTTATCGGCGGTCTCAACAGCTTTCGCTCGTATAACGCGGAGTTGTACGGAGTGACCGTCAAGAGCGACGGCATCGACATGGAGGAACTGGAGGAACTGTGCAAGGCGCACCCCAACATCAAAGTGATATACACGATCGCCACGTTCCAGAACCCGTCGGGCATCACGATGTCGCTCGAGAACCGCAAAAAGCTTTTGGAACTGGCGGATAAATACGACTTTATAATATTTGAGGACAACCCATATGGCGAGCTGAGATTCGACGGCGAGGACGTCAGGACCATGAAATCAATGGACACAAACGGCAGAGTTGTGTATCTGGGCTCCTTCTCGAAGATACTTTCGCCCGGTCTCAGACTGGGATTCGTGTCCTGCCACAAGGATCTGATGGAGCGCATGATAATCTGCAAGCAGGTGCAGGACGTGCATACAAATGTATTCTCGCAGATGACGGCCTATGAGTACATAAAAAACAATTCGATCGACGAGCACATCGCCCGTCTGCGCATGGTATACGGAGAGAAGTGCCGCTTTATGTGCGAGTGCATGGACAAATACTTCCCGGCCTCGGTGACGCACACCACGCCTCAGGGCGGAATTTTCCTGTTCTGCGAGATGCCCGAGGGTTACGACACAAAAGAGATAATGGCGAAGGCGGTCGAGCGCGGCGTAGCGTTCGTGCCCGGCTCAACCACGATGATAGATGACACGGCCAAATACAGCACGTTCAGAATGAACTACTCAACCGCGTCGTTTGAGCAGATAGAAAAGGGAATAAAGATATTGGGCGACCTGCTGAAAGAGGAGGTAGGCGAGTGATGAGCGACACCAAAAAGCGTATACTGAGCGGCATACAGCCCTCGGGCGCGCTGACTCTGGGTAACTATCTGGGCGCGCTTCGCAACTGGGTAGAGCTGTCGCGCGGTGACGAGTACGAGGCGTTTTTCATGCTGGCCGACATGCATACCATAACCGTGCGCCAGACCCCCAAGGACTTCCGCAAGAACGCCATGGACCTGCTGGCGCTGTTTATGGCCTGCGGGCTCGATCCCGAGAGGAGCCCGATATTTTTCCAGTCCCACGTGCCGGCCCATTCGATGCTGGCGTGGGTGCTGATATGCAACACCTACATGGGCGAGCTGTCGCGCATGACCCAGTACAAGGACAAGGCGAAAAAGCACGCCTCTAACCTCAACGCGGGTCTGTTCACGTACCCGTCGCTGATGGCGGCGGATATCCTGCTGTATCAGGCCGATCTGGTGCCGGTCGGCAACGACCAGAACCAGCACCTGGAACTGACGCGCGACCTGGCGAACCGCTTTAACAACGCGTACAGCGAGACATTTAAGATACCCGCGGCGTATAATCCCAAGGTGGGCGCCAGGATCATGAGCCTTCAGGACCCGGCCCAAAAGATGTCCAAATCCGACACCAACGAGAACGGCTATATCCTGCTGCTCGACCCGCTTGACCGCGCTGCCAACAAGATAAAGCGCGCTGTCACCGATTCGGGCAGCGAGGTAAAACGCGGCGAGGGCAAAGAGGGTATCGTGAACCTTATGTCGATCTACGGCGCGTGCACCGGCAAGTCATTTGACGAGATTGAGTCGGAGTTTGAGGGCAGAGGCTATGGCGACTTCAAAAAGTCGGTGGCCGAGGCTGTCGTTGAGACGCTGCGCCCGATACAGGAAAAATACGCCGATTTGATGAAAAACAAGGATTATTTAAAGCAGGTATACAAAAGCGGCGCGGAGCGCGCGTCGCGCGTGGCGAACAGGACCCTTGCCAAAGTCTACCGCAAAGTAGGCTTTATCGAGCCGTAAATTTTCTATTCACTAATCGCTAATCACTACGTTAGGAGCAAAGTCAATGATTTTCAGTAATGATATTTTTGTGCTGCTGGCGCTTGCCGTGGCGTTTCTGGTCTCGTTTTCGGCGACGCCTATGGTCATATCGCTGGCGCACAAGGTGGGCGCGATAGATGTGCCCAAGGATAAGAGGCGCGTACATAAAAAGCCCACTCCGTTGATGGGCGGGCTGGCCATATTCTACGGCTTTGTCGTCAGCGTGATCTGCTTCGCCACGATCGATAAAGAGGTCATGGGAATTTTAGTCGGCTGTGTGATCGTCGTCACCACGGGAATCATTGACGACATAACCGACATGAAGGCGATCGTCAAACTGTTGTGCCAGATACTGGCGGCGGCTGTTGTTGTGTACAGCGGCGTGCGGATCGAGCATTTCGCCAACCCGTTCACTCAATGGTTCGGCGCGCCCTATATCGTAATGGACTACTGGGTTTCCTGCGCCGTCACCATATTCTGGATCGTGGGAATATGCAACGCGGTCAACCTTATCGACGGTTTGGACGGCCTCGCGGTGGGCGTCTCGTCCATCGCGTCTATCGCGCTGCTGACGCTGACGCTTATCAGCGAGAACTTAAACGTCGCCATAATCACCGCCGCGGTGGCGGGAGCGGGATTCGGATTCCTGCCATATAATTTCAACCCGGCAAAGATATTCATGGGCGACACCGGAGCACTGTTCCTGGGCTTCATACTGGCGTGTATCTCTGTCCAGGGCATGCTCAAGATGTCCGCGGTCATCACGTTCGCGGCGCCCATACTGATATTGGGCCTGCCGATCTTCGACACGGTGTTCGCGATACTGCGCCGTCTGCTCACCGGAAAATCGCCGATGCAGCCCGACCGCGGCCACCTGCACCACCGTCTGCTCGACATGGGATTTTCACAGAGGCGCGTTGTGGCTATCCTGTACACGCTGACAGCGGTGCTGTGCATGACGGCCGTTGTTATCTCGATCAAAGGCTACACCAGAGGACTTATACTGATATGCTCGGTCTTGCTTATAATATTGGTTTCGATAAAGGTTATGGGCGAGCTTCGCGACCCGGGCGAATATGTGAACTATAACGCTGACGAACAGCTTACGGAGGATGATCATGAGCAAAAGAATTAAAGTTATGACGATCTTCGGCACAAGACCCGAGGCGATAAAAATGGCTCCCCTTGTTAAGGAGCTTGAGAAAAACGATGATAAAATAGAGTCGATAGTCTGCGTCACCGCCCAGCATCGTGAAATGCTGGACCAGGTGCTTGATATTTTCAAAATAAAGCCCGACTATGACCTGAACATAATGCACGACCGCCAGACCCTTGTGGGGATAGCGACCCGCGCCCTTGAGGGGCTCGACGAGGTCATGAAAGATGTAAAGCCCGACATTGTGCTTGTCCACGGCGACACCTCGACTACCTTTGCGGGAAGTCTGGCCGCTTACTATAATCAGATCGCGGTCGGCCATGTTGAGGCGGGGCTCAGGACCTACGACAAATACTTCCCGTTCCCGGAGGAAATAAACCGCAGGATAACGGGCGTTATCGCTGATATGCACTTCGCTCCGACCGAGCGCAACCGCCTCAATCTGCTGAGCGAGAACACGAACCCCGATAATATCTACGTCACGGGCAACACGGTTATCGACGCGCTCAAGACCACGGTCAGAGACGATTATGTTTTCTCGGACGAGGGTCTGAAGTCCGTTGACTGGGACGGCAGCCGCGTGATCGTGATGACCGCCCACAGACGCGAGAATCTGGGCGAGCCGCTTGAGAACATTTGCCGCGCGGTGCTCAGGATAGTCAACGAGTTTGAGGATGTGCGAGTGGTATATCCGGTGCACCTTAATCCCGCAGTTCGCGAGACGGTGTTTGAGATTCTGGGCGGCCACGACAGGATAAGCCTCATAGATCCCGTGAGCGCCGACGAGCTGCACAATTCCATAAGGCGCGGTTATCTGGTGCTGACCGACTCGGGCGGCCTTCAGGAGGAGGCTCCCTCTCTCGGCAAGCCCGTGCTGGTACTGCGCAACGAGACCGAGCGCCCCGAGGCGGTGGATGCCGGAACGGTCAAGATCGCCGGAGTCAACGAGGACAATATCTACGCCATGACAAAGGAACTGCTGACCGACAGCGGAGAGTACGCCAAGATGGCCAGAGCCGTCAACCCGTATGGCGACGGTCACGCCTCCGAGCGCATAGTCAAGGCGATAATCGACAAATTCGAATAAACCAAAGGCCCGCGTCGCGGGTCTTTAATAAATCAAAAAAATTTATCTGATTCGCGGTTATCCACAGGGCCGACTCCGTGATGTACCAAAACAAAAAAGCCTCAAAAAAGGAAGAACATCTTAGGAAAATTTATTATGTTTAAAAGAAACACGCCGCATGAAAACAGAATATTTACCGAGAAATTATACTATAAATATGAAAATATGATATTTAGGATTTCTCTGGATATTTTACGCGATAAGCATCTCGCCGAGGACGCAGCGCAGGAAACCGCGTGTAAAATCGTGAAATACTGTGATAGAGTCAAATTATTCAACAGCGCTGAGGAAAAAAATTATATCGCCGCGATCGCGAGGAACACGGCGATTAACGTATATAATAAACATAACAAATTAATTTATGAGAACTACGAGGACAGCGAGGAAGTTCCCGATGCTTCGGTATCATCCAATCCCGATGAATATGTTATAACAAACGAAAGCGTGGATATGATAATCGCCGAATTAAAAAGCTTAGGCGAGAAATACAGCGATCCGTTGATTTTAAGCAGGGTCTATAAATACAGCATAAAAGAGATCTCGGATATATTGGGAGTGCCCGAGCGCACGATAAATCATCGTATAAAACGCGGAACGGAAAAACTGAAAGCAAGGTTCAAAAATGGTGATAAAAATGAGTAACAACGATCAACATGATAACAAAGAATTATTTGAAAAAGTGTTTGACAACGTGCTTGATGAGGCGCTCATTAAAATGGCCCGAACACCGAATCCGGATTTGCCCGATGATAAGCCGGTTGAGTTTTCGCAAGAGCATAAGAATAAGATAGAGCAGATTTTCAGGCAGGCAAAAAAACGCGAAATAAAGTCGGTGTTCCGCAATAACGCCAAACGTATAGCGATATGCGCCGCCGTATTGATATTGCTCCTCGGAATAACAGCCATGAGTGTCGGCGCGGTCAGAAACAGGATATTGAATTTTATTCATAACACCGAGGAAACAAACAGCAAATTCGGCATAAGCGACAGCTATGATCCCGAAACGTACAGCGACGATAAAATATCGCTCGGATATATACCGCACGGGTTCCATATGGTGAAACGCGGAGCATCATATGTGGAATTCAGTGACGATCGGGAAAGTATCAATATTTTTGTTGATTCCGACAGCGCGAGCGGCTATATTGATACCGAAAACGCCGAGGTCGAGTATATGACCATAAACTCATACGACTGCTATTATATCGAAAAAGAAAGCTACAGGTCTTTAGTGGTATATGATAACGGAACAATATGCACCATACAGAGCGGTATCGACAAGGAAGAGCTTATAAAAATCGCGCAAAATTTAGAGATAAAGTAAAAAATGCCGCGAAAGTCAAAAAGTGACGTTTTCGCGGCGTTTGATGGCACCCTCTACGCGAGTCGAACGCGTGATCCACCCTTAGGAGGGGCGTGTTATATCCACTTAACTAAGAGGGCGTGTTTTGTAAGCCTAATTATTATACACAAATTAAAGTCTCGTGTCAAGTCTATTTTTGATTGGATTTTCATTAGATTTTCATTAACGCGAATCATTTCAAAAACCGGGCGGAATTTCCGCCCGGAGTTTTATTTCTGTAATGATCTTCCTAAAAAATATAGATCAAGCTCGTATTAATGATGGAACAGGCGGATGCCCGTGAATGACATCGCTATGCCGTACTTGTTGCAGGCGGCAATAACGTTGTCGTCCCTTATCGAGCCGCCGGGCTGGGCGATCGCTGTCACGCCCGACTTGTGGGCGCGCTCGATATTGTCGCCGAACGGGAAGAACGCGTCGCTGCCCAGAGCCACGTCGGTATTCTTTTTGAGCCATTCCTTCTGTTCATCTTTGGTGAACACGGGAGGCTTGGTCTTAAATATCTTCTGCCACTCGCCCTCTTTGAGCACGTCCATATACTCGTCCGAGATATAAACGTCGATGGCGTTGTCGCGGTCGGCTCTGCGTATGCCGTCAACAAACTCGAGCGCCAGCACCTGCGGCGACTGTCTGAGCCACCAAATGTCGGCCTTATTGCCCGCGAGGCGGGTGCAGTGTATTCTGGACTGTTGGCCCGCGCCGATGCCTATCGCCTGACCGTCCTTGACGTAGCACACACTGTTTGACTGTGTGTACTTGAGCGTGATCAGCGAGATCATCAGATCGCGCTTCTGCGCCTCGGTCATATCGGTGTTTTGGGTAACCACATTTGACAAAAGCTCCCCGTTGATATCGAGCTCGTTTCTGCCCTGCTCAAAAGTCACGCCGAACACCTGCTTGTGCTCGATCGGGTCGGGGGTGTAGTTTTCGTCGATTTGAATTATGTTGTAGTTTCCGCCGCGCTTGCCCTTTAAAATTTCAAGCGCCTTTTCCTCGTAGCCGGGAGCTATCACGCCGTCGCTGACCTCTTTGGCGATAAGCTGCGCCGTGGGAGTGTCGCACACGTCGGACAGCGAGATAAAGTCGCCGAAGGACGACATTCTGTCCGCGCCTCTGGCTCTGGCGTAGGCCGAGGCGAGAGGTGAGAGCTCGATCGACTCGTCGATGAAGTATATCTTTTTGAGCGTGTCCGAAAGCTCAAGTCCGACCGCGGCGCCCGCGGGCGACACGTGCTTAAACGAGGTAGCGGCCGGGAGGCCGGTCGCCTTTTTGAGTTCCTTAACCAGCTGCCATCCGTTCAGCGCGTCCAGCAGGTTGATGTAGCCCGGTTTGCCGCACAGCACGGTTATCGGCAGGTCGCCGCCGTTTTCCATATACACCCGCGAGGGTTTTTGATTAGGGTTGCAGCCGTATTTTAATTCCATTTCATTCATAACAATTCCTCCTATTTATTTTTGTTTACTATTCGGGACTCGGTTTTGCCGGTTTGTATGTTTATGTATCTCACGAACAGCGAAACCTTGTTGTCCTCGTTGAGGCTTGTCCACAATGTGTCGGTGAACTCGTCGATAGAATTCGGGACCTCGACTTTTTTGGGCTCGCCTTCAAAGCTCGGCAGCGGGTCGCCGTCGCCCTTGTAGGTGTGGATAAAATGTCCGTATCCGCTTTTCGGATTTGAGTACGCGAACGTGAATCTCTGGCACGAGTCGGGGTCGCCGTCGGCGCTTTTTAATATCGACATCGCATAGTTGTAGGTTCCGTCCGACACTTTCATGACCGCCGATATCCTCGGGGTGTAGTTGGGCGCGTCGGGTTCAAACTCGCGGCCGCGGAGCGACTGCTCGAACGTCATCTGCTTGTTCATCAGATCGTATATCGTGTCGGTTTGATCGCCGTTGGTGACGATCGTTTTGTTGCCCAATACCCGAACCGGCGCGTATATGATGAGCGACGGGTCCTCAAGTTTTGACTCGTCAAAGGCCTTGGTCCTGATGCCGTCTCCGTTCGCCACAAACACGCGGTTGCGGCTGTTTGAGCTTCTGCCCATGATAAAGTATGCGCATACCGCGCTTTTTCCGTCGGCCGATTTGCCGATGATAATTCCCCGTCCGGGGTATGAGTTGTTTTTCAGCTCGTCGCTGATGTTTATTGTTTTCATAATTACCTCCATAAATTTTTAATACAGGCGGATAATATCCGCCCTACAAAGCAATGATTAGGGAACCCCTCTCACAGTCTGCTTCGCAGCCGGATCTCCCCAAGGGGCGAGCCAATTCCTAGTTCCTATTCTCTACTCACTGCACAGCATTTCAACGGCGCGGGGCAGGATTATCCATTCGGCCTGCTCCATAACGCGTTTTTGCAGAATTTCCGGAGTGTCGCCGTCCTTTATCTCGACCGCCTTTTGTAGCAGGATTTTTCCGCCGTCAACGACTTCGTTGACAAGGTGCGCGGTGGCTCCGGTCACCTTGACGCCGTAGTCAAGCGCCGCCTCGTGCACCTTGAGCCCATACATGCCCTCGCCGCAGAACGACGGTATCAGCGACGGGTGAATGTTAACGATCTTGCCCGCGTATTCCTTTAGCAGCTCGCCTCCGAATATGGCTAAGAATCCCGCCAGCGCTATAATGTCAACGCCCATCTCTTTCATATAGGCGCAGATCCTTCGGCTGAACTCGTCAATGTCGCCGCCGCAGTCCGCGTTCTTGCGGATGACCTTTATCGGTATTCCGGCTTTTTCGGCCCTCGTCAGCCCATACGCGCCCGCGCTGTTTGAGCAGACGCACACGATCCTGCCGCTCTTTATGATGCCGCTTTTTTCGGCGTCGATAAGCGCCTGAAGATTTGTGCCGCCGCCCGAAATTAAAACTCCTATTTTTTTCATACGATGTCCACACCCTTTTCGCCCGAGACGATCTCGCCTACAACACAGGCCTTTTCGCCCTCGGCGTTTATCACTTTGGCGGCTTTGTCGGCCTGATCCGCCGGCACCACGAACATCATGCCGATACCCATGTTGTAGGTATTGAACATATCATGTTCCGAGATGCCGCCCAGCTTTTGCAGCTTTTTGAATATCGGCGGAGTGTCAAAGCTGTCTTTTCGGATAACGGCTCTCGCGCCGTCCTTGAGCATGCGCGGAATGTTCTCATAAAATCCGCCGCCCGTTATGTGGGACACCGCTTTCACGTCGACCGCTTCAATAGCCTTTAGCATCGGTTTCACGTAAATCTTTGTCGGCTCAAGCAGTGTTTCGCCTATCGACGCGCCAAGTTCCTCATCGTGCTTTTTGAGTGCATCTGCGCAGGCTTCGCTGTCGTCGATATTAAATATTTTTCTGACAAGCGAGTAGCCGTTGCTGTGAACGCCCGACGAGGCGATGCCGATTATCTTGTCACCGATCTCGATCCTCTCTCCGTCAATGATCTTGTCCTTGTCGACTATACCCACCGAGAATCCCGCCAGATCGTACTCGTCGGGGTCATAGAATCCTGGCATCTCGGCCGTTTCGCCGCCGACCAAAGCGCAGCCCGCCTTGACGCAGCCGTCGGCGATACCCTTAACTATGTCCGCGATTTTCTCGGGCGTGTTCTTTCCGGTCGCTATGTAGTCGAGGAAGAACAGCGGTTTCGCGCCGCCGCACACAATGTCGTTGACGCACATAGCCACGCAGTCCTGTCCGACCGTGTCGTGCTTGTCCATGATGAACGCCAGTTTCAACTTGGTTCCGACGCCGTCGGTGCCCGAGACCAGAACGGGGTTCTTATAGGCTCCGCCAAGCTCGAACAGGCCGCCGAAACCGCCGATTCCCGAAACGACGCCGGGTATGTTTGTCCTCTTTACGTGCTCTTTGATGAGCTCCACCGACCTGTAGCCGGCCTCCACATCAACGCCCGCGTTTTTATAAGCTTCGCTCATTACATCGCCTCCTTATATATTGTCATAAAGCTCTTTTTGAAGTTTTTTATCTTTCTCGTCAACAGCCGCCGCCATGTCAGCTTTGAATTTTTCAAGCTTTTCGGAAAGTTTCTGATCGCTGAGCGCCAGCATCTGCACGGCCAAAATGCCCGCGTTGTCCGAGCCGTTCACTCCGACCGTCGCCACGGGTATGCCCGTCGGCATCTGCACCATTGAGAGCAGCGAGTCGAGACCGTCCATAAACGACGACTTGATCGGCAGCGCGATGACCGGCAATGTGGTGTACGCCGCGATAACACCGCCCAGATGAGCCGCTTTGCCCGCGGCCGCGATTATCACCTTAACGCCGTTTTCCTTGGCGTTTTTGGCGAATTCCTCCGCCTTGGCAGGTGTCCTGTGCGCCGAGATCACGTGCGCCTCAAAATCAACGCCAAACGACTTCAGCATGTCGATCGCGCCCTGTACCACGGGCAGATCAGAGTTGCTTCCCATTACAATTGCTACTTGTGCCATAATGTCCTCCTGAAATATATTTGAATTTTGTTATCTCTCGTATACTATATTGCCGTTTACCATCGTGTATTCAACATCGCCGCATTTCGCCGAGTAGACCAGACTTGATATCGGGTCGTATATCGGCCTGAGGTGGGGCGTGTCGAGATCTACTACAACTAAATCGGCCAGATAGCCCTCTTTAATCATTCCGAGATTGTCAAAGCCCAGCGCCTTGGCTCCGTTTATTGTCGCCATTTTGAGGGCGGTCTCGGCGGGCACCGCGGTGGGGTCGAGCCCCGCGCCCTTGTGTATCAGAGCCGCCGCCTTGATCTCCTCGAACATATCAAGGCTGTTGTTGCTCGACGCGCCGTCGGTCCCGAGCGCCACGTTTATCCCCATGTCAAGCATTTTCGGGACCGGGGCTATGCCGGACGCCAGTTTAAGATTGCTTATCGGATTGTGAGCGACTGAAACGTTATGCTTTTTGAGTATCTCAAGGTCACTGTCGGTCATCACCACGCAGTGGGCGGCTATCGTCGGATTTTCAAACAGCCCCGCGCTTTCCATATAGGCGGTCGGCGTCATGTTATGCTCTATCTCGCAGTCCGAGAACTCGGTTCGGGTCTCGGCCAGATGGGTATGTATCGGCATGTTGTGCTCTTTGGCGTAAGCCGCGCATTTTTCAAGCAGTTCAAACGAGCAGGTGTATATCGCGTGCGGCGAGAATGTGAAGGTTATAAGGTCGCTGCCGCTGAATTCTTCGGCCATTTCCTCCATAAGCTTCACCTTGCGCTCGTATCCGTCAAAATTCACGCAGTCGCTGAGAACCGCGCGGATGCCCTTTTGTATCGCCGCCCTGCCCGTCTCGGCTTGGAAGAAATACATATCGCTGAAGCAGGTGGTTCCTCCCGCGAGCATCTCGTCTATCGCGATCTCGCTTCCGCGGCGCACATCCTCGGGCGTCATTTTGTCCTCAAAGGGAAATATCTTGTTATACAGCCAGTCCTGCAGGTTCATGTCGTCGGCGTATCCGCGGAGCAGCGTCATGGCCGTATGGGTATGCGCGTTTATAAGCCCCGGGATAAGAGCCTTGTTCTCGCCGTTTATCACTCGGTCAAATTCTCCCTCGGGTTTGGTTGTTCCCACATATTTTATCTTATTCCCGTCGACCGCGGCACAGCCGTTTTTTATAACGCCCGCGTCATTGTCCATGGTTATGACCGTTATGTTTTCAAATAAAGTTTTCATAATTTATTCTCCGATCCTATTGTTACACCTAAAAATTACTTTTCGTACTCCAGATCGTTTTCGGTGAGTTTTTTTATTTTTTCGTAATAGTCCTCGGCCTCGCGGTTCGCTTCCTCAACGCTGAGATTGCGGAAGTTGCCGCACTCGATCTCGCTTGCGCCCGGCATCTCGCCGTCATAGACCGAAATTTCTTTGAATATATTTTTTATCAAGTCGACAACCTTTTTGTTGTCCGCATTTCTCATAAGCAGATAAAACCCGGTCTGGCAGCCCATAGGGCCGAAATATATCACGTCGTCTTTAAGCTCCGAGTTGCGCGCCATTGTGGCGAACAGGTGCTCTATAGAGTGCATGGTAATGTTGTCAAGCAAACGGCCTGTGTTGGGCTTTCTCATGCGTATGTCGTAGGTCGTGATATCGCCGTCGATCCGTGATATATAGACCCACGGCCTTATTTTTCGGTGATCCACCGTAAAGCTCGCGATTTTTTCCATTTAAACTCCCTCCCCACAATTATTAAATAAATGATATTTTGGAACGCTTTTAACTCCCTCACAATATCTGCCTCGCCCCTTGGGGAGAGGTGCCCGCTTGCGGGCGGAGAGGGGTCTTTTTTTTTACAACTTATTTATTATAACTTTTAACAATTTCATCAACTTTTCTCGGATCACGGGCTCGGCGCTGTCTATTGCCTCGCGGTTGAAGCCGCCGCCCTCGATGCCCGCCGCCATGTTGGAAACGCCCGAAAGCGCCAGGATCCGCACTCCGCAGTGCGCCGCCGCTATGACCTCGGGCACGGTGGACATGCCCACAAGATCGGCGCCCAATATTTTAAGCATGTTTATCTCCGCGGGCGTCTCAAACTGAGGCCCCGCCATATAGGCGTACACGCTTTTCGGAAGGCTAATTCCGAGCTCGTCCGCGCATTTTTCGCAAAGCCCTATCAGGCTCTTGTCGTAGGCGTTTGTCATGTCGAAAAACCTCTCGCCCAGCTCCTCGGGATTCTCGCCCCGAAGCGGCGATTCGGCGCACAGCTTTATATGGTCGCGTATTATCACAATATCTCCCGGAGCGTAATCCGGATTGACGGCGCCCGAGGCGTTTGTGAGAATAACCGTCTCGATATCCATTGCTTTGAGCATACGGATAATAAACGCGGTTTCCTCCATGGTGTAGCCCTCGTAATAATGAAGTCTGCCCTGCATGAACGCGACGGGCGTTCCGTCGAGCTTGCCGATTATCATGCGGCACCTGTGGTGGTTTTTGCCGATCGGAGGAAAGCCGGGAATATCCCCGTACGGTATTATAGTTTTGTTGTCGAGACCGTCCGCCAGTTCGGCCATGCCCGTGCCGAGCACCACGGCGATCTCTGGCGTGAGGTTTATTTTGGAATTAATATATTCCGCGGCCTTAGTGTATGACATGGTGGCTCTCCTATTTAAAATATTTTACTCCGCTTTCGAACAGTTTTTGGTCTATGTTTCCGATTATGTTTTTGTAAACGTGTCCGCCGATGCGCTCCGAGTGTCCCATCTTGCCCAGAACTCTGCCGTCGGGGCTGGTGATACCCTCAATCGCGTAGTAGGAGCCGTTTGGGTTGTATGGCATCTCGTAGGTCGGGTTGCCCGACAGGTCAACGTACTGCGTGGCGATCTGGCCGTTCTTTTCCATCTCTGCGATCACCTCGGGGCTAGCCACAAATCTTCCCTCGCCGTGGGAAACAGCGATTTGGTGAATGTCTCCGAGGTTCACGCCCGACATCCACGGCGATTTTACCGATGATATCCTGGTCGATACTATCTGCGAAACGTGCCTGCCGACCGTGTTGTATGTGAGGGTGGGGCAGGTGTCGTCAACTTTTCTTATTTCGCCGTAGGGCACAAGGCCTAGCTTCACAAGCGCCTGAAATCCGTTGCATATTCCCAGTATCAATCCGTCGCGCTTGTTTAAAAGCTCCATTACGGCCTCGCGCAGCTTTTCGTTCTCAAAGGCTGCCTTGATGAATTTGCCCGAACCGTCGGGCTCGTCGCCGCCGCTGAATCCGCCGGGGATCATGATGATCTGCGCCTCGTTTACCGACTTGACAAATCTTTCGATCGATTCCTCAACGTGAGATTGCTTCAGGTTCCTGAATATCCGAACGTCTGTCTCGGCTCCCGCCTGCTCGAAAACCCTCGCGGAGTCGTATTCGCAGTTGGTTCCGGGGAAAGCGGGGATAAACACTCTCGGCTTCGCGGTCTTTATCGCGGGAGCCTTCGCATTTCTCTCGCCCCACTCAAACGCTTTCATTCCCACATCGTCATATTTCGCCTTGGTGGGATAGACGCCCTCGAGCGGCTTTTGCCACGCTTTGATTATTTCGTTTATGTCTATTTCCTCGCCGCCGACGCGTATTATGCCGTCATCGGTGGTCCTGCCGAGCTTGATCGTGTCAACATTGTCGCCTAAATATCCGGTGGCATTGTTGCCCTCGATCTCAAGGACAATGCCGGCGCTCATCGCGCGGAACAGATCCTCGTTGTTTCCGCAGTGGGTGAACGCGAAGCCCAGCTTGTTGCCCATGGCGGCTTTTAAAACCGCCTCCATAACGCCGCCGTAGCCCACGGCGTACGCGCTTCTGACAACGCTGCTTGGGTCTGAGATCATCAGATTCAGCATACCGTAGAGCTGCTTTAAGCTCGCAAAATCGGGCAGGTTGTTCTCATCGTATTTGGGACGGATCAAGAACACCATGTTGCCCGCGCCCTTGAACTCGCAGGACACAGCCTTGCTTGCTTCAAGGGGCGCCACCGCGAACGAAACCAGAGTGGGCGGAACGTCTATATCGTTAAACGAGCCCGACATCGAGTCCTTGCCGCCGATAGCCGCGAGGCCCAACTTTTCCTGAGCGTAGTAGCCGCCCAGCAGCGCGGCCAGGGGTTTGCCCCAGCGCTCCGGGTCTGCGCCCAGTCTTTCGAAATATTCCTGGAACGTCAGATAAACGTCCTTATAATCGGCACCGGCGCATACGGCGCGCGTCACCGACTCGACCACGGCGTACACGGCTCCCGCGAAGGGGTTGGCCTCCGAGACCTTCGGGTCATATCCGTAGGCCATGACTGTGGCCGTCTCGCTCTCCTTGCCGCCGTCCAAAACGGGTATCCTTGCGGCCATACTCTGCTGAGGCGTCAGCTGATACTTTCCGCCGTAGGGCATAAATACCGAGGCGCCGCCTATCGTGCTGTCAAACCGCTCGACAAGGCCCTTCTGCGAGCAGACGTTAAGGTCGCTGACGAGCGACATGATCTTTTCTTTATATGTGTCGCCTTTTGTTTTAAACTCGTATTTTTCAAGGCCGAAATCGTCCGCAGTGACTGTGACGTCGGCGTTCTTTTCCGCGCCGTTGGTGTTTAAAAACTCTCTTGAAATGTCGCATATGGTCTTGCCGCGCCACTTCATAACAAGCCGCGGACTCTCGGTCACGACCGCGACAACAACCGCGTCAAGGTTTTCCTTGTCGGCCTCGGCTATAAATTTCTCGGCGTCCCTCTCGCGCACGACTACCGCCATTCTCTCCTGAGACTCGGAAATGGCGAGCTCGGTGCCATCCAGACCCTCGTACTTTTTCGGAACCTTATCAAGGTCGATGTCAAGGCCGTCCGCCAGTTCTCCGATAGCGACCGAAACGCCGCCCGCGCCGAAGTCGTTGCAGCGGCGAATCATGGTCGTCACCTCTCTCTTGCGGAACAGGCGCTGCAACTTTCTCTCAACGGGCGGGTTGCCCTTCTGAACCTCGGCTCCGCAGGTTTCGAGCGACGAGCTGTCGTGCGCTTTTGATGAGCCCGTGGCTCCGCCGCAGCCGTCGCGCCCGGTCATTCCGCCAAGCAGAATAACCACGTCGCCGGGCTCGGGGGTCTCGCGTATCACGTTCTTTTTGGGTGCCGCGGCTATGACTGCGCCGATCTCCATGCGCTTCGCCACATAGCCCTCATCGTATATCTCGTTTACCACGCCTGTGGCGAGGCCTATCTGATTTCCGTATGAGCTGTAACCCTCGGCAGCGCCCAGAACCAACTTGCGCTGCGACAGCTTGCCGGGCAGCGTCTCTTTGAGGGTCTTTCTCGGGTCACCCGCTCCGGTGACGCGCATCGCCTGATACACATACGAGCGTCCCGACAGCGGATCGCGTATAGCGCCGCCCAGACAGGTGGCCGCGCCGCCGAAGGGCTCGATCTCCGTGGGGTGGTTGTGGGTCTCGTTTTTGAACATAACCAGGTAATCCTCGGTGGAGCCGTCGGTCAGCTTGACCTCGACCTCGATCGAGCAGGCGTTGATCTCCTCGCTCTCGTCAAGGGCGGTCAGCACGCCGCGCTTTTTGAGCTCCTTGACCGCGATGGTCGCCACATCCATCAGGCATATATTCTTTTTGTCAATTCTCTCGCCGTACACAAATTTTCTGGACTCCAGATAGTCGCCGTACACGCTTTTTATAAACTCGTTCTTGATCTTAACGTTATTGAGCTTGGTCGCGAACGTGGTGTGGCGGCAGTGGTCCGACCAATAGGTGTCGATCATTCTGATCTCGGTCAGCGACGGGTCGCGCTTTTCGCCGTCACGGAAGTAGGCGCGGCAGAATTTTATATCGTCCTCGTCCATCGCGAGACCCAGCTCGCTTATCATACCGGTAAGCTCGCCGTCCGACATGGAGATAAACCCGTCTATTATCTTAACGTCGGCGGGCTCCTCAAGCCTGTCGTTCAGCGTCTCGGGCTTTTCCATCGACGCGGGGCGCGACTCGACGGGATTTATGTAATAGTCTCTCGCCGCGATCAGCTCGTCGTCGCTGATGTTTCCGCTCATGATAACGATTTTCGCGGTCCTGACAAGCGGTCTCTCGCCGCCCGTCATGATCTGCGCGCACTGAGCCGCGCTGTCGGCTCTCTGGTCGAACTGGCCGGGCAGGTACTCGGATGCGAAAAATCTACATCCCTCGGGGATATCTATTTTTTCAAAATACACGTTGTCGACCTGGGGCTCGGCGAAAACCACCGGCAGCACCGTCTCGAGCTCGCCGTCGGTTAGGCCGTCTATGTCGTAGCGATTAAGCACGCGGACCGACTCAAGCCCGCCAAGACCCAGATTGTTCACAAAATCATCCTTCAAGGCTCCCGCCTCGATATCAAATCCCTTTTTCTTTTCAACAAATAATCTTTTTATGCTCATAACTGCTCTCCTTATGTATGATAAATTATGTTGTTCTCATGCTTATATCCGATATGCCTCTAAAGGCATAATAATACATTATTATTATAATTAATAAAGGTCATGTTGTCAACTGTTTATTAAGCAAAAAAGGGCGGTTAAACACCGCCCGCACCGCGCTGTTTGAAGCGCGGAAATATTCATGTATTTTTACAGGTCAAGCAGCCTTTCGGCGTTCTCGTGAAGTATCATTTCGCGCGTTGACGCGTCAAGACCCAGCGCGTCGATATGCTTTAGCTCGTCGACGGCGTTCCACATTGGGTAGTCGGTGCCGAACATGACGTGATCCTCGCCGTAGAGCTTGATAAGCTCGCGCACGCGCTCTGGCGGCACCTCGTACATTGTGCTTGAAGTGTCAACGTATATTTTGTTTTTACAGCGGCTGAAAACCTCGGCCGCGTCGTCCCATTCCGACCAGCCGCCGAAATGCGCGCCGATGACCGTCAGGTTCGGAAAGTCCTC
Source organism: uncultured Monoglobus sp. (assembly GCA_947630505.1). Lineage (GTDB taxonomy): Bacteria > Bacillota > Clostridia > Monoglobales > Monoglobaceae > Monoglobus. The sequence continues at coordinate 19,122 of CANRHV010000013.1, read as the reverse complement.
CATGACCTTCGCCATCCGCGCGGGCTTGCTCCATTGGTAGCGGAAGTCTCCGGTGTGAACAAGAATGGGTATCCTGCCCGCGATAGCCTCGTATATGTCATACGCCTTTTTGTCGTCTATATGAAAGCGCTGAAAATCGGGGTGTATCTTGAGCCCCTTGAGCCCCATTTTAACACAGCGGTCCACCTCGCCCTCGATGTCGTCAAAATCGGGATGCATCGTCATAAACCCGATTATCCTGTCGGGATATTTTTGGGCGCACTCGTGAATAAAATCGTTTATCGAAGTCACCTGATGGGGCGTGGTCGCGGGGGAGTGGATTATCGCCTTGTCCACTCCGGCTTCGTCCTCCATTTTAAGCAGTCGGTCTAAAGTTCCGTTGTTCACAACGTCAAGATCGTAAAACACCTGTATCCCGTGAGACGCCTTTTCGGCTATCTTGTCGGGGAACACATGAGCGTGAGCGTCAATTATCATATTTATGTCTCCTGTCTTTTAGCTTTTTGTAAAATTATTCAACCGAACTATTATAACAATTAAATTTTGTTTAGTCAATAAACATGAACCAAAAATTTGCAAACGAGTATCAAAGCCGTATTTTATCCGCCGCGTCGCTCAGGATTTTCTCGGGGTCGGCGCCGATTATGTCGAGGCCTTCGGCCGAGATAAAGCGGGTTTCCTCAATGCCGTAAAATTCCGTCGCGAGGGCATTTACGTATTCAAAGCCGAAATTGTGTATTATGGGCCCGCCCGACGTCGTGACGTAATAAAGCTTTTTCGCGCGGCACAGGCCCTCGGGTATTCCCTCGTCGGTGTAGCGAAACGTCACTCCGCACACGGTCACGTTTTCGAGATATATTTTAAGGATAGAGGGAAATGTCAGGTCCCAGTACGGCGCGGCGATCACGATCGTGTCCGCCTCCGAAAACTCGCGAGCCGCGTCAAGCTCGGGAGCGGAAAGATCGCCCGCCGCGGTCAGCTCGTCGCGCCGCTTGAGCGAGCCTTCGTCAAGCGGCTTAAGGCCGTTTAAATCGGGGCCTATCTCGGTTATCTCGCCGCCCAGCTTGTCCAGCAGCCGCCGAGCCAGTCTGTTTGTTCGCGATTCTTTTCTGACGCAGGTGTTTATATAAAGTATTTTGTCCATAATATATTTACCTCCGATTGAAATATTGTAGCACAAATTTTTGTGACGCGCAAATATTTTAGGAAATTTTTTTAAAAAAGGGCTTTTATTCCGAATTTGTTTGTGCTATAATATTATGCGGAAATTTAACGAGGTGTGTTATGGCGGAGCTTAAACATGTATGTATCTATACCGACGGCGCGTGTAGCGGCAATCCCGGCCCCGGCGGCTACGGAGTTATCCTCAGATACGGAGAATACGAGAAAAAACTCAGCGGCGGCGAGGCGGAGACCACCAACAACCGCATGGAGCTTACGGCGGTCATCGAGGGCCTTCGGGCGCTCAACCAAAAGTGCAGGGTCGATATATACAGCGATTCAAAGTATTTTATCGACGCGGTCGAGCTCGGCTGGGCGGAAGGCTGGAAGCGCAGAGGATGGATGCGGAACAAAAAGGAAAAGGCGCTGAATCCCGATCTGTGGGAGCAGGTGCTTGAGCTGATCGAATCCCATGAGGTAACTCTCCATTGGGTCAAGGGCCACAGCGGCAATCCCGAGAACGAGGAGTGCGACCGAATGGCGGTGGAGCAGTCCAAAAGGTTCGCTAATCAGGCCCGATAAATTTCCGAAAAATACGTAGATCTACTTTTCATGGGTTGAACGTATAAAATTTAACGAAAGGTAGGACAGGCATAATGAGAATTTATGTTGACAACGCGGCGACCACCAGAATTGCGGACGAGGTCGCCGAGGAAATGATTTCGTGTATCAAAGAGATACCCGGAAACCCGTCCAGCATTTACACCGAGGGACGGGAAGCGCGCCGCGCGGTTGAGGCGGCGAGAGAAAAAGTGGCTAACGCCATAGGCGCGAGTCCAAAGGAGATTTACTTTACCGGCAGCGGAACCGAGGCGGACAACTGGGCTATAAGAAGCGCGGCCAAGATGTACGCCGATAAGGGAAAGCACATCATCACAAGCGCCGTTGAGCATCACGCGGTGCTGCACACCTGTCAGGATCTTGAAAAGCAGGGCTGGGATGTGACATACCTGCCGGTCGACAAGTACGGCAGAGTTTCCGCCGAGGACGTGAAGAACGCGATCAGACCCGACACGGTTCTGGTTTCGATCATGTTCGCAAACAATGAGATCGGAACTATCATGCCGATAAAAGAGATCGGAGAGATCTGCCGCGAGAAAAAGGTCCTGTTCCATACCGACGCGGTACAAGCGATCGGAATGGTCGAGATCGACGTGAACGAGCTTAACATAGACATGCTGTCGTTGACGGCGCACAAGTTCCACGGCCCCAAGGGCGTGGGCGCGCTGTATGTGAGACAGGGCGTCAGACTTACGCCGTTTATCACGGGCGGAGCGCAGGAGCGTGGCAAGCGCGCCGCGACCGAGAACGTGCCCGGCATCGTGGGCATGGGCAAGGCGATAGAGCTGGCCACGGCGGATATCCCCGCGAAAGCGAAAAAGTTGACCGAGCTTCGGGATTACTATATAAAACAGGTGCTTGACAAGGTGCCCTACGCGTGGCTCAACGGCCACCCGACCGAGCGTCTGCCGGGCAACACAAATATAAGCTTCAGATTTATCGAGGGCGAGGGCATGCTGCTCCGCCTTGACATGAAGGGCATATCGGCCTCAAGCGGAAGCGCCTGCACTTCGGGCTCTCTTGACCCGTCCCACGTGCTGTTGGCGATAGGCCTCAAGCACGAGGACGCTCACGGCTCGCTGCGCGTGACGTTCGATGAGAGCAACACCAAAGAGCAGGTCGACATCATAGCCGACGCGCTCGCCGAGATAGTGCCGCTGCTCCGCAGCATGTCGCCTCTCTATGAGGATTTTGTAAAGAATAATTCTTAATTTTCTTAGATTATATTTAGGAGGAAATATTATGTACAGTGAAAAAGTAATGGACCATTTTTCAAATCCGCGCAACGTGGGCGAGATCCCCGACGCCAACGCCGTCGGTCAGGTCGGCAATCCCCAGTGCGGAGATATAATGAAAATATATATGAAGATAAACGACGATACCGGAGTTATCGAGGACGTTAAGTTCAAGACCTTCGGCTGCGGTGCCGCCATAGCAACATCAAGCATGGCGACCGAGCTTGTCAAGGGCAAGTCGATAGACGAGGCGCTCAAGCTCACGAATCAGGCCGTGGCCGACGCTCTGGACGGCCTGCCGCCGATCAAGATGCACTGCTCCAATCTCGCCGAGGAGGCGGTGCACGCGGCGCTCGCCAACTACTACGAGAGCCGCGGAATGGACGCGTCGGCCATACCTCAGTGCAGCGGCTGCTGCTCCTCCTGCACGGTGGCGGACGAGGTCCACGGGGCAAAATAATGCCTGAGCGTGTAGTTATCGGAATGTCGGGCGGCGTTGACAGCACTGTCGCCGCCGCCCTTTTAAAAGAAAAAGGCTATGAGGTCATAGGCGTCACCATGCGGCTTTGGGACGGAGAGGAAGAAGGCTCCTGCTGCTCGCTGTCGTCGGTGGAGGACGCCCGCCGAGCCTGTATAAAATTGGGAATTGACTACCACGTGCTCGACTTCCGCTCGGATTTTGAAAAGAACGTGGTAGATTATTTTGTGGACGAATACAAGAGCGCCCGCACCCCCAATCCGTGCATAGCCTGCAACAGATTTTTGAAATTCGACGCGATGCTCGACAAGGCGCGGATATTGGACGCGGACTACATAGCCACCGGCCACTACGCCAGAGTCGGCTATGACGACAGGATTAAAAGATATGTGCTGCGCCGCGCTAGAGCCGAGGCGAAGGATCAGACCTATGTGCTGTATTCCCTGACACAGAGACAGCTTTCGAAAATGATACTGCCGCTTGGTGAGATGCGCGATAAAAACGAGGTCCGCGAGACCGCCAGGCGGCTGGGCCTCGACGTCGCCGACAAGCCCGACAGCCAGGAGATATGCTTTGTGCCCGACAACGACTACGCCTCTTTTATCGAGAGATACGACGGCTTAAAGTCCGAGCCCGGCGATTTCGTCGATTCAAACGGCAATGTTATCGGCAGGCACAAGGGCATAATCAATTACACGATCGGTCAGCGCAAGGGTCTGGGCGTGGCGTTCGGCAGGCCGATGTTCGTCACGCGGATAGACCCCGAGACCAATCGGGTGACGCTTGGCGAAAAGGGCAGCGAGTTTTCGTCATCCCTTGTGGCGGACAGATTGAATTTTATCACGTTTGACAACGCCGACTTTGAGCCGTTCGAGGCTCTGGCAAAGGTGCGCTACGCGGCGAGACCCGCGCGGTGCCGCGTTGAGCCTATTGGCGGCGGGCTTGCGAAAGTCATATTTGACGAGCCCCAGAGAGCCGTCACTCCCGGCCAGGCGGTTGTGTTTTACGACATGGACTTCGACGTCGTTATCGGCGGAGGAACAATAAAGGAAGGCGGAGAAACAATAAAGGAATTAGAGAATAATGAGTGATTTTTTAGAGATACGAAAAAGCATAATTGAAAACGAATATAAAAACTTAAACGAGATGCAGAGGCGTGCGGTGTTTTCGACCGAGGGGCCTCTGCTTGTTCTGGCGGGAGCCGGAAGCGGCAAAACCACGGTTATAATCAACAAGATCGCCCACCTGATAAAATACGGAAGGGCGTATGAGAGCAAAAATATTCCCCGTGACTTTACCGACGAGGAGCTTGAGTTTTTCGAGTGGTACAGAGACGGCGAGGTCGACGAACTGGCGCCCGAGCTTGAGGCGTGCCTTTCGGATATGCCCGTCAAGCCCTATAATATTCTCGCCATAACCTTCACCAACAAGGCGGCCGGCGAGCTCAAGGACAGGCTGGCGGCGCGTCTGGGCCCCGACGGAGCCGACGTTCACGCGGGGACCTTTCACTCGATGTGCGCCCGTATGCTCAGGCGGGATATTGACAAGATCGGCTACACGGGCGATTTTGTCATATACGACACGGCCGATCAGCAGACCGTAATCAAGGATTGCCTTAAAGAGCTGAGCATCGATGACAAAAAGTATTCGCCGAGACTGGTGCAGACCCTGATAAGCGGAGCCAAGGACAAGCTAATCGACCCGCTCGAATACAGGGAGGAAGCCGAGAAGGACTATTACTTAAAGTCTGTCGCGGAGGTGTACACTCTCTACAGCCGCAAGCTCAAAAGCAGCAACGCGCTGGATTTTGACGATCTTATCATGCTGACGGTGCGGCTGTTTGAGGAATGTCCGGAGGTTTTGGACTACTACAGAAACAAATATAAATACATACTGGTCGACGAGTATCAGGACACCAACCACGCCCAGTATCGGCTTGTCAGCCTGCTTGCCGAAAAGCACAGAAATCTCTGCGTTGTTGGCGACGACGACCAGAGCATATACAAGTTCCGCGGCGCCGACATCCGCAATATTCTGGGATTTGAGGAGGATTTCCCCGACGCGAAGGTGATAAAGCTTGAGGAAAACTACCGCTCGACACAGCGCATACTGGACGCCGCCAACGGCGTTATCAAAAATAACGGCGGCCGCAAGGGAAAAAATCTCTGGACGTCGAACGGCTCGGGAGAAAAAATCGCCCTGCATGTGGCCGACAACGAGCACAGCGAGGCGCGGTTCGTGGTCGACAACATATACAAGCTGGGCGCGGGGCTGAATGACATTGTTATCCTGTACCGCGTCAACGCCCAGTCGCGCGTTATTGAGGACGCGCTGCTGCGCTCCGCCATACCCTACAAGGTCGTGGGCGGCCTCAGGTTCTATGACCGAAAAGAGATAAAGGATATCGGCTCATACCTGAGGCTTATCGCCAATCCCGACGATGACGTGGCGCTGCGCAGGGTCATAAACGAGCCCAAGCGCGGTATCGGCGCGGCGTCTGTTGACAAGCTGGCGGCGATCGGGGCGGCCGAGAACATCTCAATGTTCCGCGTCTGCGAGAGGGCGGGCGAGTTTTCCGGGTTCAATTCATCGGCGGCGGCGCGGCTCAAAAAATTCACCGAGCTTATAAACGGATTCAGAGCCGACGCGTTAGGCGGCATGGGTCTTGAGCTGCTTGTCAGGACTGTTATGAAGGCCTCAGGCATGATCGAGGCGCTCCAAAAAGAAAAGACCGTTGAGAACCAGACCAGACTTGAGAACTTAAACGAGTTTGTGTCAATGGTGCAGGAGGCTGTCAAAGAAAATGAGGATATAACGCTGAGCGAGCTGCTCGAAAATATCTCGCTCATTTCGGATATCGACAACTACGACGAGGCGCAGGAGAGCGTGACGCTGATGACGCTCCACAGCGCCAAAGGTCTTGAGTTTAAAAACGTTTTTTTGATCGGCATGGAGGAGAGCGTTTTCCCCAACTCCCGCGCCTTCGGTGACGCTGAGGAGCTTGAGGAGGAGCGCCGCCTGTGCTATGTGGGCATAACCCGCGCCAAGGAGCGGCTGTATCTGTCGGCGGCCAAGCAGAGGACGCTTTTCGGACAGACGAGGTATAACATGCCATCCAGATTTTTGGACGAGATCCCCGATGATCTGCTCGACAAAACCGAGGACGCGCCCGCCTTCGAGCAGACGGAGCTTCGGAGCTTCGGAGCGGGCAGAGGACGCCGCGCGAACGTTTACGGCGGCTTCGGAGACAGCGCGTTCCTCAAAAAACAGCCCGAGCCCGCCGCGGCCGCGGGTGACACATACAGCCCGGGCGACCGCGTAAAGCACCGCAAATTCGGCGTCGGCACAGTGGTTTCGGCTCAGGAGATGGGCAAAGACTGGTTCGTTATAGTGGACTTTGAGACGGTCGGCACAAAAAAGATGATGGCGGCGTATGCCAATTTTGAAAGACTGTGATAATATGTACGACGATTTTTCAAAGATTTACGACAGGTTCCAGAAAATAGACTACGGCGCCTTTGTTGAGTTCTACAAGGCTATATTTCGCCGCGCGGGCGTAAATCCCGAGACTGTGCTCGATCTGGGCTGCGGCTCGGGCGCGGTCACGCTGCTGCTGGCAAAAGAGGGTTTTGACGTGATCGGGGTCGACATATCGCCCGATATGTTGGCGATCGCGCGGAGCAAGGCGGAGGAAGAAGGCCTTGATATTCTGTTTTTAAATATGGATATGTGTGCCTTTGAGATTCCCGAGCCGGTCGACTGCGTTGTTTCGGCTCTTGACTGCGTGAATTATCTTGAAAATTCAGACGAGCTGAGAGCGGCCTTTGAGTGCGTTTACGGCAGCCTGAAACCGGGCGGGATGTTTATATTCGACATAAACTCGGAGTACAAGCTCCGCGAGATCCTGGGGAACAACACCTTTATATATGAGGACGCTTCGGCCTACTGCGTGTGGGACTGCGGATATTTCCCGGACGACAACGTGGTGAGCTTTGATCTGAATTTTTTTGTGAAAGACAGAGGCAGCGGATACTCTAGATACAACGAGTATCAGGAGGAGACGATATTTAAGGCGGGCGAGGTCGCGGAGCTGCTTAAATACTGCGGATTCGAGCATATAGAGTTTTTCGGTGATCTGGGCTTTGAAAAGCCGACCGACAATACCGAGCGGATATTTTTTGCCGCCCGAAAAATGTGAGCAAGCTATGATAATATCAAGAGAGAAAAGCGCCTGCGTTGGCGCGGCGGAGGCGGGAAACGCGGCGGCCGCGGCAGACGCTGTGACGCCCGCCAATTATTCGATAAACAACTCAAAAAGCGGCCACGGGATAATGGCGGAAGAGGCGCAGACGATGATCGACCGCCTGCGCGGAAAAAGCGCGTTTGTCGTCGGCCGCGACAACGCTAAAAACGGAGCCGACCGTCTGGTTGACGGAACGAGTGTCCAGACCAAGTTTTATAATTCGGGCAGAGGCTGCGTCGCCGCCTGCTTTGACTCGGAAAACGGCGGGATCTACAGATATATCAACGATGACGGCAGTCCGATGCCCGTCGAGGTGCCGAAGGATATGTACTCAGGCGCCGTAAAGGAGTTCAGGCTCAGGATATCAAAGGGCAAGGTCCCCGGCGTGAGCGACGAGAGCCGCGCCGAGGAATTTGTGCGACCTTCCGATCTGACATACGACCAGTCTGTCGCTTTGTGCGCGCCGCTCACCCGCGAGTCGCTGCTGTATGATTGCGCGAGCGGATTTTTGCGCTGCTTTATTTTAGCTATAGTCACATTCGCCGCGGCGTTTGTCTCGGCACTGAGAGGCGGGCGCGATAAAGGCGGAGCCGCGAAGTCGGCGCTGAAATGCGGAGGCGGAGCTTTCGGTCTGTCCTACATAACGCATATCATATGCTCGCAGTTCGCCAGAACGGCTCTGTTTAAGAATATCCCCTTTCCGAAGATCGGGGAAAGCAAAGCCGCGCTCGGGTTTGACGCGGCCGCGAAAACCGGAGCGGGAGGCGGGTTCACCTCAATGAGCGGAGCCGTGAACCGATTTCCGAAGGTAGTAAAAACCGGACTGCTCGCCTCGCTTATCGCGCTCATTGTCTTTTTGGCGGCAGAGGTTTTTTCTCTGATTCGCGGAAATACAAACTTCGCGGAATTTAAAATCAACGTTTTGATTATTTTGTTTTCCAAAATAACGGCTATGGCGTTTTATTTCTGCGCCGCGTTTCTGCTGGCGTCAATGCTGAGCCTGCCGTTTGTTTTAAACGTGTCGCTTTGCGCGCTTTCAGCCGTGGTCGGCGGCATGTGCGGACGCGGCGCGGCGGTTAAATTATTAAGTAAGATAAAAATATAAGCGTATGCGTTAAAGTATAAAAAACTCGCTGATGTCGCTCGGACTCATGTCCGACAGCAGCAGCGCGGTGACAAACTCCAGGCACGGATATATGTTGTCCCGTTTTTTTCTCCAGCGCACCTTGAACTCCTGGGGCAGCAGCGCGTTTCCGCCCCTCGTGCGGAACCCTCTCTGTATGCAGTACAAAAATCCGTCGTCGCCTATGCTTGACGCGGTCACGCTGGAATTCTGCTTCAGGCCGCAGGTTATGAGCAAAAGCTCCCGCGGCTCGGCTGTATTATTCGCTGTTTCCGCGTCGCTGTCAATTATCAGATTGTCATAAACTCTGAGCAACGGCGCCGCCTCCCTTTTTATTTTATTCTTTATATATTATCCCATTGAAGGCGGCTAAAATACCGCTTTTTTCATGTCAATATATGGGTAAATGTTGTTTGAATTTATATAATTTTATTTTAAATTTAACAATTTATATTTTTTTGTTGACAAACATATTCGGCTGTTATATAATCAAAAAGTCGGATTTGATACACGCGATGATGCGTTTCCGATATAAAATTAAGAATGTTCAATGACGCACAATGGGGTGTGGCTTTTTAGCCGCGCCCCTTTTTGACGGATTTGATATAAATTTATATACATAATATTTATTGTTGCAAACATAATAGCGGTTATGATATAATTGGAGAAAGCGTATAATCGCGAAAATTTATGGAGGTGTGGTAATTGTTTAAAATTGTAAGAAAGCAAGAGCTCAATCCCACCGTTTCGTTGATCGAGGTCGAAGCGCCCTATATCGCCAGAAAGGCGGAGCCGGGTCAGTTTATCATTCTCAGGATCGACGAAAAAGGTGAGAGAATTCCCTTCACTATAGCGGATTTTGACAGGGAAAAGGGCACAATAACGGTAATTTTCCAAATCGTGGGACAGAGCACTCAGCGCTTAAATGAGCTTAACGAGGGCGACAGTATTCAAGACTTCGTCGGACCTTTGGGCGTGGCGTCCAAGTTTGACGGAGTGAAAAAGGTCGCTGTCATAGGCGGCGGCCTGGGCACGGCTATCGCTTATCCCCAGGCGAAAAAGCTCCACTCGATGGGCTTTGAGGTCGACATGATAAACGGTTTCCGCAATAAGGACCTTATCATAATCGAGGATCTTTGCGAGGCCGCCTGCGACAATCTGTACACCATGACGGACGACGGCTCAAACGGAAACAAGGGATTCGTGACCGCCAAGCTCGAGGAGCTGATCGAGGGCGGCAGAGGCTACGACATGGTTATCGCCATCGGTCCTTTGGTTATGATGAAGGCCGTTTGCGATCTGACAAAGAAGTATAACATCAAGACTATCGTCAGCATGAACCCGATCATGATCGACGGCACCGGAATGTGCGGCGGCTGCCGCGTAACGGTTGGCGGAGAGACCAAATTCGCCTGCGTCGACGGCCCCGATTTTGACGGCCACCAGGTCGATTTTGACAGCGCGATCTCGCGCTCGAGAATGTTCAGAAAGCAGGAAGCGGAGTCGAGCGAGGCTCACAGATGCAGATTGGAGGGAATGCGCGATGCCTAACATGTCTTTAAAAAAAGTGGCTATGCCCGAGCAGGAGCCCAATGTGAGAAACAAAAACTTCAAAGAGGTAACCCTGGGCTATACCGAGGAAATGGCGAAGGAAGAGGCGCAGCGCTGCCTTTCCTGCAAGCATAAGCCCTGTATGCGGGGCTGCCCCGTTATGGTGCAGATCCCCGAGTTTATCGCGCTTGTGGCCGAGAGAGAATTCGAGGAAGCGTACAAAAAGATACAGGAGACCAGCTCGCTGCCCGCTATCTGCGGCAGAGTATGTCCGCAGGAGACCCAGTGCGAGAAGTACTGCGTCCGCGGCATCAAGGGCGAGCCCGTGGCGATCGGCAGACTTGAGAGATTTGTCGCCGATTGGTATATGAAGAACTGCAGCGAGGAAGCTCATAAACCCGAGCCCAACGGCAAAAAGGTAGCCGTTGTCGGAGCGGGACCTTCGGGCCTGACCTGCGCGGGCGACCTGGCGAAGCTGGGATATAAGGTGACGGTTTTCGAGGCGTTCCACACTCCCGGCGGAGTGCTGGTATACGGTATTCCCGAATTCCGTCTGCCCAAGGACATTGTCGCCAAAGAGGTCGACAAGCTCCGCGGTCTGGGCGTTGAGATAATGACCGATATGGTTATCGGCAAGGTGTTGTCGGTCGACGAGCTTTTGACCGACGAGGGCTTTGACGCCGTGTTTATCGGCACGGGAGCCGGACTGCCGAGCTTTATGAGAATTGAGGGCGAGTCATTAAACGGCGTGTATTCCGCCAACGAGTTCCTGACCCGTATCAATCTTATGAAGGCGTACAAGTTCCCTGAGTACGACACCCCGATCTACGTGGGCAAAAACGTGGTCGTTGTGGGCGGCGGAAACGTTGCCATGGACGCCGCGCGTTCCGCAAAGCGCCTGGGCGCCGAGAACGTTTACATAGTGTACCGCCGCAGCGAGGAGGAAATGCCGGCCAGAGCCGAGGAGATCCACCACGCCAAGCAGGAGGATATAGAGTTCAAGCTGCTCAACAATCCCGTTAAGATAAACGGCGACGACGAGGGCTGGGTAAAGAGCGTCACCTGCATAAAGATGGAGCTCGGAGAGCCCGACGCGTCGGGCAGACGCAGGCCCGTTCCCGTTGAGGGCAGCGAGTTTGACATAGACGCCGATGTTGTGGTAATTGCGATCGGTCAGACGCCGAACCCGCTTATCAAAAACACCACCCCCGACCTTGAGACCAACCGTTGGGGCTGCATCGTCGCGAAGGAGGAGACCGGAGCCACAAGCAAAAAGGGCGTTTACGCCGGAGGCGACGTGGTGACCGGAGCCGCGACGGTTATCCTAGCGATGGGCGCCGGCAAAACCGCCGCCGCCTCGATCGACGAATATTTACGTAAAAAAATTAATTAAACATATAAAAAGTAAAGGAGATTTTGTACAAATGGCAATTTCAAACAGTTATTTAAAAGGAGTATTCGAACAGGTACAGAAGAGAAACGCGAACGAGCCCGAGTTCCTGCAGGCGGTTGAGGAGGTTCTCGAATCTCTCGAGCCTGTTGTTGAGGCGCATCCCGAGTATGAGGAAGTCGGCCTTATCGAGAGACTCGTTGAGCCCGAGCGCGTTATTTACTTCAGAGTTCCCTGGGTTGACGACAACGGCAAAACTCAGGTAAACAGAGGTTTCAGAGTTCAGTTCAACAGCGCTATCGGTCCCTACAAGGGCGGTCTGAGATTCCATCCGTCCGTATATCAGGGCATCATCAAGTTCTTGGGCTTTGAGCAGATATTCAAGAACTCCCTGACGGGTCTGCCCATCGGCGGCGGCAAGGGCGGCAGCGACTTTGACCCCAAGGGCAAGTCCGACGCCGAGGTTATGAGATTCTGCCAGAGCTTTATGACAGAGCTCTGCAAGCACATCGGAGCCGACACGGACGTTCCCGCGGGCGATATCGGCGTTGGCGGACGCGAGATCGGTTATATGTTCGGTCAGTATAAGAGACTGAGAAACGAGTTCACGGGCGTGCTCACAGGTAAGGGCCTTACATACGGCGGTTCGCTGGCCCGCACCGAGGCCACAGGCTACGGCCTCTGCTACTACACCGACGCTATGCTCAAGGCTAACGGCAAGTCCTTTGAGGGCAAGACGGTAGTAATTTCCGGTTCCGGAAACGTTGCCATCTACGCCACCGAGAAGGCCACGGCTCTGGGTGCGAAGGTTGTCGCTCTGTCCGACTCCAACGGATATATCTACGACAAGAACGGCATCGATCTCGACTGCGTAAAGCAGCTCAAAGAGGTTGAGAGAAAGAGGATCAAGGAGTACGCCGCCACACATCCCGACGCCGAGTACCACGAGGGCTGCTCCGGAATCTGGACTATCCCCTGCGACATCGCTCTCCCCTGCGCCACGCAGAACGAGATCAACGAGGAATCGGCAAAGGCTCTGGTTAAGAACGGCTGCTTCGCTGTAGGCGAGGGCGCCAACATGCCTTCAACACCCGAGGCTGTCGCGGTATTCCAGTCAAACGGAGTTCTGTTCGGACCCGCCAAGGCCGCGAACGCGGGCGGCGTTGCCACATCTGCGCTTGAGATGAGCCAGAACAGCATGAGATACTCATGGACGTTCGAGGAAGTTGACGCGAAGCTCAAGGATATCATGGAAGGTATCTTCGAGAAGTGTGACACGGCCTCCAAGAAGTACGGCCACGAGGGCAACTACGTAATGGGCGCGAACATCGCCGGATTCGAGAAGGTTGCCGACTCCATGATGGCTCACGGCATCGTGTAATATAATTTTAAATATAATAGCCTCCCCCCAAAAAATAGGCGGGAGGCCTTTTTTATTATCCGCTTGCAATTAATATTGTTTTGTGTTATAATACCCATGTGTTATAATACCTAATTGGAAGGACTGATACCATGACGATAACTTATGAATTGGGAAATTCCCTCTATGTTAATATAACCAACCGCTGCTCCAACGCCTGCGAGTTTTGTCTGCGCTCAAAGCACGACAACGTGAACGGAGAGGACGATCTGTGGCTTGAGCGCGAGCCGACGATAGACGAGATCAAGGCCGACTTTGAAAAGCGGGATTTAAGCAAATACGACGCGGTGGTGTTCTGCGGCTTCGGCGAGCCGACCGAGCGATTTGACGATATGATAAAAATTGCCAAATGGCTCAAAGAGAATCATGACGCGCGGATACGCGTCAACACTAACGGTCAGGCCAACCTGATAAACGGCAGGGACGTCACGCCCGAGCTGCGCGGCGCGATTGACATAGTCTCTATCAGCCTTAACGCCCCCACCGCCGAGGCGTACCAAAAAATATGTCACAGCAGATACGGGGAAGGAGCGTTTGCGGCGCTACAAGAATTCGCCAAAAAGGCAAAGCCCTACGTAAAAGACGTGGTTTTCAGCGTGGTCGACAAGACCATGCCCGACAGCGACATAGAGATGTGCCGCCGAATCGCCGAAAGCGTCGGCGTGACCTTCCGCGTCAGAGAGTATATCGAATAAGCCTATGTCAATTTGCCGTAAAAAGAGTCCGCAAAACGCGGACTCTTTTTAGTCAAATAATATCAAGTTGTAATAGCATTGCAAACGCTAAAAGCCTGCGTTGGCTGACAGTGCGTGCTTGTTGATTAGGTTAATATAATTTCGTTGTGTTGCCGCAGAACATTTCCCGATCAAATATTCCAATGAATCAATATCTTTTATAGTAAGCATTTTGTTTATCTTCGTATAATACACCAGCACATGCTTATTTCGAATTATTAAGTTGATTATGTTGTTCAGCGTGCCCCTGCTTTCGCCGTCCCATATCATAAAACCGTAGTCGGCATCGTCAGCCATTGCGACATCTTTTAGCGCATAATAATCAAAACCTCTAATATTGCTTGGAGCAACAACGCTATGAACATTCCAGTTTCCGACATTGTTGCGCGGCTTCCCATTGTTTGCGTAAATCGTTATATTGTGATTATTTAGTTTGTGAAAATATTTTTGTACGGCTGTATCGACACCGTAACAGTCGCCAATTAATATATTAAGACCTTTGTCCGAGATATTCCGGAGCCTGACTAACACGTTCTCGTCAAGTGTTTTTATAGAGCGAGCGCCCGCTATAAAGATGTTCATAACATCACCTCGCATTCATGGTTTTGGCAATAGCCAAAAAGTATATGTTTTTAATATTATCATCTTGCCGCAGTACAAGCACACACTCGTTAGCGGTTGATCCTGTCGAATAAATGTCGTCGATGAGCAAAATATTACACGGTATTTTTGCCTGTCGTGTCATAGATATTGTGCCGCGTAATTGGCGCTCTTTGTCTTGCATTTCTTTGGCTTGGCTTTGCGTGTGCTTATATAATATGTCTGAACGAAAATAAAGATTATAAGCAGACGCGAGGGCCTCACATATTATGAATAGCGGTTGAGTTTCACGCGTAACTGTGGGTGGAACCGATAAAATCGTTGATATGTTTTTACCGGGCAACCATTTGTCTAAAAATGGTTTGGATAATTCTACAATTAAATCAGATGTGTTGTAATGCCCGTTATATTTCATTTTATACAATGCTTCTCCTATCGGAGTATATCGGTTATTAAAATGCGGATAACCATAAACATCCTCTCCTACATATTCACTGGAAAGAATATATTGGTCTATGGCATAACCCTCGTCCCACATGCCGTCTAATCGTATTGCGGCCATTTAACATCGCCCACTATATATATGATTTCTATGTTTCTATTATACCATATGATATATCTTTGTCAATATACTGCTTCAACTTTTTACAGTTTGCGCAGAGACGCAAACATTCAAATGTATTTAGGACATCGCAATATACAAACTACGTTAAATATATATACTCACACGGATATAAATCTGCTGAAAAAAAACATTACCAAGCTTTCATTTGGTGTCAAAATGGTGTCAAACTCGTGATTTTAAAAAATCCACACCTCGAAAACCCCGTAAATACGTTGTTTTTGAGAGCTAAAAAATTTTTGTGTATTTTTTTTAACAATATTTTTAAAGTTATTGTTGCAGTTTTAATTTTTTTGTGATATAATAAATTGGTTTTTCGGAGAAGTGTTGAAATATGATTAACCTTATAACAAATACACGAAATTGAAATTAATAGGAGGTTTTGCAAATGGCGATCCCATTTAAGGGTACAAAAGAGCAGGAAGAGCAGCTCAAAGCGGTTATTGCGGCTCACAAGGGCGAGAAGGGCGCCACTATCCCGGTTCTCCACGAGGCGCAGGATATCTACGGCTACCTTCCGATCGAGGTTCAGAAAATGATTGCCGAGGGACTGGGCGTATCTCTTGCCGAGGTATACGGAATTGTTACGTTCTACACTCAGTTCTCGCTGAATCCCAAGGGCGAGCACCCCATCGGAGTCTGTCTCGGAACCGCGTGCTACGTAAAGGGCAGCGGCGATATTCTTGAAAAGCTCAAGGATATTTTAAAGATCGACGTCGGAGAGTGCACGGACGACGGCAAGTTCTCGCTTGACGCGACGCGCTGCATAGGCGCCTGCGGTCTGGCTCCCGTTATGACGATCGGCGACGATGTTCACGGCAGACTGACCGTTGATCAGGTCGAAGGCATAGTCAAGCAGTACAGTTAGTTTAAACGAGCATAAAGTTTGGAGGGTTAAAATGAAAAGTTTGGAAGAGCTTAAATCAATTCGCGAAAAAATGTTCGACCTGGTGGACATGAGAAATGATGACAGCGAAAATACCAATAGTGATTATAAGTATCAGGTTCTGGTGTGCGGCGGTACCGGCTGCACCTCGTCGGGCAGCATGACGCTGATCGACGAGTTTGAGAAGCTGATAGAAAAGAACGATCTGGGCGATAAGGTAAAGCTTGTCAAGACGGGCTGTTTCGGTCTTTGCGCTTTGGGTCCGGTCGTTATAGTTTATCCCGAGGGCGCGTTCTACAGCATGGTAAAGGCCGAGGACGTGCACGAGATAGTCGAGCAGCATTTGATGGGCGGCAAGGTCGTTACCGGACTGCTCTATGAGGAGTCCGTTCACGCGGGCACCGACGAGATCAAGTCGCTCAATGAAATCGACTTTTATAAAAAGCAGCACAGAGTGGCGCTCAGGAACTGCGGCGTTATCAATCCCGAGAACATCGAGGAGTACATAGCCAGAGACGGCTACGCGGCGCTCGGCAAGGTGCTTAAGGAAATGACGCCTCAGCAGGTGATCGACACTATCGGCGCGTCGGGCCTCAGGGGCCGCGGCGGCGCGGGCTTCCCCACGGGCACAAAGTGGCAGTTCGCCGCCAACTCAAAGGGCAATATAAAATACGTCTGCTGCAACGCTGACGAGGGTGACCCCGGAGCGTTCATGGACAGAAGCATACTCGAGGGCGATCCCCACGCGGTGCTTGAGGCGATGACTATAGCTGGCTACGCCATCGGCGCGTGCCGGGGCTATATATATATCAGAGCCGAGTACCCCATCGCGGTCGAGAGACTCAAGATCGCCATAAAGCAGGCGAGAGAATACGGAATGCTGGGCAAGGACATTTTCGGCTCGGGATTCGATTTTGACATTGATATCAGACTGGGCGCGGGCGCGTTCGTGTGCGGCGAGGAGACCGCGCTGATGACCTCGATCGAGGGTCACAGAGGCGAGCCGAGACCCCGTCCCCCGTTCCCCGCGGTCAAGGGTCTGTTCGGCGTGCCCACTATACTCAACAACGTTGAGACCTACGCCAACGTGCCCGGAATTATATTGAAGGGCGCCGAGTGGTTCGCGTCCACGGGCACCGAAAAAAGCAAGGGCACCAAGGTGTTCGCGCTCGGCGGAAAGATCCATAACACGGGTCTTGTCGAGGTTCCCATGGGCACCACAATGCGCGAGATCATAGAGGACATCGGCGGAGGAATCCCGAACGGCAAGAAGTTCAAGGCGGCTCAGACGGGCGGCCCCTCGGGCGGATGTATCCCCGCTGAGCTTATAGACACGCCGATCGACTACGACTCGCTGACGGCCATCGGCTCAATGATGGGCTCGGGCGGTCTGATCGTTATGGACGAGGACAACTGCATGGTGGACATCGCCAAGTTTTTCCTGGAGTTCACGGTCGACGAGTCCTGCGGAAAGTGCACGCCATGTCGAATCGGCACAAAGCGCCTGCTTGAGATACTGACAAAGATAACCGAGGGCAAGGGCACAATGGAGGACCTTGACCGTCTCGAGGAGCTGGCTAACGCCATCAAGGCGGGCTCGCTTTGCGGCCTGGGTCAGACCGCGCCGAACCCCGTTCTGTCAACCTTAAAGTATTTCAGGAACGAGTACGAGGCGCATATTAAGGACAAAACATGTCCCGCTCATGTCTGCAAGGGACTTTTGAAGTTCACGATCGACCCCGACAAGTGCCGCGGCTGCAGCCTGTGCGCCAAGCAATGTCCCGTGGGCGCGATCTCGGGTCAGGTCAAGAGTCCGTTCACGATCGACACCGATAAGTGCGTAAAGTGCGGCGCTTGCATGGATAAGTGCCCCTTTAAGGCTATCAGCAAGCAGTAAGGAGGGAATAGAGATGTCTGAAAAAATTAATATGGTTAATATGAAAATAAACGGAACGGAAATTTCTGTTCCCGAGAATTACACGATCTTAGAGGCGGCAAGGGAAAACGGAATTGATATCCCCACCCTGTGCTACTTAAAAGACGTCAGCAAGACGGGCGCGTGCAGAATGTGCATCGTTGAGATAAAGGGCGCGAGAGCGCTCCAGGCCTCCTGCGTTTATCCCGTGTCCGAGGGTCTTGAGGTGCTGACGAACACAAAAAAGGTAAGGGACCAGAGAAGAGTGACCCTCGAACTCTTGCTTTCCGACCACGACAGAAAATGTCTCAGCTGCCCGAGGAACCAAAAGTGCGAGCTTCAGGCTCTGGCCGATGATCTGGGCGTTGAGAACATCCCGTTTGAGGGCGAGATGAACACCTATGACATAGACGAGGTTTCGCCCTCGATCGTTCGCGACAACAACAAATGCGTGCTCTGCCGCCGCTGCGTCAATATGTGCAAAAACGTTCAGACCGTTTCGGTCATCGACACGATGGAGCGCGGATTCAGAACAAAGGTCGGCTCGGCCTTTGATATGAGCCTTGCGGACACATCCTGCGTGAACTGCGGACAGTGCATAATCTCATGTCCCACGGGCGCGCTCAGAGAAAAGAACAACACCAAAGAGGTTTGGGACGCGATCGCGGACGACAGCAAGGTCGTTATCGTGCAGACCGCGCCCGCGGTGAGAGCCGCTCTGGGCGAGGAATTCGGCTATCCCATGGGAACGGCCGTTACCGGAAAAATGGCCGCTGCGCTGCGCAGACTGGGATTTGACAAGGTGTTCGACACCGACACGGGCGCCGACCTCACGATAATGGAAGAGGCGAACGAGCTTGTGGAGAGGATCAAAAACGGCGGTAAGCTGCCGATGATAACCTCCTGCAGCCCCGGCTGGGTCAAGTTCTGCGAGCATAACTTCCCCGATTTTCTCGACAATCTTTCAAGCTGCAAGTCTCCCCACGAGATGTTCGGCGCGATCGTAAAGAGCTATTACGCCGAGAAGCACGGCATCGATCCCAAGAGCATATTCATGGTATCGGTCATGCCCTGCGTCGCCAAAAAGTTTGAGGCGGGCAGACCCGAGATGGAGTGCGGCGGCCTGAGAGACGTTGACGCGGT
>CANRHV010000012.1 GCA_947630505.1 uncultured Monoglobus sp. | reverse complement strand
CTGAATATTCTCGACACGCCCGGATATTTTGACTTTGTGGGCGAGGTGCAGCAGGTCCTGCGCGTTACCGACGCGGCGATCATCGTAATCTCCGGCGAGGCCGGCCTTTCGGTAGGCGCCGAGAAGGCTTGGAAATACTGCGAGGATTACGGCATTCCCAAGATGATATTCATCAACAAGGTCGACGACGACCGCGTTGATTATCAGAAGGTCCTGCAGCAGCTCAAGGATAAGTACGGCAAGAAGATAGCGCCCTTCCAGCTTCCCATAAAGGAAGGCGACAAGATCACGGGCTTTGTTAACGTGGTTGAGCAGGAGGCCAGAATTTTTGACGGTAACCGCACGATCACGGGCGAGATGCCCGCGGGCATAGAGGACGAGCTCGAGGAAAACCGCGAGATGATCAAAGAGGCGGTCGCCGAGCAGTCGGAAGAGCTTATGGAGAAATATTTTGAGGGCGAGGAGTTCACTCTGCCCGAGATGTATTCCGCGCTGCGCACCGGCGTGGCCGAGGGCGACATCGTTCCGGTCCTCTGCGGAAGCGCGACCAAGAATTTGGGCATCCCCTCGCTGCTTAACGCGATCAACGCTTACTTCCCGGCTCCCAACGACAAGGCTGAGAACATCAGCGCCAAAGGCCCCGGCGACAAGGTTATCGAGCTTAAGGTAGATTCGGGCGACACGCTGAGCGCGCTGGTATTCAAGACAGTCGCCGACCCGTATGTGGGCAAGCTGTCATACTTCAAGGTATTCTCGGGCGTTATGACGCCCGACACCACGGTTTATAACTTAAACCGCGACTGCAACGAGAAGATAGGCAAGATATACACCATGCAGGGCAAAAAGCAGACCGAGATCGCTCAGCTCAACGCGGGCGACATCGGAACGGTCACCAAGCTTTCAAAGACCAAGACCGGCGACACGCTGAGCCGCGTTGGCAATCCCTGCATGCTTGACGGAATCAAATTCTCAAAGCCCAACATGGAGCTGGCGGTCGTATCCCAGAAGAAGGGCGACGAGGACAAGATCGCTCAGGGCCTCATAAAGCTGATGGACGAGGATCAGACTTTCGCGTTTGAAACCAACAAAGAGACGCGCCAGCAGCTGCTCAAGGGTCTCGGCGACCAGCATATTGACGTTATCGTTTCAAAGCTTAAGAACAAGTTCGGCGTTGACATTTCGTTTGAGACGCCCAAGGTTCCCTACCGCGAGACGATCCGCAAGAAGGTAAAGGTAGAGGGCAAGCACAAGAAGCAGTCGGGCGGACACGGCCAGTACGGCCACGTTTGGATCGAGTTTGAGCCCTCCACTGAGGAAGGCCTGACGTTCGAGGAGAAGATCTTTGGCGGCAGCGTTCCCAAGGGCTATTTCCCGGCGGTCGAAAAAGGCCTGCAGGAAGCGATGAAGCACGGTATTCTGGCCGGTTATCCCATGGTCGGCCTCAAGGCCACGCTGGTAGACGGCTCGTACCACGAGGTCGACTCGTCCGAAATGGCGTTCAAGACGGCGGCTTCGCTGGCTTACAAGGCGGGTATGCCCCAGGCTTCGCCCGCAATACTTGAACCTATCGGACATCTGAAGGTTTACGCGCCCGACAACTACACCGGCGACATCATCGGCGACATCAACAAGCGCCGCGGCCAGATGCTGGGCATGGAGCCTATCGGCGGAGGCATGACGATGATAGAGGGCGAGATCCCCATGGCGGAGATGCACACCTATGCGTCCGACCTGCGCTCAATGACCCAGGCCAGAGGCGACTTCGAATTTGAGTTCGAGCGTTATCAGGAAGCTCCTCAGAACGTAGTCGAGAAGATCATAGCCGATTCCGGCAAATAATAAAAAAACCAAAAGAGCCGCGCTGCGGCTCTTTTTTTGCGTGAAAACTCATTTAAGTATTTAATACCTAAAAATTTTTAGGTAAATTATGTTGACTTTTTGTAGCATTGTGATATAATATAAATACATTTTTAATGCGAGGTGAGAAACGTGAGTATTAATTCGGCGCATACGGGGATCCTCGATCTAACCGATCGGCTTATACCGATCTCGGATTTCAGTAAGGGCAAAACCTCTCAGATTTTTGACGATGTAAAAAATAATAACGCGGAATATGTTGTGCTTAAAAACAATCAGCCGACAGCGCTTGTTATTTCTATTGACAGTTATCGCGAACTTTTGGAAAAAGCGGCAAAAATGGAGACGCTTATGGACAAAATCGAGGAAAGCAGACTTTTGAAAACGGCGGAAGCCAGACTCGGCAAAAAAACAGAGATGACCGATTTTAATGATGTTATAGAAGAATTCGGATTCACATATGATGAGATATTCGACGATCTTGACGATATGGAGATCGAATGATGTGGAGCGTAAAATTTACGGATGAGGCCAAAAAAGATATTGCGGATTTAGATAATTCTTTCAAAAAACAAGTGCTTAAGGGAATTGCCAAAGTCAGTTTAAATCCGCTGCCGACGCCTGATGGTTACGGCAAGCCGCTCGGAAATAAAGACGGGCATAATCTTACAAGATTTTTTAAAATAAAATATCGCGGCATAGGAATACGTGTGGTATATACACTTGGTTTTGAGGAGCGCGTTATGAATATAATCGTCGTTTCACAAAGAGATGATGATTATTGCTATCGAATTGCCGCAAAGCTTTATGATAAATACGGAGACGATGTTTTTAAAAATGTTTTTGAATAAACAAAATGCCCGCGATTGATTGTCGGGCGGCCGGAGTCGTTTGCCCTACGACATTTTGCGTGCTATAGTCGTAAGTGACAACGACCTCGGCGTCCCGCGGCGGCATGTGGTCATGCCGCCTAACTATGTGGAATATATATTTCC
This sequence comes from uncultured Monoglobus sp., assembly GCA_947630505.1. Classification (GTDB taxonomy): domain Bacteria; phylum Bacillota; class Clostridia; order Monoglobales; family Monoglobaceae; genus Monoglobus. The sequence continues at coordinate 50,962 of CANRHV010000012.1, read as the reverse complement.
AAAAATCATTTTTTATTCAGTTGTTATTACAGCGGTGTTTGCGGCTTCGTCCCATTCGACGGTGCAGCCTAGGTTTTCGGATAGGAAACGCAAAGGCACGAAGGTTTGGTCGTTTATGAGGCGGGCGGGGACGTCCATGGGGGTTTCCGCGCCGTTTACATAGGCGGTGGTGTTGTCGATTGAAAATGTTACGGTATTTTCGCCTCCGTCACGAGCGCTTGTTGCTATAGCTGTCTGGGTTTCGTCGTTCCAATTTACTTCGGCCCCTATTTGTTCGAACAGGAAACGCATCGGCACCAGTATTCTGTCGCTTTCCATAACCGGCGGCTGCGCAAAGCCGAGGATATTGTTATCGAGCTTTACATAAATCGGATCACCGGACAGCTCCTTTTTAATGTCATCGAGATCATATCTAAATAATCTTTTGCCGGTTTTAAATAAAAACGAATCCTTAAATTCGAATACCCTTGTCAAGATCTCACCGTCATAAAAATCGGGAAACTTCACATTATACCAATATACCCCGTCGTTTGAAACGCTGAAATAAGATACCGGTTTTTTGTTTCGCTCTAATCCGTCATAAGATAGGAATAATCCGTCAACAACTGAAAATGAGCCAAACGGGGTCTGTTCATATATAACTTTTGCGGAACTGTTATTCTCAAATCCAACCGATATATCATTTAATGAATAGTATAAATCGGAATATTTTTCGCGAACATAATTCCCTTTGCCGAAGGTCATTAATTTTCCGTCGCTATATAGCGGAACTTCCTGCAAATATTCGTCTAAATTCCATGATATGCCGTCATTTGAAACATACACATAATTGATCGGCTGATGTTCCGAATTTGAGACAACATAAGTATTTTCGGCGTAGTTTGTTTTATAGTCCTGTGTTCTTATATAAAACCTGCCATCGTAATAACTAAAAGCCGTAACAGGATATTCGAAATTTGTTTCTCCTATTATCTCAAAGTTTTCATTTAGATAATATACAGGATCAAAATCTGTATTTAACATATCATGGTCCAAGGCGGATATTATTTGGTTCGGGGAATCATATAGGGAACTTCGGGCAATATATACACCGTCACAGTAACAAATTTCCATATAATCAAGATTAAAAAGTTTATCGCTGACATCCGGCTGAATATATAGATCTTCCCAATTGCTCGCATCCGTGCTCTTTTCGTACTTTCCGTTTAAATCATTAAACCAAATATACTCCTTTCCCGTCCACCAAATATTTTCCTCACGCCCATTGCTGCCTAAAAATATATCTTTGCCATTATATTGATAAACAAAGTTGTCTCCTTTATCAATTATCTCGCATTCAATTTGCAAGTCGCTTGAATACACATTCATGGAGAATAAAGTTAATATAATTGTCAATATTACTATATTCTTTTTCATGTATTATCTCTCCTTATATAAAATTTGGAATTCCGTCCCTATGGCGTTTCGCGCACTTTGGTCGACGTCTCGTAATCGCAGCCGTTTTTTTGCCTCCTCCCGGGAGGAGGTGTCAGGCGCAGCCTGACGGAGGTGGGAACGCAGGGACTAGGAAATAGATACTAGATACTAGATACTAGGGCCACCCCCTCAGTCGGCTCCGCCGACAGCTCCCCCTCCTAAAGGAAGGGGAGCCTAACATTAGCTTCCCCTGCGTAAGTGGGGGAGGGGACCGCTTGCGGTGGAAGGGGTTTTTCTTTCAGTCGCCTTCGGCGCCACCTTTCCCTCCCCGGAGGGCGAGGCAGACGGACGTCCGGGGTCATCCGCCCTACGGCGTTTTGTATGCTCTATATGTAAGACGACAAAAATTTGGAAAAAGTTCCCGATTTGTAAAAATTTGCGCGTAAAATACGCGGCCTTTTTTCAAAGCCGCGCATATAGGCCGCCCGATCAATCGCGTTTCAACTCGAACCAAAAGACGCTTCCGCGGTCCTCCTCGCTTTCAACTCCGAACCTAGCGCCGTGGGCGGTCAGTATCTCTTTCACTATCGAGAGACCCAGCCCGTTTGAGCCGCGCTCTTTTGACGTGAAATATCTGTCCCAAATATGCGGAAGATCGTCGGGGCTTATGCCGTTGCCGTTGTCGCATATCTCGGCCCGAGCGAACTCTCCGCTGTCTTTGACCGAGACATAAACGCGCTTGTCTTCGCCCGCGTGGGCGGCCGCGTTTGAGATCAGGTTATACAGCACCTGCTCTATCCTGCGCTTGTCCGCCGAGACGTATTTTTGCGGCTCGATCTCGGTGATTATTTCGGTGCCTTCCGCTTCGCATACCGCCGCGAATTGTTCCGCTGTGCTTTGCGCGAGTGCGCTCAGGTCAAAGCGCTCGAACTCAAACGCCGCCGCGCCCGACTGCAGCTTTGAATAGTCGAGTATATCGTTTACCAACAGCGTCAGTCTGTCGGATTCCCGGATTATGACATCCGCGTCCTTGGCCGAGTCTTCCGAGCCGTCAAGGTCGCGTATAAGCTCCGCATAGCCTTTTATCATGGTGAGGGGCGTGCGCAGATCGTGGGACACGTTAGCCATCAGCTCGCGGCGCAGCTTGTCGGTCTCGGCGATCCTGCCCGCGGCATATTCGAGGGAATCGGCGAGCTCGTCGGTCTCGGCGCAAAAGCCTCTGTTGAATTTCACGTCAAAATCACCGCCCGCCATTTTGAGCGATTGCCGTGACAGTTCCGAAAACGGCTTTGAAAATCTTTTTGATATCCAGATCGCGATCGCGAGGCCGATAAGGAGCGCAAGAAGCGTGACGGCGCACAGCTGTATTCTGATTATCGACACCGCGGAGCCGACCGCGCCCAAAACGGTGTTTATGTACAGGATATTTCCGTCATCGAGCCGCCGTCCGTACACGAGCGTGCCGTCTCCGTTTTCTCGGTCGATAGTGTAGCACACGCTGTCGTTTGAGCCCAGCTTATCCAGAAAATCGTCGTAGTGCTCGGGCAGCCGGCGGTATGCCTGCTCCTGCCAGTTTTGCGCCTCTCCCGCCTTGTATGGGTTTTTGCCGCCGCCGTGGCTGTGCGTGTCGGCGCCGTACGACGGGCTGTACTCGTCGGCGCTGTGCAGGATATTGCCCTCGCCGTCGGTCAAAAGTATCAGTATCGAGTTTTGCGCGGCCAACGTGTCTATGGCGTATTCCGCGCCGTCTCCGGCATCGCTGATTTTTTCGGCGATATTGCTTATCCTGTGCTTTTGCATACCGGTGTAAAAGCTCTGCAAAAAGACGGTTTGCAGCAGCCACAGAACCGCCAGTATGACCGCCGCGAAAGCGGTGAAATATATCCACAACTTAAATCCGATAGATTTAGTTTTCGGTTTCAAATTTATATCCCACCCCTCGCACAGTGACAATGTAATTTCTGCAATCTCCCAAACGCGCGCGCAGCTGCTTTATCTGCCAGTCGACCGTGCGGTCGGCGGAAAAATAATCGCAGCCCCAAACGGCGTTCATGATCTGCTCGCGCGTCAGAACAATGCCTTTGTTTTCTATGAGATAAAGCAGCAGGTCGTATTCCTTTGCGGTGAGCTCGGTTTTCTCGCCCGATATATAAACGAGCCTGCCTAAGGTGTCGATCCTGATGTTACCGATCTTGACGCCGCCGCTATCCTTTGCGCCGCGCCGCCCGATCACAACTTTGACGCGCGCCATCAGCTCGCGCGGCGAAAACGGTTTTACCACATAATCGTCGGCTCCCGTCTCAAAGCCGAACAGCTTGTCGTATTCCTCGCCGCGGGCGGAAAGCATGATAACCGGGACGTCCTTTTCCGCCCGTATTTCCTTGCAGGCCGAGAATCCGTCAAGTTCGGGCATCATCGCGTCCATTATCACAACGTCAAAGTCATCCTCGCGGCACATCGAGACCGCCTCGATGCCGTTCGCGGCCTCGCGCGTCTCGTAGCCCTCGCGCTCGGCGTACCTGCGCACGAGCGCGCGTATATCGGGCTCGTCGTCAACGATCAATATTTTAGCCATTGCCACCGATCCTTTTTCAAGTGTTTTTATTATAAACTATTATATCACAGCTCCGAGATTTTTTCAATCGGAAAAGAGGCGCGGCTCCGCCGCGCCTCGGATTTGTTGATCTTTATTCTTCGGGAGTGTAGTTCTTGATCGCCTCAGCCTGTTCCTCGGTTATGATACCCGCCTCAACAAGCTCATCGACTCCGTCTTTGCGCTGCGCTTTTCTCTCCTCAAACGCCGCCGAGCGTTCCTCGGGGGTCATGTTTGCCGCGTTCTCATGCAGCGCGCTTATATCCTCATGCTTTTTTGACGCGTATTCGGCTATGGCGTCGGCGGTCGCTTGGTCGATTATGCCGGCCTCAACAAGCGCCTCGCTGTCGATGTGGCGGCTGTCCGCGCCTCCGCGGTGAGCCTTACCCTGTCTGTAGCCGTAGTCCGCGTCGGCCGAGTTTTCGTCATAAACAAATGTCTGCTCGCCGCCTGTGCCGTAGTGCGTCGCTTTTCCCTGTCTGTAGCCGTAGTCCGCGTCGGCCGAGTTTTCGTCATAAACAAATGTCTGCTCGCCGCCCGTGCCGTAGATGTTTGCCTTTCCCTGTTTGTAGCCGTAATCCTCCGTGCTCTCCGCGGCGAAGGCCGTACCCATAGATGCTGTCAGAGCTATGGCCGACAGGACCGCGCATAATTTTTTTGTTTTGCTGTTCATATAAAGCAGCTCCTTTCCGTAATTTTGTAATATTTTTGATTACGGATCAATAATACCGCCGCATTGTGTGAAGAATATGTTTGCTTTGTGTGATTTTTGTGGAATTTAAAAAGCCGGCCGCGTTGTTTACAGCAGCTTGCTTATTATTTTTTCGCCTTTTTTGAGGGTGAGCTGCACGCAGGCTCCGGTGAAGGCTCCGGTGATTATTCCCGCGATTATGAGATACGGCAGGTACCAGAAGATGCCGGGCGTCAAGGTGATAATGACGGCCACGCAGATCTGCGCCGCGTTGTGGATAATTGCGCCGATCACGCTTATCGCCCAGAGGTTTTTTTTAAGAGGCGTTTTTATGAGCAGGCTCTCCGCGGCGAGACAGAGCAGGCCGCCCGTCATGCTGTAGGCCAAGGTCATTATCTGGCCCGAGAATACGCTGCCCAAAAACACGCGGACTGTCAGGATAATAAACGCGTCTCTCGGCCCGAGCGCCGCCAGCGCGAACAGCGTCACTATATTCGCAAGGCCGAGCTTGATTCCGGGAATCGCGGTCAGCGGCGGTATCTGCGCCTCGAGCACAAATATCGTCAGCGCGATCGCGGTCAGCACGCCCATCAGCGTTATTCGTCTTATACCGAATTTTTTGTCCACTCTGTTTACCTCCCGGTCACCGCGTCGATCTCGCCGCCCCCGCCCGACACTATCCGAATCGTCAGCTTGTGGGGCAGGCAGACTATGGGATATGCGCTCCCCGTGATCCTGCCCTGCTTTACGCAGACCTTGTCGGGGCAGTCTGCCTCGGTCACCGAGACGGCGCCGCGCTCGACATGCACGATGTTGTATCCGTTTTCGCTCTCGATCCTGAGATCATAAGGCTCCGCCGCGGCGCTCAGGTCTATCGTCCGCTCGACCTCGCCGTTTAGCAGTATCTCGGCGGTTTTCGCCTCGCCTTTTCCGCCGCCTCGAATCAGGATGACAGCGGCGCACAGCGCGAGCGCCAGCGCGAAAATTGTTATCAGTACTTTATTTTTCATCGGTGTTCCGCACCTTTCTAACCCTTAAATTATAACATTTACGCGCCGACATTGTCAATTTATTTTGTTGTGTTTTACGGTTTTTTTGCGCCTTTGAAAATTTTTGGTTGTTTTGTCAACTTTTTTATGAGCGTGGGTTAATCTTTTGTAATATTTGTGTTAAATTTTTGCTTGTTTAATATCGACTTAAATGGTATACTTATAGCGTAAGAATATGCCGACACGGGCTATGAGGTGAGTTTCAATGAATTATACAATGCTTACGGATTTTTATGAGATCACTATGGCGAACGGCTATCTGGAGTGCGGAATGGGTGATCGTATCGCCTATTTTGACATGTTTTTCCGTCAGGCTCCCGACGGGGCGGGATTCGCGATAATGGCCGGCGTGGAGCAGCTGATCAAATATTTGTCCGAGCTTAAGTTTACCGATGACGATATAGAGTATCTCCGCGGAAAAAATATGTTCTGCGAGGAGTTTTTAAATTATCTCAGAGATTTTGAATTCAAATGCGACGTGTGGGCTATTCCCGAGGGCACGCCGATTTTCCCGGGCGAGCCCCTTGTGACCGTCCGCGGCCCGATCATTCAGGCTCAGTTTGTCGAGACCATGGTTCTTCTCACCGTTAACCACCAGAGTTTGATCGCCACAAAGAGCAACCGTATTGTCCGCGCGGCAAACGGTATTCCCGTTATGGAATTCGGCTCGAGGCGCGCTCAGGGTTACGACGGAGCGATCTACGGCTCGAGAGCCGCCTATATCGGGGGCGTTGTCGGCACGGCCTGCACGATAAGCGAGCGCATGTTCGATATACCTGCGCTCGGCACGATGGCTCACAGCTGGGTTCAGAGCTTCGACAGCGAGTATGAGGCTTTTCTCGCCTACGCGAAGTGCTATCCCGAAAACTGCACGCTGCTGGTTGACACCTATAACGTGTTAAAAAGCGGCATACCCAACGCCATCCGCGTGTTTAACGAGGTGCTTAAACCTATGGGAATCAAAAAGTGCGGCATAAGGATAGACAGCGGCGACATAACCTATCTGTCAAAAAAAGCCAGAAAGATGCTTGATGACGCCGGATGGACCGAGGCCGCGGTGTGCGCGTCAAATTCCCTTGACGAGTACATAATCCGCGATATTCTCAGGCAGGGAGCTAAGATCGACTCGTTCGGCGTGGGCGAAAGGCTCATCACGTCAAAGTCCGAGCCGGTGTTCGGCGGAGTGTACAAGCTGGTTGCGATCGAGAAGGACGGAGAGATCGTTCCGCGCATCAAAATAAGCGAGAACGTGCAGAAGATTACAAACCCGTATTTTAAAAAGGTCGTCCGCCTGTATTCAAACGAGACGGGCATGGCGATAGCCGACGTGCTGACGGCGTATGACGAGAAGATCGACGAAAGCGCGCCCTATGAGATATTCGACCCCCAGAACACCTGGAAGCGCAAGACGGTCACCGATTTCAGCGCCGTTGAGCTTCAGGTCCCGATATTCAGGGGCGGCAAGCTGGTGTATGAGTCGCCGACTCTCGGCGAGATAAAAGATTACGCCGAAAAGGAGCTCGGCCTTATATGGGACGAGGTAAAAAGGTTCAATAATCCCCACACCTATTATGTGGATCTTTCGCAAAAGCTGTGGGATATAAGATATGATCTGCTCAAAAGCTATAACGAGTAACCAATTAATTTATCTTACATAAAGAAAGGATATTATAATGCAAGAGAATCCATTGCAAGCTTACAACCTGGACAGACTGGGAATCATCGGCATGAAAGGCTGCGAGGAGCTGGCCGAAAAGGTGGACAGGCACCTTATAAACTTCTGCGCCAAAAGCGGCATAGAGACGGGCTCGTTTCTGATCCCCGCAACATGCTCGCGTTTCGGCACGGGCGAGGCCAAAGCCGTTATTTCCCACTCGGTAAGAACTTATGATATTTACATTATATGTGATCCGTTCAACTACGGCGTGACCTACAAGATGTACGGCGCCGACCACCCCATGAGCCCCGACGACCACTATCAGGACTTAAAGAGAATAATCTCGGCTCTGGGCGGCAAGGCCAAGCGCATAACGGTTATCATGCCGATGATGTACGAGGGCAGACAGCACAGAAGGATCGCCCGCGAGTCTCTGGACGCGGCAATGATGCTTCAGGAGCTGACGAACATGGGAGTCGACAATTTTATCACGTTTGACGCCCACGACTCGAGAGTGCAAAACGCGATACCTCTAAAGAGCTTCGAGAACGTGCGTCCCACGTATCAGATGATAAAGGCGTGCCTCAGATACAACTCGGATATTATTTTAAAACCCGACGAAACGCTTATCGTGTCGCCCGACGAGGGAGCGATGGGCAGATGTATGTATTATTCGTCGGTGCTGAGCATGGACCTTGTTATGTTCTACAAGCGCCGCGACTACTCAAGAGTGGTAAACGGCAAGAACCCGATCGTGGCTCATCAGTTTTTGGGAAAAGACATAAACGACAAAAACGTTATAGTGGTCGACGATATGATCGCCTCGGGCGAGTCGCTGTTGGACGTTGCCAAGGAGCTCAAAAAGCGCCACGCGAAACGAGTTATCGTGTTCTCGTCCTTCGGCCTTTTCACCGAGGGAGTCGAGAAGTTCAACAAGGCCTACGCCGAGGGTCTGATCGACGCGGTGTTTACCACAAACACGGTCTACAGGCGCCCCGAGCTCAAGGACTGCGAGTGGTACCACGAGGTCGATATGTCGAAGTTTATCGGCCTTATCATAAGGCAGCTTAACGGCGACTGCTCGATCAGCGAGCTGCTCACGCCGATGAAGAAGATCAACAGAATTCTGGAAAGATATAAATCCGGAGAGACGGTATAGCATGAATAATTTGAATAGTTCCGCCGCGTTGGGGGCTTCGGCTCCCGCGCGGCAGAGAGATTTTATGGCGCGGGTCCTGGAGCTTAACCGTATGAGGGAGGTTCCGCCCGCGGCGTTTGTTGAGACCTACGGCTGCCAGCAGAACGTCAGCGATTCCGAGAAGCTTTCGGGAATGCTGCGTGACATGGGCTACAGACTTGTTGGTTCCGTCGAGGGCGCGGACCTTGTGATATTCAATACCTGCGCCGTGCGCGAAAACGCCGAGCTCAAGGTGTTTGGAAACCTCGGCGCGCTGAAACACAACAAGCGCAGGAATCCGGATATGCTCATCGGAGTTTGCGGCTGCATGATACAGCAGAAGCATATCGCCGAGACTATCGGGAAAAAATATAAGCATGTGGACATGGTGTTCGGCACCCACGCGCTCTACAGATTTCCTCAGATACTCTGCGAGGCCTTAGAGGGCGGCAGGGTCGTTGACATAGAGGGCGAGAGGGGAGATATCGTTGAAAACGTGCCGCTTGAGCGGGATGTTCCGCCTCTTGCTAAAGTGCCGATCATGTACGGCTGCAACAACTTTTGCACATATTGCGTGGTGCCATACGTTCGCGGCAGAGAGCGCAGCCGCTCGGCCGAAAACATACTTGCCGAGTGCGAGAGCGTCGCGAATCAGGGCTACCGCGAAATTATGCTGCTGGGCCAAAACGTCAATTCCTACGGAAACGACCTGAGCGGCGGCCTCACGTTCGCCGGATTGCTGCGGGAGGTATGCAAAATCGACGGCATTGAGCGCATACGCTTTATGACCAGCCACCCCAAGGACATATCGGACGAGCTTATCAAAACGATGGCGGAGGAACCCAAGATCTGCAAGCAGCTGCATCTGCCGATACAGTCGGGCTCCGACAGGGTGCTAAAGGCGATGAACCGAAAATACACCCGAGCCGAGTATATGGAAAAGCTGCGCAAAATTCGGGCGGCGATGCCCGATATAGTGCTGACGACCGACATAATTTGCGGGTTTCCCGGCGAGACGAACGAGGATTTTGCCGAGACGCTCAGCGCGCTGCGCGAGGCGGAGTACGACATGATATTCTCGTTTATATATTCAAGGCGCGTGGGCACGCCCGCTGCGGAAATGCCCGACTGCCTGACAGACGAGGAAAAGCACAGGAATTTTGACGAGATGCTCAAGGTGCAGAACGAGATCTCAAAGCAAAAGAACCTGAAATATATAGATACCGAGCAGATCGTGCTCATCGAGGGACGGAGCAAAACCAACCCCGAGACAGTGACCGGCAGGACCGAGGGCGGAAAGATCGTGAATATCGGCTGCCCGAACCTCACAGACTGCGAGAAGGACGCGCTGACAGGCGAGCTTGTTAATGTCAGGATAACGGGCGCTCAGACATGGTCGCTCATCGGTGAGATAATCAACGGATAATAATTCAAAGGAGATAAATATATGCAAAACGAGGAAATTTTCGAAAAGGCGAGAGAGCTGGGCGAGCTCATAAGAAGCAGCGAGACAAAAAAACGCTCCGACGAGACCGGCCGCGCTCTTTTGGAGGACGACGAGGCAAAGGGCCTGATCGATAACTACAACAGAATCAGAGAGGAAAAAATGGCTGAGTATTCAAACAAGACCCCCACAAAGGAGGAAGCGCAGGAGGTCAACGACTATCTCCAGCGCGAGTTTGAAAAGCTGACGGTGAATCCGATAATCAAGGAATATCTGGAGGCCGCCAGGGATTACGAAATGCTGCTGGGCCGCATGGACGGAATACTCAAGCACTTTATCGCGGGAGAGCAGGAGGGCTGTAGCGGAAGCTGCGCGACCTGCGGCGGATGTCACTGATGATAATAGACAAAAACAATCTGACGCCGATGATGCGTCAGTATTTTGAGGTCAAGGACAATTATCCCGACAGCATACTGCTATATCGCCTGGGGGATTTCTACGAGATGTTTTTCGAGGACGCGCTTACCGCGTCCAAGGTCCTTGACATAGCTCTGACGGGCCGCGCCTGCGGCCTTGAGGAAAAGGCGCCCATGTGCGGCGTGCCTTTCCATTCTGTGGATAGTTATATAGTAAAGCTCGTGGCCGCCGGCTACAACGTGGCGGTGTGCGAGCAGGCGGAGGATCCCGCCGAGGCCAAGGGCATAGTCCGCCGCGAGGTTATCCGCGTGATAACCCCGGGCACGATAATGGACACGGCCGCCCTTGACGACAAGAAGAATAACTACCTGTGCGCCTTCGCGAAAAGCGGCGGCGCTTTTGGGCTTGTTTTCGCCGATATAACCACGGGCGAGACCTACGCCGGAGAATATTTCGGAGACGACGCGGTGAGCAAGACCATTGACGCGCTCACGCGGTTCAGTCCCGTTGAAATTATAATGAATCTTGAGGCCTACGAAAACACGGGATTTGTCGAGGATATCAAAAACAGGTTCGGTTGCTTTGTGCGCAATTACTACGATTGGGCGTTTTCCGAGGAGCAGGCCGACAAGACGGTGCCCGAGCGTTTCGGAGACGAGACGGCGGGCGATCTGAAGCTTGGCCGCAGTATGATGTACCGCGCTATGGGCGGCGCGCTGGCATTTTTGACCGAGACCCAGAAAACCGAGCTTAAAAACATAAAAACACCCGAGATAATAAGCGAGAGCCCGACCATGCTGATCGATGCGTACAGCATGAGGAATCTGGAGATCACAGAGACTATCAGAGGCGGAAGCTTTAGAGGCAGTCTGCTCAGCGTGCTGAGCCGCACCCGAACCGCGATGGGAAGCCGCATGCTGCGCAGAATGATAACCGCGCCGCTGCTCAATCGAATAGCGATAACCAACCGCCACATAGCGGTAGACGAGTTTTTCAAAAACCCGATGTTGCGGGAGGAAACGGCCGAGCTGCTGAGCGGCATAAAGGATATAGAGCGAACGATAACCAAGGTCGCGTACAAAACAGCAAATTGTCATGATCTGCTGAATCTGATGAATTCGTTTGAGAACCTGCCCGCGCTTAAAAAGCTGCTCGGCGGCTGCGACAGCAAGCTGATACGGGAGCAACTGCGCCGTCTGGACGATCTGAGCGATCTGAGGCAGCTGATATTTGAATCTATCGACCCCGAGGCGCCTGTCTCGCTGAGAAACGGAAACATGATAAAAACCGGAGCGGACGAGGAGATTGACAAGCTGCGCGATCTGCGGGACAACGGTCGCAAATGGTTGATCGATATGGTTGAGGAGGAAAAGAAAAACACCGGGATCAAAACCATGAGACTGGGATTTAACAAGGTTTTCGGCTATTACATAGAGGTCAGCAACGCCCAGACCGAAAACGTGCCCGATTATTTTATAAGAAAACAGACATTGGTAAACGGCGAGAGATATATAACGCCAAAGATAAAAGAGCTGGAGGAGCAGATATTAAACGCCGACTCCAAGGTGACCGATCTTGAGTATGAGATGTTCTGCCGCGTGCGCGACAAAGTGGGCGAGAGCTGCGAGCGCGTGCGCGAGACCGCCTCGGCGGTGGCAATGATCGACGTGCTGAGCTCTCTTGCCAAGGTCGCAGAGGAGCGGAACTACGTCATGCCGGTCATGACAAACTCCGACAGAATAGTGATAAAAGACGGCCGCCACCCGGTGGTGGAGGCGCTGAACCGCTCGGCGCTGTTTATCCCGAACGACGCGGAGCTTGACAACCGCGAGAACCAGATTGCGATCATAACGGGCCCCAACATGGCGGGAAAATCCACATACATGCGGCAGATCGCCGTTATAGCCCTTATGGCGCAGATGGGAAGCTTCGTTCCTGCCGCCTCGGCGGAGATCGGAATTGTTGATCGGATATTCACCCGCGTGGGCGCAAGCGATGATTTGAGCTCCGGCGACAGTACGTTCATGGTCGAGATGAAAGAGGTGGCGTATATTTTAAACAACGCCACAAGAAACAGCTTGATAATCCTCGACGAGATCGGCAGAGGAACCAGCACCTACGACGGACTGAGCATTGCCCGGGCTGTCGTCGAGTACATAGCCGACGTGAAAAAGTGCGGCGCGAAAACCTTGTTCGCGACCCACTACCACGAGCTGACCGAGCTTGAGGACAAGATAAAGAACGTAAAGAACTACTGCATTGCGGCGCGCAAAAAGGGTGACAACATAACCTTCCTCAGAAAAATCATAAGAGGAGGAGCCGACGAGAGCTACGGCGTTGAGGTCGCCGCGCTGGCGGGAGTCAAAAAATCCGTGATCCGCCGCGCCAAGGAGATAGCCGCCGATCTTGAGAGCCGCGACAAAAAGCAGGTAAGCACAAAGAATATCAGAACAGCTGCCGACAAGCAAAAAAAACGGGACGAAAATCAGCTTGACTTTTTCGCTCAAGCCGAAAGCCCCGTTGTGTCGAAGCTGAAACAGATGGATCTGAACACGATAACGCCGATCGAGGCGCTTACAAAATTATACGAGCTTAAGGCCGAGGCGCAAAATGAGTAAAACATAAGGGGTGAAAACCATGCCGAATGAAATACGGGTGCTTCCCGAGGAGGTGGCCGACAAAATAGCCGCCGGAGAGGTGGCGGAGCGGCCGAGCGCCGTCGTCAAGGAACTGACCGAAAACGCCATCGACGCGGGGGCGGACAAGATCACCGTTGAGATAAAAAACGGCGGCGTCAAGCTGATACGCGTCACCGACAACGGTTGCGGAATACCGAAGGAGCAGGTCAAGACCGCGTTTCTGCGCCACGCGACCAGCAAGCTGAGAAGCGAGAGCGATCTCTACAGCATATCCACCATGGGCTTTCGCGGCGAGGCGCTGTCAAGCATCTGCGCCGTGGCGAGAGTAGAGGTCATAACCAGAACCGAGACAGAGGAGCTTGGCGCCCACTATGTCGTTGATCACGGCGTGTGCGGCGAGGCGGACGAGATCGCCTGCGGCGTCGGCACGATAATGTCGGTCGAGGATTTGTTTTTAAACGTTCCCGCCCGCATGAAGTTTTTGAAAAAAGACAGCACCGAGGCGGGCTATGTGTCCGACCTTATGACAAGGCTGGCGCTCTCAAAGCCCGATATCGCCTTTGAGTATATCTGCGACGGCAGCACGGTGTTTGTCACAAGCGGCGACGGCGACATAAAAAACGTGATACTCAAGGTCTACGGCCTGAAATTCGCGAAGGCGGTCATGCCCGTTGACTACGCCGAGGGCGGCGTCCGCGTCAACGGAGCGGCGGGGCGGCCCGAGCAGCTGTCGTTCGGCAACCGAACAAAACAGACGGTGTTTGTCAACGGCAGATATATTAAAAATCACGTCATAGCCAAGATAGCCGAGGAAGCGTTTCGCAACGCCCTTATGGTCGGCAGGTTCCCGTTTTTTGTGCTTGACATAAAAATGCCGCCTGAGCTTGTCGACGTCAATGTGCACCCCGCGAAAACCGAGGTCAAGTTCGCCAACGAGAAGGCGCTCTACGACATAATTTACCACGCGATGAAAAACGCTCTCTACGGCGGCAGACCCGCCGAAAAATCGGAGCAAAGCAAAGACGCGAAAAAGAGCCGCGCGGTTCTGAGAGACAGCGGAGCGAGCGCATACCTTCCGCGCGAGAGTGAGAAAATAAACAAAAAGGTCGTGCGCGACTATCTTGAATATACCAAGCCCAAAATAACGGGCGGAATTCATATGCCAGAAAAGGTTGTTTCCGAAAGCGAAGCGGAAAATATTCCGCGGCTCGAGGATATCCGCCCCGTCGATAAGACGGATGATATTCCTCCGCTTGATAAGGCGGACGATATCGGCGGCGATTCAAGTCCCGCCGCGGACGCCAATGATTTTGACGTTCAGCTGGGGCTCGACGAGCCCGACGCCGCGTTATTTTCCGATTGCAAGATAATCGGTCAGGTGTTTAACACTTACATAATCCTGGCGTCGAGCGACAAAATGTATCTGATAGACCAGCACGCGGCTCACGAGAGATTCGGGTTCGAGGAGCTTAAAGAGGCGTACCGCAAAAACGAGAGGCTGTCGCAGCTGCTGCTTACGCCGATAGCCGTCAGCCTCAGCCACGCCGAGTACGGCGCGGTCATGGAAAATCTTGAGACCTTCAAAAAATTCGGCTTTGAGATAGCGGATTTCGGCGGCGGCTCGATAGTGATCAATGAGACGCCCATAATCGCACCCGACGAGGAGATAAAGTCGCTGCTGTATGAGATATTAAACGCGATTTTGGACAATATCAGGCATCCGGTGGCGGATTTTGAGGAAAAAGCCCTCGATATGATCTCATGCAAAAAGGCGATAAAGGGCGGCGACAGGCTTTCATTGCCCGAGATGAACAAGGTGGTCGAGCAGGTCGAGGACCTGCGCAGGCGCGGGATCAAGACCTGTCCCCACGGGCGGCCGATAGTCATAAGCCTTTCCAAAACAAAGATCGAAAAAATGTTCGGTCGGATAGTGTAAAGGAGGCATTGCTGTGAGCAAGCCGAAAATAGTCGGGGTCGTCGGCCCCACAGCCTCGGGAAAAACCGATTACGCTGTGAGATTGGCCCTTGAAAAAAACGGCGAGGTGGTCTCCTGCGACTCGATGCAGATATACCGCGGCATGGACATAGGCACCGCCAAGCCGACAAAAGATGAGATGCGCGGCGTGCCTCACCACATGATAGACATCTGCGACGTGAATGAGGATTTCAGCGCCGCAAAATTCGTGAAAATGGCGCGCGGGTGCATCGACGATATTTTAAGCCGCGGCAGACTGCCGATACTCTGCGGTGGAACCGGCCTTTATTTTGACAGCGTTGTCAACAATATCAGCTTTACCGAAACCAAAAGCGACCCGGAGTACAGAGAGAGCCTGAAAAAACTGGCCGACGAAAAGGGCGTGGAATATATGCACGGCATGCTGCGCGGGGTAGACCCCGAGTCGGCCGAAAAGATCCACCCGAACAACGTGCGCCGCGTCATACGGGCGCTTGAGATATATCATCTGAGCGGCAGGCCCAAGTCGGAGCTTGATGTCGAGCAGAGAGGCGAGCCGCTTTATGACGCGGAGATATATGAAATAAGCCGTCCGCGCGAGGAACTGTACGAGCGCATAAATATAAGGGTCGACATGATGATCAAGGCGGGTCTTGAAGGCGAGGTGCGGGGCCTTTTGGAAAACGGAGCGGATATAAACTCGACGGCCATGCAGGCCATAGGCTACAAAGAGATGGCGGAATATATACGCGGCGAGCTCTCTTTTGACGACGCGGTCGAAAAAATAAAACAGGAGACCCGAAGATACGCCAAGCGTCAGATAACGTGGTTTAAACGAAACAAAAACATAATCCGAATAAATATTTAAAAAGTCATTTTCGGCTTTCCGTGATGTGAAAACTGATCGGGAGCGGCGGAAAACGACTTTTTTATTTTACAATTAAGTTACATTTATTCAACAAATCAGCGAGGATTATTTACATCATTCGGTAGGCGATTTATAATATATTAGTGATACTGGATATTTATGCTCCGTATTACGAAAGGCTTAGCGGAGTTTAACGGCGATTGCCAAAGTGTTAGTTGATTGGAGGCAGTCTTGTGGCTAATACTACCGACAACTCAGATAAAAGATTGCGTAACAGGCGCAAAAGAACAATTAAAAAGAGCATGTTTTTGGTACCTAAGCTCGTTCTGGTTTTCGCAATTTTCTTTCTTATAATAACGATGTTTATCAGAGCGGGCAGTGCTGTCAGCACATATACCGCTCTTAACGGAAAAATAGAGGAATATATCGTCTCTGACGGTTTTATTTTCAGAGACCAGACGCTGGTTGAGTCTCCCGCGGACGGATATTTTGAGTGCGTTGCCGAGGAGGGCGAAAGAGTTATTGAAGGCGCCACGCTTGCGTCCGTATATCAAAACGCGGTCAACGCGGCGGCTATCGAGGAAATAGCCGATATACAAAAGAAGATCAGCGAAATAGAAAACGCGCGCGTTTCGGCTGATGTGTTTTCGGGCAGCGCCTCCAGGATCGAGGTCAGCATTGCCGAGCAGGCGCGGGAAATGGCGCGAAAAAGAAGCGGCGGCAATTTTTCGGATATAGCGAGTGAGAAGGATATTATCGACGGATATATCGCCGCCAAGCAGTCATCCACAAGCGGCGGAAAAACCGATGAGGAGCGTCTGGGCGAGCTTCAGGCGCGGCTTCACGCGCTGGAGTCGTCGGGCGAGTACAGCGGTCAGTATATATATTCGCCGACTCCCGGTGTCTTTTCGTCGCATATTGACGGATACGAGGAAGCGCTGAGCACCTCGATGCTCGATAACGCGACGCCCGGTTACCTGAGCGGTCTAAAACCGTCCGATGTTTCGGTGAACGATACGGTCACTGCGGGCGAGAATGTGTGCAAGGTCATAAATAATTATGAATGGTATTTTTCGGGTATAATATCCGAAAAAGAAGCCGTCAACTTTGAGGAAGGGCAGACAATAAAAATGAAGTTTTATGATTTGTCCGACTCGGTGATATACGGCACGGTAGACAAAATTTCAAGACCCGAGGGCGGAAACGTGGCCGTCACGGTCCACTCGAGCAGCTATGTCGACTCTATCTATACCACCAGCAAGGTGTCAGCCGAGCTGTTTGTGGAGAGCGCCGAGGGCTTTAAAGTGCCGTCCGAGTCGCTCAGAGTGATAGACGGACAGCAGGGCGTGTACGTGGTGCGCCTCGGCGTCGCCAGATTCGTGCCCGTGAATTTGATATACAACAACAAGGAGTGGGCGATAATCGAGCCCGTGCTTAACTCGGATTATGACGAGACGCTTGAGATATACGACGAGGTAATAATAAACACCAAGGGAATAACCGATGGCGAAGTGGTGCGGCAATAAACCGCGAGAATCGAGGGGTGGATATGCCGGATATAAAACAGAACTATCTGAAAATACTTGAAAGCGTGAAAAAGGCCGCCGAAAACTGCGGCAGGGATCCGGAAAGCGTGCGGCTTATCGCGGTGTCAAAAACCAAGCCGATAGAGTATGTGCGCGAGGCGGCGGAGGCCGGAGCGGTCGACTTCGGCGAAAACAGACCGCAGGAGCTTGTCGCGAAGCAGGCGGAAATGCCCGAGCTGCGCTGGCACCAGATAGGAACGCTCCAGCGCAACAAGGTTCGCCATATTGTGGGCAAATGCGCTCTTATACACTCGGTAGACAGCGTGGCCCTGGCGCTTGAGATCGACAAGCGGGCGAAGGCCGCCGGAGTGGTTCAGAAAGTGCTGATACAGGTCAACATAACCGGAGAGGAAACCAAGTCGGGCATAGCGCCGAACGAGCTCGAGGGCCTTATTGATGAGATAAAGACTATGGAGAATGTTGAGCCCGTGGGGCTTATGACGATCTCGATCGCGGGCAGCGCGCCCGACGAAAACAGAGCGGTTTTCTCGGAACTTAAAAAACTGGCGGACAGGTTCGGCCTTAAAGAATTGTCGATGGGAATGACCCATGACTACGTCGAGGCTGTAGAATGCGGAGCCACCATGGTGCGCGTCGGAACCGCCATATTCGGAGCCAGAGACTACGGCGCAAAATAAATTAATTTGTAAATTATTAAATTTTAATATACTAAAAATACTGATATTCAGGAGGAGAAAATAATGGGAAATATAATGGACAAGATATACAGTATGATGGGTGTCGACGTCGGAGACACATATGAGGAAGAGGAATACTACGACGATTATCGCGGCGACTATGACGAGCCGATGCCGAACGAGAGCTATATGCCCAGCCGCAGAGCGGCGGCGCGCAGCTCCCGCGCCAGCAAATTCGAGGACTCGCCTCAGATGAAGCTGGTTATCATGCAGCCCGGGAACTTTGAGGAATCCCGCGATATCGCGAACCACCTCAAGGAGAGAAAGCCGATCGTTGTAAACCTTGAGTATGTGGACAAGACCGTGTCGCGCAGGATAGTTGACTTTTTGAGCGGGGCGGTATACGCCTTAGACGGCGACATCAGAAAGGTAGCGAATCACATATTTCTGATCACTCCCTGCAACGTGGGAGTAGAGGAGGACGCGGCCGAGGAATACGGCTACGGCCGCTGATCGATATAATTTGCAAGACGACAAGCTTATAATAAAAAAGGCTCTTGACGCGCTGAATTTGTGCGAGAGGCAGTATTCGGTCAAGTCTCTCGGATTCCTCGACCCGAGGGAGAGGCTGCTTATCGAAAAAGAGATCAGGTTCGCGGCTTCTTCGGATATAAAGTGGGAGTTTTTCGGCGGATATGACGAGGCCGAGAGGCGGATGCTGATTTGCCGTCCGGAATATGTCGAGGCGGACTATGACGAGATAATAACCGTCCTTGAGATAACCGGCAGGGACATATCCGAGCTCTCCCACCGCGACTTTCTGGGCAGCCTTATGGGACTCGGGATAAAGCGCGAAAATATCGGAGATATAGCGCCGATGCCCGACAAATGCTATGTTTTTATAAAACCCGCGATGCTGAGTTATGTCGGAGAAAATCTGACAAAGATCGGCCGTCACGGCGTGCGCATTTCGCGGCGAAATTTGTCGGAAATTCATATCCCCAAAAAGCCGGTCAAGCCGATCTCGGCGACCGTTTCAAGTCTCAGACTGGACTGCGTTGTGTCGGCGGCGGCGGGGATCGCCCGCGGCAAGGCGGCGGACATGATAAAAAGCGAGAATGTTAAGCTCAATTTCGAGACGGTCAAAAGCTCGTCCGCGCCCGTGAAGGAGGGCGACATGCTCTCGATCAGAGGCTTCGGCAGGTTCAGGCTCTCGGAGATCCGCGGCGCCACCAGAAAAGGCCGCGTAAGCGTTATAATAGACAAGTATATTTAGTATATTCGCAAATAAAGATGTATGGAGGATAATATGATAACACCCACAGACATAGAAAACAAAGAATTTAAAAAAGAAATGCGCGGCTACAGCATATCCGAGGTCAACAACTTTATGAGAGAGGTCGCCCTCGACTATGACAAAATATACCGCGAGAACCTCTCGGCAATGGACAGGATAGGCATGCTCAGCGACGCGGTGAAACAGTACAAGGCCATGGAGGACACGCTCAAAAACGCCTTGACGGTCGCGAAAGGCGCGGGCGACGACATAAAGACAAACGCCCAGGGCCAGGCGCAGGTCATCATACGCGACGCCGAGACCAAGGCGGCGGAGATAATCAACCGCGCCGCCAAGGAGGTCGCCGACATAAATTACAGATACGAGGAAATGAAGCGCAGCGTCGAGGTGTTCCGCGCCAAGATGGTCTCGCTGCTCAATTCCCAGCTTGAGATAATAAAGGACTACACCAAACTCAACACGGCGGCCGATTCCGAGATACGCTCAAGCGCCGAGGCGGTCGAGATAATAAAGAACGAGGTAAACGATATACCCGATCTGCCCGAGGACGTTCAGCCCACGGCCAATCAGAGAGTGGTGGCCGCCCTTGAAAAGGCGACGCAGGAGCTGCCCAAGATCGAGCTTAACGACAAGGGCGAGTATGTCGCCGCCAAGTAAAAAGGAGCGATCTATGCTTTATATAATAATCGGGATCTTGGTCCTGATTCTTGACATAATATCAAAACATTGGGCGCTTGGCGCGCTTGCGGCGGGCGAGGGAATACCTCTGATACCCGGCGTGTTTCATCTGACTTATGTCGAAAACACCGGTATCGCCTTCGGCATGATGGAAAATAAACGGATAGTGTTTATAACATTATCCGTTATTATTCTTGCGGCGCTTTTTGTATATTTGCTGAAGGTCCCGCGCCGTGACGTGTGGCTCAAGCTGGGCGCCGCTCTGGTGATCTCGGGCTCGGTCGGCAATCTGATCGAGAGAGTGTCAAAGGGATATGTGGTTGATTTTCTGGATTTCAGGCTGATCAATTTTCCCGTGTTCAACGTGGCGGACATCGCGGTGTGCGTCGGAGCGGCGGCTCTGGTTATACATTTCCTGTTCGGCGGCGGTGCGGAAAAGCCGAAAAAATTCGAGGGCGAGGCGGACAATGGAAACTAAAACGATAATCGTTTCTGAAGAAATGAGCGGCAGGCTTGACAAACTGGCGTCGGATCAACTCGGGGGCACGACGCGCTCTTATATAAAAAAACTTATAGAAAGCGGCGGCGTGACCGTGAACGGCGAAATTTCAAAGCCCAACCGAAAGGTTAAGGCGGGCGATGAAATAAAAGTAGTTTTGCCCGACCCAGAGGAGCTTGAGATCACGCCCGAGAACATACCGCTCGATGTTGTGTACGAGGACAGCTCGATGCTGATCGTCAATAAGCCGCGCGGCATGGTCGTGCACCCCGCGCCCGGGAATTATTCGGGAACATTGGTGAACGCTCTGATGTTCCACTGCGGAGACAGTCTGTCGGGCATAAACGGCGAAAAGCGCCCGGGAATACTTCACAGAATAGACAAAGACACCACCGGTCTTTTGATGGTGGCAAAAAACGACAACGCCCATCAAAAGCTGTCTGAACAGATCAAGGAGCACAGTCTGACGAGGGCGTATAAGGCGCTGGTCCACGGCAACATAAAACAGGACAGCGGAACGATAGACGCGCCGATCGGGCGGCACCCGACCGACAGGAAAAAAATGACGATCACCGGCAAAAACTCAAGAGAGGCGGTCACCCACTACAATGTGCTCGAGCGGTTTTCGAAATACACTCTTGTCGAGTGCGTTTTGGAGACGGGCAGGACGCACCAGATACGCGTGCATATGTCCAAAAACGGCCACCCCATCGTCGGGGACAAGACCTACGGCGTTAAAAAAGAGGAGTTTAATCTGAACGGCCAGCTGCTCTGCGCCTACAAGCTTGGCTTTATCCACCCCGACACAAACGAGTATATGGAGTTTACCTGCGGTCTGCCGGACGATTTTCAAAGAGTTATTGATATATTGAGAAAAAAGTGAGACCCCGACGCGCGTCGGGGTCATGCTTTTATAATTGGGAAGAAATCATATTATATTATTTTTCAAATTTTTCGCTGTATGGCTTTATGCCGTTTAGATCGCTCCAGATGTAGAGCGCGTATGTTTCGCCTTCGCTCAGTGTAAAATCGGGTATGGCGTAGTCACCGGCGCATTTAATCGCCGTGTCTTTTATTCCGCTCAGTGCGCCGTCCTTGTATTTGGCAGCTATCAGCCGCACCTCGGGAGCCGCCGCGCCGACATAATCAACTTTGGCGGTCAGGCCGTCCGCGCCTGTTTCCGCGCTTATAACCGAATATCCCTCCGCCTCGGGCGCCTGCGTTGCGGGTGGCTCGGCCGACGGAGCGCTTGAAGGCTCGCTCGGCTCTTTGGTGGGCTCTGTCGTTGTGGTCGGCTCTTTTGTTGGTTCGGCCGTTGCGGCAGGTTCTTTTGTGGGCTCGGCTGTCGAGCCGCCGGGCACCGCGCGGACCGATATTCCCGCAATGTTTATGTCACCCATCGGGCCCGCGATATAGAGCGCGGAGCCGGGATTTTTAAAGTGATAGGTGAACGAGTAGTCGCCGCCGCCGTGGTCTGGAGCGCACACCGCGTCAGGCTCGGCCGAGGGGCTCAGGTGCAGACCCAGCGTGTTCTTGCCGCCCGAGTAGAAATAAACGGTAATCATACATTCGCTTTCGGGAATGATGTAGAACGAGCGGCTGTCGACGCTCTTTGCCTGATAGCCTCTTGTTATTGAAACACCGTCGACGCTGAAGCTGTTGCTCTTGTAGCCGTTGCCTTTGCCCTTATAGCAGCCCACATATCCGTCGGCCGATATGTCGCCCGCCGACATGCTCTGTCCGCTGTTCCAGTCTTTGGCAAAGCTGTCCGCGCCAATGGGTATCGGCTTAACGTTTCCCTCGGGAGGCGCGACGGGCGCGCTTGTGGGCTTAGCCGTGGCGCTTGGGTCGGCTGTCGCCGCGAGATCGGGCGTCGCCGTCGGCTCTGGCTCGGGCGGGATCAGCGGAAGTCCGCCGCCCACCGAGACGACCTTCGAGGCGTAGTTCGTTATTTTGTCAAGCAGCGCCTGATTTATGCCGTGGTGCGAATCATCGACCGCGTTGTCAAACGTCCACTCAAAGTCTCCGCCCTCAACGCGGCCCGCGTATTTCTTAACGGTATTGACCGCATCTTCCGCAGATTCCGACGTATATTCATACATGATGCTCGAATCGGTGTCAAAGTTATTGTAAACGCCTTTGCCTCGGTCGTCGCCGACTTTTGCCTGCACGGTGGAAGGAACGGTTTCATTGCGGTCATTGACTGTATAAACGTCAAACTCGCCCGTGTCTTTTTCTTTTCCGTGGGGCCACCAGTTTTTCTGAGGCGTTATAAACACATCTTCCCACGACTTTACCATGCCGCCCATTTGACCCGAAAGCGTGCCCTTTTCGGGATAGGTGTTTGTCGCGCTGTCATAGACGTCGCTGCCCTGAGAGGCGATTATTATCGGCCTCGGCACGTTGCGGTAATAGTTGCGCTCCGAGAACACCGAGGTTTTCATCGCTGCGCCTATGCCGTACATGGCGACGCCGTCGTAGTAGTTGTTATAAACGTGATTGTCGCCAACGACACAGCGAGGCATTCTCGCGTCGCCGTGATCGAACCAGTTGTGGTGATATGTGGCGTAGTAGTGAGCCTCGGGACTATACATATTGCTGTTTTCCCACGGGCCGCCCGAGACAAAATTTTTGTCCAGGTCCCACATGTGGTTGTACGAGACCGTCACATAGCTCGAGCCCGACTTAAACGCCACCGCGCCGTCACCCTTTGCCTGGTCGGCGTCCTTTCCGGGCGCGTTATACAAAAAGTCGCAGTTGTGGACCCAGATGTTAAAGTTGTCGGTGTCCATTTCTATCGAGGACGCCTCGGCGCCCTCTCCGGCGTACATAACGGCCAGGTTTCGTATCTCAACGTTGACCATACGCTTTAAGCACATCAGCCAGCCGTACACCGCGGCATCGTCTCCCACGCCCTCGATCGTCAGGCTCTGGCCTACCATGGGCGTGGTTTTCTGCTCCCAGCCCTGAATCTGGACTGTGTGGCGCGTAAGCCCCGCGGGGTCCTCGACCCTGCCGATAAGGCGCACTGCCAGAGGCTTGGTGATCTTTTTCTGCTGGCGGTAGTGCAGGATCTCGGGCAGGCCTATTCCCTGCGAAGGGTCGCCGCCAACAGTCACCGTGTCCTTGTTGCCGTTCGTGACATAGATCACGTCGGCGTTTTCTTTTAATGTTCCGTCGTCGTTATAGGCTCCGCTCGCGGTGCCGACGGGCGAATTTTTCGAAAACGCGAATCCGCTTCTGTCATACGCCGAAACCTTGAGCGTTCCGGTCTCCGCCGCCGCGTCAGCCATCTCCGCGCCGTCCTTCACCGGGACGATTTTAAGCGTATAATCTCCGGCCGAGAGCCCGAGCGCGTCGGCGCGGAAATAATCGGGATACTCGCGCACAAGCGGAGCGTCCAGCTTAACGTATTCGCCGCCCGATTTTTTGCTGTAAACGTTGTAGCCGTCGGCTCCGTCGATCGGCGTCCACTCGGCGTAGGCCGACTCGAGCCAGCCGTTTGAAGCCGTTATCACGACCGTGTCCGCCGCGCCGACTAGCGCGACCGGAACCGACGCCAAAATCATGAGCATTGACAAAATCAAACATATCTTCTTTTTCATTTCTATACCTCCGTTTATATTAATTATTATTTAATTCAAATTTTTCGCACAGCGGCTTTATCTTGTCGGTATCGTTCCAAATATACAAAACAATGTTTTCGCCGTTTTCCGCCGCGAAGTTTTCTATTAAATATTCTCCTTCGCCGTTTAATTCGATCGGGTTACCAAAGGCGGTAAGCGCGCCGTTTTTGTATTTCGCGGCAAGCAGCGTTGCTTTCGGCGCACCTGTACCGCTGTATTCCACAGCCGCGGTCAGACCGCTGTTTGAACTGTCGGATCCTTTTATCGAATATCCGCCGTTTTTCGGTTCCTCGGTCGGTGTCTCAGTCGATGGAGCGTCGCTCGGCTCAGTTGTTGCGGCGGGTCCCTCGGTCGGCGGAGCGTCGGTCGGCGCAGCGTCAAGAGTCAGCGCCATGTAGTATATGAGCTGCTCGCCGCTGTTTTTTGTGATCTCATAGCTCTCGCCGCCTTCTACGGGAAATGTCAAGGTGTTTCCGCTGCCTATCAAGGCCGTGCCGTTGATCTTTGCCGTCGGCGTGCTCGATGAGCCGAAAACCAAAAGCATTTCGCCGTTTCCGGGAGCGGCGAAGCTTATGTGCGAGCTGCTTCCCAGCTTAAAAGCGTTTGTGAGCGTCATGCCGCTGTATTCCAAAGAGCCTCTGTCCTTTGATGTTGCACCGCTTATTGTATAAAAATCGCTCCGCATATCGCTTTCGGTGAAATTATGTATATATCCGCCGCTTGCGGGAATATCGGGAGAGCCTCCGCTCGGTGTTTGCGTCGGATTTCCCGGTTTCGCGGTGGGCGCGGATGTGGGAGCCTGCGTGGGGTGCGGCGTTATCATCGGGCTGTTCGGGTCGTATTCCAGAATCAGATAGAACAGATACGAAACGCTGTCTCGTGTGATGTTATATGTCTCGCCGGGTTCGACGTTAAATTGTATAAGCCCCGTCTCGGGATCGCCGCGGACGACCTCGTTGTTTACCTTGACATTGACCGAGCCGCGGTACGGATTGGCGAGCAGGGTCATTATACCGCACTGCACCGCCGTGAATTTTATATATGAGCTGCCCTCGAATTTGAGGGATTTTGTCAAATTGACCGCGTCGTACCGCATTATGCCGAACAGGTCTGTAATCGAGCCTTTTATTTCAAAAACGCCGCTCGCGGTGCCTTGAGTTGTAAAATTATGCGTGATCCTGTCGTCGGACGGCTCGGGCGGCTGCTCGACAATCAGCGACGCGTCTCCGCCGACTTCGGCGATCGGCGGATCATAGTTTTCGACCAAAGTCTGAAGCTCGGGTATCGTGTCATAATTTTTGTCCTGGATCGAATTGTCAAAGGTGTATTCAAAATCTCCGCCGTTCATTCGTCCGGCGTATTTTTTAACGGTCTCAACGGCGCTTTCGGCTGTCTCGGCGCTATATTCATACATGTCAGCCGCAGTGTCAAAGTTGTCATACACAGCGCCGCCCTTGAGCGCTTTGACGGTATCGGGTACCTTCTCGTCCCGGTCTGAGACAAGATAACAGTCAAGGTGGCCGGCGTTGCTCAGTCCCGGAGCCAAGTCGCTCGGAGTGTCAAGCTGAGTGTAAAACCTCTCGTATTCTCCCATATGATTGCCGAAGGCTTTTATCATTCCGCCCGCCTGACCGGACAGCGTGCCGTCGCCGCTGTAATTCTTTTTGCTTGAGTTATAAACGTCGCTGCCCTGACTTGAGATTATCATGGGTCTGGCGCAGTATCTGAAATAATTGTTCTCGGCGAATATGCAGGAGCCTTTGGCCGCGCCTATGCCGTATTTTGAAACGCCGTCATAATAGTTGTTGTACATATGAACGTCGCTTCCCACGCACCTTGGGTGGCGCGAATCCGAGTGGTCAAAGTGGTTGTGGTGATAGGTGACGTGGGTTTTGTCCGAGGCGCCGTCGGGGCTGTCGGTGAATGTGGTCTTTCCCGAATCCCAGAAATGATTGTATGATATCGTCACATAGTCCGACTGATTTTTCATGTCAATGCTGCCGTCGCCTTTGCTCTGATCGCTATCGGGGCCGTGAGCGCCGTAGAAGTATTCAAGATTGTGTATCCAGATGTTGTCGTTGTTTCCGTCAAGAGCCGTGGCGTCACTGTCGGTTCCGCCGCCGTACCACATTATCGCGAAGTTGCGCAGTTCGATATTCGAGGACTCTTTGAAAGTTATTCCCCACCCGTGGATAGCCGCGTCCTCGCCTACGCCTTCTATTGTCACGTTTTTGGTATTGCGGATACCGAGCAGATATTTTTGCATGCCTTCGGGCATGTCAACTCTGCCGATAAGCCGCACGATCAGCGGCGTTGTGATCTTGTTCCGCTCGCGGAAGTCAAATATGCTCACGAGCCCGATGCCGTCTTTGGGTATATCGTCTATCATAACGCGGTCTTTGTTGCCGTTTGAAACGTAAATTATGTCCGCGCCGTCTTTGGGCGTTCCGTCAGGCTTATAGCCGCCGCTCGCGTCCTTTTCGGGGGATTGCGAGCTGAAAGCGAATCCTTCTCTCGGGTAAGAGCCGACCGAGAGTATTTCGGTTTCCGTCGCGAGGCTCTCATCCTCGGCGCCGTTTTCCGCGGGAACTATTTTTATTCGATAGCTTCCGGCCGAAAGACCGACCGCGTCAACGCGGCAAGTTCCGTTTTTGTATTCGCGCAAAAGCTCGCGGTCGATAGGCGCGTATTCACCGCCTTCGGGTTTGATATATGCGTTCACGGTGTCGATGCCCGCTCCGCTCCACTCGGCGTAAGCCGATTCAAACCAGCCGGAGGCTTCGGTGATCGTCACGGCTTCGGCTTCCGAAAACACCGTCCGCGGCGCGGCAGAGGCCGCCAAGATCAAACACAGCATTGCGGATAATATTTTTCTCATAGAAATTCCCCCTATAATATTATTATACAAGCACTTTAAGCCGGGGGTAAAGTAGCAGATGACAAAAATTTTTATGGTAGCAGAAAAATAATTTTAAATCAGATTTAATAAAATTCTTGACAAAAGCAAAAGAATAATATATAATAATAAAAGAGAAACGGCAGAGCGTAAAAACGGTTTGACCGCTTCGAATGGGTTAAATATCAACCGATCCTCGGCGGCTAAACTTTGGATCGGTTGTTATTTTTATTGCACCACAGGCGCAAACGCTATAAGTATTATAACGATAACAAACAGCATTACCGCTGCTTTTAAAGCCCAATTTTTCATAGGCATCGTCCTCCTTCGTAAGCTGAAACGATTATGTTTCGCAAAGAAGAAGCGGCCAACCGTCCTTACGTTTCTATGTCTGCCTTTTAAATTGACATATTTTATTTACATCAAAGTGTTTCTCCGCGCGGAATATACCGCACTTGCAGCAAAAACTGCCAATTACATAATACCACAATATTACAACATTTTCAAATTAAAATTAGGTTACACAAACACGGTTATTTTAAATTGAGGACCATATATCCAGGAGTTTGTTTGCTCCGAGGACTATGTCCTCGTCCGAGAGCTCGCCGAAACCTAAGATAAACAGCCTGTCCGAGATTATCGGGTTGGGCTTTTCGAGGGCGTTTTTGATGAATGAGAGCTTAACGCCGTTTTGATGGGCGATGTCGATCAAAAATTCCTCGTCCGCGTCAATGAGCGGCCTGAGCAGCAGCGTCGTGCCGCACTCGGCGTTTAAGATCTCAATGTTTTTGCCGAACGGATGACGCTTTATCGCGCCGATCAGCAGGTCCCTTTTTTTCTTGTATATTCTGCGCAGGCGGTTTATGTTTGAGTAATAGCTGCCGTCCCTTATGATCTCGGTGATAAACGCCTGATCCTGCCTGCCGACGCATGAATGATAGGTGTAGAACACTCTTTTCCATTTTGCCAGCATAAACTCGGGCAGCACCATGTACGCGGCGCTCAGAGAGGGCGAGACGGTCCGCGTAAAGTCCCCCGCGAAAATAACGTTTTTGTTTTCGGTCATTGAGAAAAGCGGCTCCGACGGATTTGAGTAAACAAAGTCCATATCGTAGTTATATTCTATTATGTATCTCTTGTCTCCCGCCCGGTCAAGGACCGCGCGCTTTTGCTCGTGGTCCATTTTATAGTAGAGCGGATAGTGGTGGAAAGGCATCAGGAAGAGAACATCGGCGTCAAAGTTTTTGAGAGCTTCGGCATTTATGCCGCTCTCCGGGATATTGAGATAATTCATCTTGTGGGCTCCCAGGTTCATAAACTGAGCTATTTTATTGTAGGCGGGATTTTCGAGTCCGAAAACCGCCTCGCCGCCGATAACGCGCATTAGGCAGTCCAAAAGCCGTGTTATATCGGTGCCTATTATTATCTGAACAGGGCTCGCCTTTATCCCCTGTGTTTTGTTCAGCATGTATGAGATCTGCTTGCGCAGGTCATAGTCGCCGTTATAGTCGGGATATGTGAATTTGTTTTCGTCAAGCCTCGCGGTCTGTCTGTAGGCGCGGCGAAAAGCCGAGGGAATACTCAGATCGGTTCCGTTTCGGCTGAAGTTATAAACATAAGGCGCATTGCTGCGCCACAAACGGTCGGGCACGTCTGCGGCCTTTTCCGCGCTCTTGACATAATAGCCCGAGCGCTCGGCCGCCGAGACATATCCGTACTGCGCCAGCATGTTATAAGCGTTTGTTATCGTGTTGACCGACACGCTCATATCCCTCGCCATTTGTCGCTGCGACGGCAGCTTTGAGCCCGGCTCGATCTCGCCGTGATTTATCTTGTCTGCCAATTGGGTGAACGCCTGTATATAAAGCGGCTCGCCCGAGGACTTGTCAAAATTAATGTAGATCATACTTAAATTCCGCGTTAACCGTTTTTCACGATATCCATCGCCTCGCCCATGACTTCGCCTATGGGCTCGCGGATCACTATGTCTGCGCGGGAGTCTGCGGGGGTGGCGCTCTTGTTTATCAGTATAAGAGTGTGGCCCGAAAAATCGTGGATAAGTCCCGCGGCGGGGTACACGTTGAGCGATGTACCGCCGATTATCATGGTGTCGGCCTTGCGTATCGCACGCACCGAGCCGTCTATGACCTTTCCATCGAGGCCTTCCTCGTAGAGCACAACGTCGGGCTTTATTATCGCTCCGCATTTTTCGCATTTGGGTATGACCTCTTTTGAGTTCACGATCGCGTCAAGACCGTAAAAAGTTCCGCATTTTGTGCAGTAGTTGCGATGTATGCTGCCGTGGAGCTCGAACACGTTTTTGCTGCCCGCCGCCTGGTGCAGGCCGTCGATGTTCTGGGTTATGACCGCCTTGAGCTTGCCCATATTCTCAAGCTCCGCCAGCGCGATATGCGCCTTGTTGGGCTTCGCGTCCTCGTATATCATTTTTTCTTTGTAAAATTCGAAAAATATCTCGGGGCTGTACACAAAAAAGGTGTGGCTCACGATCTGCTCCGGAGGATAGCGGTATTTCTGATTGTAAATTCCGCCGCTGCTGCGGAAATCGGGGATCCCGCTCTCGGTGGAAACGCCCGCGCCTCCGAAAAATACCATGTTATTTGATTTTTTTATTGCCTCCGCAAGAAGTTTAGCGCTTTCGCTCATAAAGACATCTCCTTTTGATTTAAAGAAAGAGGGGCAACACCCCCAGGCGGCATTGCCCCAATCCGAAGAAAATTTTAATATTTAAGGTTTCATTAAAATGTAATGCCAATTTTATTAAATTGACATTAATATAATACACCAAAAAACTAAAACAGTCAATACCCTTTGCGAGTTTAATGAAAATTTGTAATATTTTACAATATACGCGTCCGATAATGCCGTAGCGGCGCCGATTTTTTGGATATTTTTCAATAATTTAAAAAATTTTGAAAAAATGCTTGACAAATGGTTACTACAAGTGTAAGATAGTAATGTGAGGTTTACGCTCGTAATTAGATAAAATTATAATAAAAAAATATAATTAAATCAGTGAAAGGAGAGTTATCATGTCAAAATTACCGCAAATTTCTCCGGCGGAGCTTGAGGTCATGAATGTGCTGTGGAAGCACGGCAGTCTTATGGGAACCGAGATAGTTAACATAGTCTCCGAGACCAACGACTGGAACGACAAAACGATAAGAACGTTTATTAACCGTCTTGTCGCCAAAAAAGCTCTTTCGATCGAGAAGATCAACGGACGCGCGTTCCGTTATTCGGCGGCGATCGACGAGGAGGAGTACAAGTCAAATGCCACCAAGAATTTCATCAACAAGATGTATGACGGTTCGCTCAACATGATGTTGACCGGATTCATCAAAGACAACGATCTTGACAAGGAAGAGATCGACGAGCTCAAAAAAATTCTTGAGGGATAATTTTATTAGGTGAATGATATGATTATAAAACAACTTTTTTTGCTGTGTCTAAGCGCGGCTCTGTACGGCACTATCATGGGCGCCATAGTCTGGGCGTTGGGCAAGCTTTTGAAAAAACAGCTGCCCGCCTCGGCGATGTTCATGTTCTGGGTTATAGTGACCGTTAGGTTTTTGTTGCCTTTCGCGCCCGAAAGCCGATTCAGCATGTTCAATCTGCTGCCCGGCGGCGTGGAGACGGCGAATTTGGAAACGGGCAGCCGCGTCCTTGAGAGCGCGGGAGTATCCGCTGCAGCGCCTGTCGGCGTGCCTGTTGTGTCGATTTGCGCCGTGATCTGGCTTGTTGTGTGCGCGGCTGTTTTCCTGTGGTTCGCGGCGCCCCAGATCATCATGCAGATACAAATGAGTCTGCGCCCTTCGGGCGGTGACGGCAGGATATCGAAAATACTTGATGAATGCTCAACGCGGCTCCGCGTAAGCCGCCGCGTTTCGTATGTGTTCCAGACGCGCTTTAAGACCCCGGCGCTGATCGGGTTTTTTAGGCCCAAGATCCTGCTCACCGAGGAAGTCCGCGCCTTTCCCGACGAGGAAATAAAGTACATATTAATGCATGAGCTGTGCCACATGAAGCGCCGCGATATTCTATATAAATATCTGGTGATCATCGTGCGCAGCCTTCATTGGTTTAACCCGCTTGTGTGGCACTTCACGGCCTGCGCCATGCGCGACGCGGAGCTTGCCACCGACGAGAAAGTCATGATGTACATCGGCGCGGGCGAGAACAAGGACTACGGCAGAGCGCTGATAAACACCTCGGCGCGGCTCTCGATTCAAAGGTTCGGCGCCGTTATGGGCATGGCCGACAGAAAAAGCAATCTGCGCCGCAGGATAATTAAAATTTCAAAATTCAAACGGCCCTGCGCCGCGCTGCGAATTATCGGAGTGACGGCCGTTCTTGTGTTGGGCTTCACCGGGCTTACCAACGCCAAGCTTCCCGAGGCGCTGCAGCCCGAGCCGCTGTTCGGAGGGATAGCCAAAAATTTTTCGCCCGACGAGCGCGAGTTTTCGCCGCGGGAGCCGATAATCGCCGAGAGCGAACCTCAGCGCGAGACCGAGCTCTATGCTTTTATCGACGAAACGGCTGAAGAGCCGTATTATGAGGAAGCGTCGGTCAAACAAACGATTTCCGACCCGGGCGGCGGCCAAGCGCGTTCGGGCTCGGATTCGGGCGCGGCGGACATTTCCGCGCATACGTGGGAGACGGTTCCGCAAACCGCGGACGGCTCCCGACCCGAGGAACGCACAACGGTTATAGAGTCAGGGGCCGACGCGGAGACCCAAACGCGGGACGACGCGGACTCGGTTTTCGCGTCCAGAAACGACCTGCTGCCCGGCACCACGATCGACGACGTGGAGAGCGAGCACCCCGGCGCCAAACGTCGGACCGTAACAGCGGGAGACAACAACATAAGCGTTAAAAGCGGCGCCGACGGAACGATCAATTTCTATATCGACAGCCGCACTTCGGATATGATAGGAGCGCGTGTCGTCTCCGGCTCGGGCGATACGCTCAACAGAATATATTTTACACCCAGAGCCTACAATTCATACACGATAAAAGGTCTCAGTCCGAACGGAAGCTATACTCTTGAAATACACAC
This sequence comes from uncultured Monoglobus sp., assembly GCA_947630505.1. Lineage (GTDB taxonomy): Bacteria > Bacillota > Clostridia > Monoglobales > Monoglobaceae > Monoglobus. The sequence continues at coordinate 18,760 of CANRHV010000012.1, read as the reverse complement.
GTCCGCCAGGGCAGAGATATTATATTACTGAGGGGGGTGAGCCGATATGAGATTCAAAAAACTTATCGCGGCGGCGTCCGCGCTGGCGCTGGCGGTCGCGGCGGCTGTCCCGGCGTTCGCGGGCTCCGAGGCCGACAGATATATAGAGTGCAGCCTGAGCCGCGGCGGCAGCGTCAATCTTGTCAACGCCGAGCGTTATATCGAGGAAAAGGCCGCGGAGCCGATTTTCACGCAAGGCGAGGACGGAAAATACGGCCTCAAAATAGGCGATGACATAATTTGCGAAAACGAGTGGGACGATATTCAGCTCAATACACCCGTCGGCAGGCTGCTCGCCTCACTGGGAAGCGAGAATCCCAAGCAGAGCGGCGCGTCCGCCTCGCTCCAGGGTGATTTTGAGTCCGATCCCGAGACCGTTTCGGTCAAAAGGGACGGCATGTGGGGCGCCGTCAGCAAATCAGACGGCGGGCTTTTGATCACGCCTCGGTATAACGAGGTCTGCGAGATAAACGGAATAATTCGTATTATGGATTTCAGCGGCAACTACGGCTACGCTGCCAAGGACGGACAAGTTATTATCGAGCCGAAATACGATTATGTTTCGGCGTTTTCCAGGTCTCAGCTGGCGGAGTTCGACAGCGATTACTCCTGCGATACTACCGTGGTCGGCAGAGACTACGGCTACACGGTGCTTGACCTGAGAAGCGGCGAGGAGATCATTCCGCTGACGACCGACACGATCAAGATACTCAGCAACGAATATTTCACGGTCACAAACGAAAATGAATTCGTGTCCAAGCTGTATGACAGCGAGGGCGGTCTCCTGCTTGAGCTTAGCGGCTGCGCGGGAATAGAAATGGTGCGTGACGACAGATTTCTCGCGGCTATGCTGACGTATTCCGAAAGCGCAAGCGGCGAGAAAACAATAGACGGCGAGACCGATATGCTGATAGACTCAAAGGGCGATGTTATACTGGACGGAAGCGAATATTATTCGCTGAATTATGTCGGTGTCGGCGGCGAGCGGCTCGCGTTGGTTTGGGCAGACGGAGCGGAGGCTCGGCCCGTGTTCTTTGCCGGCCGCAGAGGAAGCGAGATGACCGAGACGCCCGACGGCACAGTGTTGTCGGGATTTGACATGTTCGACACAGACGGGAATTTTTTAGCCGCCGTCGACGCGGGAGATATGAGCGTAAGCTGCGGCACGATAAGGGTCTGCGACAGCGGCAGATGGGGCCTGATAGGAACCGACGGACGGGAGATCCTGCCCCGCGAATATGACGAAATAAGTTTCCCGTTTGTAATGAAGGACGGAAAAATCGGAGTGACCGACAACGCGGGAAATATTATAATCGAGCCGACATGGGAGAGCGACAGTCTTTCGGGCTGCCGCGTGATCGATCTTTCGGACAGAGTGTTTTTCACGTTCCGCGCGGAGGACGGCGGCATGTATCTTGCCGACGCGCGCGGAGAGGTTATAGCGGGCCCGTATACCGATATAAACTCAAAAGACGGACGGCTGCTTGTCAGCCTGCCGGTTTCGGGTTACAAGGTGCTGGCCGACGTGGCGGAGGAGCCCGTGACGGTTCCGATGGTCGATATGGCCGACGAGGCGTTTTCCGAGACAGGAGAGTATCTGAAAGAGCTTGATATTATTGATGAAGCGGCTCCCGAGACCGTTACCAAAGGCGAGTTTTTAAAAATGCTCGGCAAGGCCGCCGGGCAGGGTGATATCGCCGCGGCCGACGCTTCGGGCACAGACGAGCCTATGACCGAGGGCGAAGCGCTGAGCATAACCGCGGATTATATAAGAAGCGGCAAGTCGATCGCGGGATCGGACAAGCAGATACAAAAGAGCGAGATAGAGCCGTATGTTTCGTGCTATATGCCGACTGATTTCGCGGCCGACCCCGACAGAGCCGCCGAGCCCGAGCACGCACTGGGACTGATCCAGGCGTACGAGCTTTCAATGGGCAGCCTGAGAGACAAAAAAACCGACTCCGAAAACCCCATAGAGAACATAATCGCGTATTATTTCTTCTAACGTAGGGAATAGGGAATAGGACACCTCATCAGTCGCCTTTGGCGACAGCTTCCCCTCAAGGGGAAGCCTATTTTGCCTTCCCCTTGAGGGGAAGGTGGGTTTTTGCCCGAATGGGCAAAAAGTCGGATGAGGTGTCAACGTTGCCCTACAACTTTTATATTGACATTATCCTTATTTTGGAGTATCATGTTTATACCGAAAATATATCGGCGTATTATAATATGAAAGGATGACAAAAAATGAATATACTTTTGACCGGCGGCGCGGGATATATCGGCTCGCACACCGCGATCGAGCTGCTTGACATGGGCCACAGCGTCGTGATAGCCGACAATTTTTCAAACTCCAAGCCCGAGGCTTTGAACCGAATCAAAGAGATCACCGGAAAGGACTTCGTGTTCTGCGAGATCGACGTTTGCGACGGAGAGGCTGTGGATAAGCTGTTCTCGGAAAACAATATCGACTGCGTTATCCATTTCGCGGGTCTCAAAGCGGTGGGCGAGAGCTGCAAAATACCGCTCAGGTACTACAGAAACAATATCGACTCGACCCTGACATTGCTCGAGGCCATGGAAAAGCACGGCGTTAATAACTTTGTGTTCAGCTCGTCTGCCACGGTGTACGGCGATTCCGACAAAATGCCGCTGACCGAGGACATGCCGACGCTCACCAGCGGCAGCCCCTATGGCAGGACCAAGCTGATGATAGAGCAGATCCTGACCGACGCATGCGCGGCGAATCCCGAGCTGAGCGTTGTGCTGCTGAGATATTTCAATCCCATCGGCGCGCACAAGAGCGGCAGGATAGGCGAGGACCCTGACGGCATACCCAACAATCTGATGCCCTATATCTCACAGGTGGCGGTCGGCAAGCTGCCCAAGCTGGGAATTTTCGGCAATGATTACCCGACGTCCGACGGCACCTGCGTCCGTGACTATATCCACGTTGTCGATCTCGCCAAGGGCCACGCCAAAGCGATAGACTACGCGGCGGCGCACAAGGGCGTCGAGGCGTTCAACCTTGGCACCGGAGTGGGCTACAGCGTGCTCGACATAGTAAAGAGCTTTATCAAAGTCAATGATATTGATTTGAATTACGAGATGCAGCCCCGTCGACCCGGCGACATTCCCGAGTGCTACTCCGACCCGTCAAAGGCGGAGCGCTGCCTGGGTTGGAAGGCCGAGCTCACCATAGAGGACATGTGCCGCGACACCTGGAACTGGCAGAAAAACAATCCCAACGGCTTGAATTAAGACGAACAAACGGCTCCCGATTTCGGGAGCTTTTTTTGCGTGGAAAATAGAAAATCAATTATATATTAAGGAAAAGAAAGGCTCGCCCCTTGGGGAGAGCTGTCGCCGAAGGCGACTGAGAGGGGTCAACATAGGGACTAGTGATTAGTAACTAGGGACTAGGATTGAAAATAACAGCTATATTCCTAGTATCTAGTACCTATTTCCTAGTTTCTATGTTGACCCCTCTCCGCCCGCAAGCGGGCACCTCTCCCCAAGGGGCGAGGCAGGCGGGCGGCCGGGGTCGTCCGCCCCTACGGGTTTGGGCGAGGCAGGCGGGCGGATGATATCCGCCCCTACGGATTTGGGGGGAAGGCAAGATAGGCTTCCCCTTGAGGGGAAGCTGGCGCCGAAGGCGACTGATGAGGTGTTCTGATCACTATATTACGTCGGGTTAAATAACAAAAACACAAAATTTTAAATATTTTGAAAAAAACACTCAAATTTTCCTTGACAATTTGAACAAAATCCAGTATAATGTTAGTAAATATTATACTTAAAAAAACAGTGATGAGCAATAAAATGTTAAAAATATAATACAAAGTGAGGAATGATTATGAAAAAGCAAAGACTACTGACAATGTTTTTGGCGTTCGCGCTTGTGCTTTCGACGCTTTGCGTCCCGGCCTTTGCCGAGGAGCAGGCCGCGCCCGAGCAGATCGCGCTCGAGGCGGAGGCGCCGCAGGACTTGTCCGAACAGCCTGTGGCCGAAGCCGCAGAGGATGTGGCTGAGGCCGCAGCGGACGGCTCGATCGAGGCGGGCGCTACGGTCGAGTTCAAAAACACAGGAGGCACGCCGCAGAATGTCACATTGAAACAGACATACAACTATTCGCTGAGCTATGTTATTTATTATGCCGACGATACGATCGAGAGCCACTCGTTTTGCATTTATGACTCTTCACAAACCATAACGGTACCGGCCCGAGGCCGGGCTGTTGTTACCGCGGAGTCCGGCACCTCGTATTCTTACACCTCGGCCGCAATAACCGTCGCTGCGGTCGACGAGCCGGTCTATACGCATATCGGTCTGCTCACCGGAGAGACCCGTCGTTTTAAGAATACCACCGACGCCCCCGCAAATTTAATTTTTAAATGGAATAATTGGTATTTTTGCGATTATGTTCTATATGACGCGGCGGGGAATTATTCAAGCTCGGGAACACCTTATAGCGACTCATCGCTTTCCGTTCCCGCCGGATATACCGCCGAGATCACCTCGCGAGAGAATTGTATGGAAATCGGCGCTCTGAACGGCGTTTTCACCGTTGAGCAGACAGACGGCACCGCTCTTGATGTGATTTACGGCAGACCGAATGAGAGTTATTCAATAACAAACATGACAAATTCAACCCAAAGAGTTGAAGATATTTACGGCGTGGAGGTTTTATATAACGCTTCGGGTGAGATCGACAGCATCAGCAAAGGCAGTTCTTATGATATTGACATTAAGCCCGGATACAGAGTCGAGGCGCTTCTGCTGCGGCCTTATACCTTCAGCGATTCGCCCGCGCGGCTTAAAATCGAAAAGCTTGACGAGCCTGTGGCGACTGTTATTCCCGTCGAACCCGGAGACAGCTATTCAATAGAGAACACTACCGATAACGCATATCCCGTTTTGGGCGGCGGTAGCACTCTCCATAGTGTATCATACGCTCTTTATGACGCGGGCGGAAGAATTTCCGTTCAAGGCACAGACGTAACTTTGCGTGATGGTTATACGGTGCCGGCGCATTATACCCTCAAAATTACCGCGAAGGAATACTGCGATATATACGCAGCCAACAGCGTGTTTAAAGTTGAAAAGGATACCGACCCTGTTTTCGACGCGCGGACTTACGCTCACGGGGACTCATATATTTATAAAAACAAGACGACAAAAGAACAGAAAGTATTTTGTGAGAATGCCTATAATAGCAGAGCCGATTGCGCGGTTTATAACGCGGCGGGCGAGCGCGTTAATTTAGATGACGTTTTGTCAATTGCGAAAAATAATTATAGTGAGCTGAATGTTCCTGCAGGTGGATACGTGAAAATAACTCAGCTTAGAAGTTTTGAATGTTCCAATAGAAGTGAGCAAAGCATAAGAGTGTATGCGCCGTGGGGATGCTTTGATATAAGCGAGAGCGAGACTCCGGTCTATAGAGAAATCTATGTGAATCCCGGTCAAACATACTCATTTAAGAATATATCATCAGTTGCATCAAAGGTAGAATATAACGGCCCATATAAACTGTATGACAATCTGGGTAACCTTGTCAAAGAAGGCAACAGTTGGTCTTACGCTTACAGCGGCGATAACTATCAAAGGGTTCCCGCCGGAGACACTTTGGAAATCTCACCCGATGGCAATAGTTATCACGAAGTATCTTCATGTTATGATGACTTCGCGATTACCCACACAAGCGCCGCCTCTTATACCGAGTTTGCCGCCGATAAAAGCTACAAAATAACCAACAATGGCGCCGCCGATTATACTTTGCCAAACTACGGGGTGTTTGACTATATCTTATACGGCGAGAATAACACCTTTATCGGTCACGCCGCTGATTACAATTCGTCGATAACTATTCCGGTAAACGGATACGCACTTGTGACTCCTCATGTGACCTTTGCCCTGAATGCGGCCGACGCGATTTCGGTAACCGAGATCGACCCGATATATAAAATCTCGCATGTTGCGGCAAAGAGCACGAGCGTGTTTAAAAACACCTCAGCATATAATGTCGATGTATATATTGACCCGATGCTTACGCTTTATGGCGAATATTATACGTATGATTACGTGATATACAGTGATGACGGAACAGTTAAGCAATGCACGGCGCGCAGCCAAGAATTAAGCCTCACGATTCCCGCAAACTGCTCTCTTAGAATAACAGCGGCGGGCTATCAACCCGGAACAAATCTGCATATCACATATCCTTTGAGTTTCTTTAGCGAAACCGAGGGAGAGAGCGAAGCGTATTACCGGAAGTTTTTGAGCCCCGGGGAGAGCGTGAAAGTCAAAAACATCATGACGGGGAGCGCAAGCGTTTATATCACCAAAGCGATTGAATACGGCGTAGATCGCACGGCGGACTATGTTATCTACAACGCCAACGGCACATACGCGAGCGGAGAGCACGACCTTAATGTTAATTATGAAAGAGAAATATCAATTCCCGCCGGCGCCGAGGCCACAATAACCGCTCTTTCGGATGTTGAGGTGCACTGCGTCAGAGATTCTTTTGAAACATCCGCGTCCCAAAGCCCGGCCTATGAGCGCCACAGCGCGGGAAAGGGCGAGACTTTGGTGATCACCAACAACAATGTTCGCGCAGCGGATGCGCTGATAAAGTCGCGCAAGTATGACATGACGGTCTATGACGGAGACGGAAATGTCAAGTCCTACTCCACGGATAACGAAGGGTCATCGATAAAAATAGAGGCGTTTGAAAGCGTCGCGGTGACGCCGCTGCTCGGCCCGATAGATGTGACGCTCATAAAGGGCATGACAGCTGAAAAGCGCGATGATCCCGCGCTGTTCAAAAGCGTCATGCGGGCGAACGAGCATATAAGTTTCAAAAATACTTACGCTAAAAGTCTTAATTTGATGATGAAATCCCATCCTTATAAATATGTCACATATAAGATCAAAAACCGCGGCGGAGGTTTGATCGAGGAGAAAGCGGCAGTTGCCATATCTAATACGTCGATCAACCTTTCTGCCGGATGCAGCATTGACATTGACGTTCTGAGCGGAAATATATTAGCATACGGACCGTACGAAATGACAAACAGCGATGTTCCGCCGCCGGCTAAAGAAACCAGCGAGTGGATCGTGCCCGACATTATGAGAGATAAGACCTACGGCTCAAAGGACGTGCTGTACGACGACGAGAATATCACGCTCGCCCTCGGCGGAGCGAAGGACGACGGCGCGACGGTCGATGTCACATGGAAGAGCGGAACACCGAACGAGACCTTTGACTTTATTGGCACAAGCTATAACAAAGGTGTGTCCTATGATGTTATAGGAATACAGCTCTGCGCCAGATACGGCCCGCCGACCGAGGGGGCGCAGCCCGAATGGTATTTTGACAGAGAGGGTGGCTACAGCTATATCAAGATAACACCGAAGGTCAGCGGCACGTTCTCGTCGCTTATGCTCATTCCCAGGAACGGAAAATATGGCGTACTCGCGAAATACGCCGACGGCCAAGCCGTCACCTCGGTCGTAAACGAGGGCAGCGAGAACCACCTGCTGGCGCCTGTGAGCGCGTATCTCGAAAAAGGCGTGGAGTACGTTCTCTACAGCTACGGCACGGGCGATGCGAAGTTTAAGGCCTTCACATTTACACCCGACAGCGAGCCCGTTTCGACCCCCGTTCCGACCCTCGCGCCCACGGCAGTACCTACTCAGGCGCCCACGGCCGCGCCTACAGCGGCACCCACGGCAGCACCTACAGCGGTGCCCACGGCTGCGCCTACAGCGGTGCCTACGGCTGTACCTACAGCGGCGCCCAAGCCCACAAGCACGCCGCCTAAGGCGACGGAGCCGCCGGCTGAAAAAACCAGCGAGTGGATCGTGCCTGACGATATGAGAGATATGACCTACGGCTCAAAGGATGTGCTGTACGACGACGAGAATATCACGCTCGCCCTAAGCGGAGCGAAGGACAACGGCGCGACGGTCGGCGTTACATGGAAGACCGGAACACCGAACGAGACCTTTGACTTTATGGGCACAAGCTATAACAAAGGTGTGTCCTATAATGTCATAGGAATACAGCTTTGCGCCAGATACGGCCCGCCGACCGAGGGAGCGCAGCCCGAATGGTATTTTGACAGAGACGGCGGCTACAGCTATATCAAGATAACGCCGAAGGTCAGCGGCACGTTCTCGTCGCTTATGCTCATCCCCAGGAACAACAAACAGGGCGTACTCGCGAAATACGCCGACGGCCAAGCCGTCGCCTCGGTCGTAAACGAGGGCAGCGAGAACCACCTGCTGGCGCCTGTGAGCGCATATCTCGAAAAAGGCGTGGAGTACGTTCTCTACAGCTACGGCACGGGCGATGCGAAGTTTAAGGCCTTCACATTTACACCAGACAGCGAGCCCGTTTCGACCCCCGTTCCGACCCTTGCTCCGACTCAGCCGCCGAAGGCCGAGATCACGGGCATACGCGTAAAATCCGCGCCGGCGAAAATGACCGCGGTCGAGGGTACGGCGCTTGACACAAGCGGTCTTAAAGTTGAGGCGGTATACAGCGACGGCAAGGCCGAGGAAATCACCGATTACACGCTGAGCGGCTACGAGCCGAACACTTTGGGCAAGCAGACGATCAACGTTGAGTATAACGGTTTTAAGACGACGTTTGAAATAACGGTCGAGGCCAAGAAGCTCATAGGCATATCGGTTACGCAAAAGCCCGACAAGCGCGCTTACATACAGGGCGAGGCGCTTGACACGACCGGAATGATCGTGACCGCGATGTACAACAACGGCACAAGCGAGGAGATCAGCGACTACAGCGTTTCGGGCTACGACCCGAACTATGCGGGCAGTCAGACTATAAGCGTATCGTATAACGGATTTTCGGCGGCGTTCACCGTGACAGTGTCTGCGAAGGAACAGACGAGCGGAACGGCCGAGACGCCCAAGATAAGCATATCGAGCTTTATAGGCGGCAAGACCGTGACGCTGACGACGGCCACCGAGGGCGCGCAGATATACTACACGCTTGACGGTTCCGCGCCAAGCACAGGTTCAAGTCTCTACGACGGCCCGATAACGCTGACCGAGACAGCCTCGGTAAAGGCTATAGCCGTTAAAGAGGGAATGAATCCCAGCAAGATCGCGGGCGGCAAGATAACCGTCGGCAATACCGAAACGCCGATATCCAGCCACAGCGCGGGACAGCTTGAGGTAGGCACGGTTATAACACTGCGCTCCGAGACGGCGGGCTCGATGATCTACTACACCACGGACGGCAGCGAGCCCACGACCGAGAGCAGGAGATATTCGGGCGGCATAGCGATAACCGACGACGTCACGATAAAGGCGATAGCCGTGAAGGACGGATACAAAAACAGCGGAGTATTCGAGGCGGCGTACACGGTGCCGAAGATAGAGCCGGGAAGCGCGGCGATATCTGTAGGCTCGGCGTCTGGAGCTGCGGGAGACGCGATATCCGTGCCGGTATACCTGTTTATGGAAGGCGAGAGCGGCATAACCGATTACAGATTCACGCTGAATTATGACGCGTCAAAGTTTGAGTATCAATCGGTGACACCCGCCGAGGGAGCGTCGGCGGCCGATCTGTTCACATCGGCAAACGGAGGCGCGGTGACGGTGCTGTACAGCGGAGCCGCGATAGAGAGCGGCGAGGTATGCAATATAAACCTGAAGGCGCTTGAGAGCGACGAGGACGGCGAGTACCCGATCACGATAGTGAAGGACAGCGTTAAGATAGAGACCGAGACCGAAGATAAATTCAATATCGAGATAACCGACGGAGCGATAACGCTGATAGGCTCGATAAACTCGAATCTTGAGCTCAAGTCTGACGTAATGCTGACCGACGCGAGCGGCAACGACATAACGGACAGCGCGAAAGTGAAAGGCGAGGTAACGGCGAACGTGACGCTTGAGAACGCGAGCGGAGACGCGGCGATCGAGCCCGTGACCGTGAACATAATCATGGCGGTATACGACAGAAACGACTGCCTCGTAAGCATGTCGACAATGGACGCTGATCTGAGCGACCTTAACTACGTGTTCACAAACACGGTAGATATCCCCGAGAACGTCGAGGTGGGCAGCATAAAACTCATGGTCTGGAACGGCCTGAGCGACATGACGCCCATGTCCGCCGCGAGCGAGATACTTTAAAAACAATTAATTCTTCCCAATTAAAATGCAAATAAAACGCAAAAGGCTCCCAATTTCGGGAGCCTTTTTGATATGTTATTTCTTAATCGGTAACCGCGATAAACACGTCGGCGCGGTCGAAATCCTCGTAGCAGACAGAGGGCAGGGTCACATTTTCGCCGGCTTTCAGGTTCGGCAAATTGTTTGAGTCAAAGCCGACCATGCTGCTGCCGTCAAAAAATATCACAAGATATTTAAGGTCGTCGGCATCGTCGGCTCCGTTGTTTGTGACGGTCAGATTAACGCCGCCCTGCGCTCTGGCGGCTCTCGCGCCGATATCGCTCAAACGCGTGCCGCGGAGGCGGCTTTCGTTATAATTAACGGTGCGAACGATAGTCTCGGTATCCTCGTCCAGCTCAAATCCGACATAGCTGCGCTGGCCGCTTTCAAGATTTTTGAGGGTCTTGCTGTCCTTGCCGAGATTTCTATCATTTGAGCCTCTGCATTCGATTGAAATATCGGCGTCAACGTCGTAGTCCGAATCGTTGTCAAACACGAAAAACGCGAACTTTTTGCCGTCGTTGTCCAGATAATCATACTCGATTACATCAATATCCTCGCCCACGGTGTCGGAATCAAATTTCTCGCTGCTCTTGTTGTTCTCGTCGGAGCTTCTGTCGTCGCGTTCGGGTTCCTCGGTGGGTCTCGGGGTGGCCTTTGAAGCTCTGCTTGATCCCGATGATGCGGTTTCGGGAATATCCGTGCCGTACATATCCTCAAGCGCCGCGACGCGCTCCTTCAGGCTGTTGAATTCCGACTTCGAAACTCCGCAGCCGCTGAGAGACGCCGCCGCCACGACCGCCGCCATAACAAGCGCGGCGGTTTTTAAAATCAATTTTAATTTCATAACATGACCTCCATAGGGTTTTAGTCCCAAATTATATAATTTTCCTTGCGCGGCTTCGGCTCCGGATAATCGCAGTCGCGATAGCCCAGAACGCAGTTGCCGACGCCGACGAAGTTTTCGTCAAGCCCCCACTTTTTGAGCATCTCAATGCCCTCGGGCGTTTTGAAAGTCTCGGTGGCGCGGTTGATCCAGCATGAGTCAACGCCCAGCGAGTGCGCGGCCAGCATCAAATTGCCCATAACCAGACTGCCGTCCTGCATCGCGTTGTTTCCCGAAAGGCGCGTGTCCGCCAGAACCACGATAACGGTTTTGGCGCCGTAAAACGGATGCTCATTCGCGGTAAAGCTCGCGTTGATCTTTTCCATTTTGTCGATCATCTCGGGGTCGGTCACGACCACCATGACGGGCGCCTGTCTGCCCATCGCGGTCGGCGCGTAGGTCCCCGCCTCAAGTATCGCGTCAAGCTTGTCCTTCTCTATCGGGTCGGGCTTAAACTTGCGAATGCTGCGGCGGGAGATAATTGTTTTGATTGTTTCGTTCACATTTATCACTCCGTTTCAGAATATATATAATAATTATAACATAATTCGATATATATTTCAAGGTTTTATATAAGAAAAAAGAGCAGCGGCGCTGCTCCGTGTTTGTAGAGTTTGTGATGACTTCAAGTGTCAGATACCGCGCTTTTCGCAACGCGGGCGTGAAGTCGAATTATTAGCGGCGTTTGCCCCGCCGCGGGGGTTTAAGCTACGAGAGCTTGTTCATCATGTTTGCGTACTGACTCTTTCTGCGGGCGGCGGTGTTCTTGTGCAGAATACCCTTAGCCACGGCCTGGTCAGTCTTTTTAACAACCGCTTTATAAGCTTCGGAGGCAGCGTCCTTGCCCTGCTTCAAAGAATCCTCAAACTTCTTGACAGCGGTCTTGAGCTGAGACTTGTTCATTTTATTTCTGAGAGTCTTTGTCGCGATAACCTTAACTCTTTTTTTAGCTGATTTAATGTTAGGCATTTTTTCACCTCCAGACAAATTTCAATTTGATTTTTACATCAGTAACTGGTATTATACCACTATATTTTAAAGATTGCAAGAGTTTTTTAAAAAAATTTTGCAATATTTTTCCGCCCCGCGAGACTTGCTTTACAATATAATGTATAAAAACCGCGCCCGCGGGCTCTCAAAAATTTACACCCGAGGCGAAAAAACCATTTGACATAATAAGGATAATGTCATATAATTATATATACGAATGATTCAAGGAGGAATATAAGTTTTGAAACAGTTTAACGTTGGAATTATCGGAGCCACGGGAATGGTGGGGCAGCGGTTCATAACCCTGCTTTATAACCATCCCTGGTTTAATATAAAGCTGCTGGCCGCCTCGCCGAGAAGCGCCGGCAAAAAGTATACCGAGGCGGTCGGAAAACGCTGGTCAATGCCCGTTGAGATCCCCGAGTCGGTGCGCGACATGGTCGTGTACGACGCGGCGGCGGACGTTGAAAAGATCGCCGAGCAGGTCGACTTCGTGTTCTGCGCGGTCGATATGAAAAAGGACGAGATCAAGGCGCTTGAGGAAAAATACGCCAAGGCCGAGTGCCCGGTTGTCTCAAACAACTCGGCTCACCGCCATACTCCCGATGTGCCGATGATCATTCCCGAGATCAATCCGCAGCACCTCGAGATAATAGAGGCGCAGAAAAAGCGTCTGGGCACCAAGCGCGGCTTTATTGCGGTCAAGTCAAACTGCTCGCTGCAGTCGTATCTGCCCGCTCTGGCGGTCATAAACGAGAAATACCCGATCGATAAGGCGCTCGTCACCACCTATCAGGCGATATCGGGCGCGGGCAAGACGTTTGAGAGCTGGCCCGAGATGGTAGACAACCTGATCCCCTATATTGGCGGAGAGGAAATGAAGTCGGAGGTCGAGCCCAACAAGATAATGGGCGAGATAAAGGACGGCGAGATAGTGCCGTCGGATAAGCTGAGCATCGAGTGCCAGACCTACAGAGTTCCCGTTTCGGACGGTCACACGGCCGCGATATTCTTCAGTTTCAAAGACAGCGCAAACAAGCCCTCGGTCGAGGAGATCGAGAACATGTGGAGAGAGTTTGAGGGCGAGCCGCAGAAGCTTAAATTGCCCCACGCCCCCAAGCGCTTCATATATGTGTACACGGAAAAAGATAATCCCGATATGCCTCAGATCAAAGAGGCGCGAGAGATAGACGGCGGAATGGCCGTATCCTGCGGCAGACTGAGAGAGTCGGCGCAGTATGACTACAAGATGGTTTCGATGAGCCACAACACTCTGCGCGGCGCGGCCGGCGGAGCGGTGCTCATGGCGGAGCTGCTTGCCGCCAAAGGTTATTTGGATTGATATATTTTTGACTGATATATTATATAATAAGAAAGGATTTTCGTATATGAAAGAGCCTATTTTCACCGGCAGCGGCGTGGCGATAATCACGCCGTTCACCGAAAACGGAGTTAATTACGACAAGATGGGCGAGCTGATCGAGATGCACGTCGCTCTCGGGACCGACGCGATCATAGTGTGCGGCACCACGGGCGAGTCGGCCACAATGCCCGATGATGAGCATAAGGAGGTCATACGCTACACGGTCGAGAAAGCGGCGGGCAGGATTACGGTTATCGCCGGCACCGGCAGCAACGACACGGCTCACGCGGTCGAGTTGAGCAAATACGCCGAGAGCGTGGGCGCCGACGGACTTCTTATCGTCACTCCGTATTATAACAAAACGACCCAGAAAGGACTTTACGCACACACAAAGCTGATAGCCGAAAGCGTTAAGCTCCCGATAATACTTTACAATATCCCGAGCAGAACGGGCGGTCTCGGATTCAAGATCGAGACGCTCAAAAAGCTGGCGCAGTTGCCCAATGTCAACGCCATAAAGGAAGCCACCGGCGACCTGGCGTTTGTGGCCGAGGTGGCAGCCGAGACCGATCTTAACATCTACGCGGGCAACGACGATATAATCGTTCCGGTTATGTCGCTCGGAGGCAAGGGCGTTATTTCTGTCCTCGCCAACATCCTGCCCAAGGAGACCCACGACATATGCGCCCTGTTTGAGAGCGGCGAGCTCGAAAAATCCAGAGAGCTGTTTTTAAAGCATCTTGATCTGATACACAAGCTGTTCATCGAGGTAAATCCCATTCCGATAAAGACCGCCATGAATATGCTGGGCTACGGCGCGGGACCCCTCAGAATGCCGCTATGCGATATGGATGAAGGCAACAAGGAGATTCTTAAAGAGGCGCTTGACAGCATGGGCGTCAGCTGCAAATTAAATTAATTCCCGGGGTGATACAAATGACAAAGATTTTACTTAGCGGAGCGGGCGGCCACATGGGAAAAGCCGTGGCGAGAGTCTGCGAGAAAACCTCCGGCGTTGAGATCACGGCCGGATGCGACATACATACCGACGGCAGCGAAAAGTTCCCGATCTATGCTAAACCAAGCGAGGTCAAAGAGGAGTTTGACGTTATTATAGACTTCTCCCACCCGTCGGCGTTCGACGGGATAATTGACTGCGCGGTCAGCACAAACACTCCCGCGGTCATCTGCACCACAGGTCTCAGCGACGGTCAGAAGTCTAAAATGGCCGAGGCGGCAAAGTCGGCGCCCATATTCTTTTCGGCAAACATGTCGATCGGCATCAATCTTTTGATCGACTTGGCATGCAAGGCGGCGCGGCTGCTTGAAAACAACTTTGATATCGAGATCATAGAAAAGCACCATAACCAAAAGCTGGACGCGCCCAGCGGCACCGCGCTGGCCATAGCCGACGCGATATCTGAATCAGTGAGCATGAGTCCCGAGTATGTCTACGACCGTCATTCGGTGCGCCAAAAGAGAGGCAAGACCGAGATCGGCCTCCATGCGGTGCGCGGCGGAACAATTGTCGGCGAGCATGACGTGATATTCGCGGGCACCGACGAGGTGATCGAGCTTAAGCACTCGGCCGCGTCAAAAGAGGTGTTCGCGGTGGGAGCCGTCAAGGCGGCCGCCTTTATGAAGGGCAAGCCCGCCGGCATGTACAGCATGAAGGATCTGATCAAAAACTCTTAATTCAGGAGGTTATATTATGATAAAAACCATCACAGACATTAAATTTTTCTCGGGCATCGCTATCGTGACGCTCAACAACGTTCCCAACGACCCGAGCAGCGTGGCCCGCATTTTGGAAATAATCGCGGAAAACGGCATAAGCATCGACATGATAAGCCAGACCGCGCCCTATAAGGACAGCATCAACCTGTCGTTCACTTTGTCCGAGGACGACCTGGCCGCGGTGATCGGTCTCACGGGCAAGTTCAAATCGCTGTCGCCTAAGGTTTCGGCCGACATAAACGGCAACAACACAAAAATCCTGCTCAGCGGCGAGGGAATGCGCAGCGAGGCGGGCGTGGCGGCGCAGCTGTTTACGCTTTTGGCGGAGGAGGATATAAGGGTCAAGCTGATAACCACGGCCGAGACCGAGATATCATGCCTGATAGACATCAAAGACGTCGAGACCGCCAAAAAGATACTGGAAAAATGATTATAAAACAAAAGCGGCATACCGAAAATTTTTCGGTATGCCTTTTGTATTATCTTTTTATTTATTTATTTATTTCAACGCGATCGGTGAGCGGCCTCGGATTTTCATAACCGCTCAGGGCGAATATCCTGATTATGTCAAAGTCACCGTTTTTCGCGGCGCCGCTTAATGATATGTTAAAAATCTCCGCGCCGCCGTCGGCGGTTATCATCTCGTCCTCAAAATCCACAAGCAGCTCGTTTCCATCTATTATTTTATATGCGGCGGCTATTATATACGGCTCGATCTGCGCGTCGGTGTTGTTTTCAAAACGCACATTGAACATGCCGTTGACTTCATCGTCGGGAGCGGCTTTGAGAACATAATCGGGTTTATTACTCGGCGCAGCGCTAGGTTCGGGCGGGTTCGAGGGCAGAGGCTCGTTGGTTGGAATCGCGCTCGGTTCGGGCGAGTTTGAAGGTTTAGGCTCGCCGGACGGAACCGCGCTCGGCTCGGGCGAAGCGGAAGGATATTCGATCGGCGCACCCGAGAGGTCGGCGCCTATGTTTTTTTCGCGAATCGCCGTGCCTTCGGCTGTTTTTAGGAAATCGCCGAGGTTTATCGAGCCGTCCTCGTTTCTCCAGAGCTTGTGGACGTCGGCGCCGAGAGTCGGAGCCTCGACCGAGACAAACGTCGATTCCGAGACGGTGTCCATTGTGCCCGAGGGCAGAACTTCGCCCAGCTTGTCGTTCCAATTGGTGATCGGCGGAAAGTCCTCGTAGTAGTAATACAGGCCCTTGCTGTTGTTATACACGACCGAGTTCTTTATCGTGCCCAAAAACTTGTCCGCCGCGATTTTCTGCGATGTGTAGGACAGGCAGTTTTCAATCGTGTTGTTTGATTTTTCTTTGTCTCTGGCGAAGTCAAAATTGCTTTTTTTGGTGCCGCCCTTGAGCGAGTTGTTAAAAGCGGTGCAGTTGTAAAGATATATCGGGCCGGGGTTCGAGTTGTCGGTAAAGCCGTGGTTGGCGTTTTCAAACGAAACGCAGTTGTACATGTAGTGGGTGACAGCTATTTTCGCGCCGCCCATCTTAAAGCCGTTGCCGTCGCTGTTGTCGGTGAAAGCGCCGTCGGTGGTCTGCCCGTTGCGGAACGACACGCAGTTGCGGAACACCAGGGTTCCGATCGGCCCGGTCTCCGACTTGGTATAGCAGTCCCAGCCGTCGTCGCAGTTGTTGTAGGCGATGCAGCCGTCAAACACGTTGCCGTTTCCGCAGGTCAGCTTGGCCGCAAAGCCGTCGGCGTTCTCACCCGTGTCCGGGTCAAAGCTGTTGTAAGACGTGCAGTTCAGTATCAGATTGTCGCTCGGCCAGTCGTCGAATTTCGATTGGTTGGAGGCGCGGCGGCTGATCTGTATTCCGGTGTCGCGGTTGGCGTTGGCGCGGCACAGCTCGAGCGTGTTGTGCTTGCCGCTCACAAAAAATCCGTTGTCCGCGGCCATGTAGACTTCAAGTCCTTTGATGTGCCAGTAGTTACCGTCCATCTGCAGGCCTCGGGCGCTGCCGTTGCCGCCGTAGGGCTCATATGAAAAGTCAAACACAGCGCCGTCGGGGCATTCTATGCGCTTTTCGGCGCCCTCCGCGCCGTTGTTGCCGAACGGGATATAAAGGCAGTCGTTAAACATATATCTGCCTTCGCAGTATATAACTCCGCCGGGCGCGATGTTTGCGATCGCCGAGGCCACGCTCATCGGCTCGTCCTTGGTGCCCTTTCCGTTTGCGGGCGCCAGAGGCGCGGTGTATATCTCGCTCAGCTGCTCGCCGACAACGGGCTTTAAGTCCTCAAAATCCGGCTCGGGCTCGGGCAGGTCGTAGGACAGCTTCAGATAATATATGTTGATTCCGCCGCCCTCACTTACAAAGGCGTAGTCTCCGGCCTCCTGCACAAGAAATTTGTAGTACGCCATGCCGGGCTTGACTTCCTGCGACTCAATAACGTTGTTATTGCTGTCGATAATTTTTCCGGTGCGGCTGTTTTTGCTGTTGGCCGAGCCGCAGTCAAGATAGAGCACCGCGGGGCCCTCGGTCGAGAAGCGCACGGCGCGGTTGGTGTAGCTGCCGGTCGCGCCGGTCTTGAGCCGCTTGGTATACTTGATCTTTGTAACCGAGCCGGTCTTATTACTGCCGTCGATCTTGACGACCTCGCTGCCGCCGTCGGTGGCGGGAATTATCGTGAAATCTCCCATCGGCGTTTCGGCGGTTATGTTGGCGGACGCCATGTCCGACACGTTATATTCCGAGTCGGGCGGATACGCCGCCGCGGGCAGCGCCGGAACGACCAGCGCGATACACAGAATTGTTATTAAAAACATACGTTTCATAAACACATCTCCCCGATATTATTTATTTCCAAATTAAATTATATCACCGCCGCGCCGTCCGCGCAAGGCGCAAATCCGCAATTTTTTCATGGGAGCAGATAAAATTTAAAACAAGTCGCTGTGCGTTCCGGTACGTGTCAAAGTAAGCGTCAATATATCCTGTTCGATTTTATAGATCAACAGCCAATCGGAAGTTATATGACATTCCCGATGTCCGACGTATTCGCCTTTTAAAGCGTGATCGCGATATTTTTGCGGCAGGGGAGCCTGATCTCGCAGCAGCATAACAACTTCTCTAAAGAGATTTTGGTCATAGCCGCGTTTAACGACCGCCAGTTTATAATCTTTTTTAAATTTGTTTGAAAATCTTACTTTAAGCATTTAGATCCCTCATTAACTCGTCGATATCGTCATAGGCCTTACTGAGATTTCTGTGGTTGTTCACATCGTCGATCGCGGCGAGGGTTTCGGGGTTGGGCTTTTCGGCCGCAAGCTCAAAGGGGATCTTGCCGCGCATTACCGCCTGGCGGCAGAAAACGCCGACAGCCGTGGAAAAACTCAGTCCGAGCACCGAGAACAATTCATCCGCCTGATTTTTTAAGTCCTTGTCCATTCTTATTGTGACATTTGTCGATGCCATAAAAATCAACTCCTTTAAAATTAGTATTAGCCATGAGCAAAACTCCGAAAAGTACGTTTTTACGTGGGTTTACTCATGTTAAATTTTTTCTTATCACTCCATA